>NZ_CP085839.1:2838280-3153644 GCF_020715565.1 Nocardioides sp. Kera G14 | reverse complement strand
TTGCCCAGGCTGTAGCTCACCGTGGGCTGGGTGACGTGGAGCGCCTCTGCAGTCACCGTGACACTGCCGGTCTCGTACAGCAGGACGAAGACCCGCGCGAGGTTGAGGTCGAAATCCGCCATAGATCCAGTCTATGTCGTCGTGTCGTGACATCTATTGGATTACAGATCTCGCCGTACGTAGTGTGACTGCGGTCACTACCGGGGAAAGGAACCTTGTGCCGTCCGTACGCCACCTCGTCCACGAGCTCCTGGAGCGCCGTGGGCTCACGACGATCTTCGGGAACCCCGGCTCCAACGAGCTTCCGTTCCTCGCCGAGCTGCCCGCGGGCTTCCGCTACGTCCTCGGCCTCCACGAGGGTGCGGTGGTCTCCATGGCCGACGGCTACGCCCAGGCGACGGGGCGTCCCGTGCTGGTCAACCTGCACGCCGCCTCGGGCTCGGGCAACGGCCTGGGTGCGCTCACCAACGCGGTGGCCGCGCGCACGCCCCTGGTCGTCATGGCGGGGCAGCAGGTGCGCCCGGCGATCGGGCTGGAGGCCAACCTCGCCAACGTCGACCCCGGCGCCCTGATGCGGCCGCTCGTCGGCTGGGCCGGTGAGCCGGCCTGCGCCGAGGACGTCCCGCGGGCCATGGCGCAGGCGCTCTTCGAGGCCGAGCTGCAGCGCCGCCCGACGTACCTCTCGGTGCCGTACGACGACTGGGCGGTCGACGCCGGCGACAACGCCGCGGCCGTCGTGGGCCGGAGCGTCCGGCGCGCCGGCGTGCCCGACGACGAGCAGGCGCACTGGCTGGTCGAGCAGGTCGCCGCTGCCGAGAACCCGCTGCTGGTGCTCGGCGGAGACGTCGACACCCAGGGCCTCTTCGACCGCGCGGTCGACCTCGCCGAGCTGCTCGCGGCCCCGGTCTGGGCGGCGCCTTCCCAGTTCCGCCTGCCCTTCCCCAACCGTCACCCGCTGTTCCGCGGCGTCCTCCCCGCCGGGATCGCGCCGGTCTCGGCCGCCTTCGAGGGGCACGACCTCGTGCTCGTCCTCGGGGCCCCGGTGTTCCGCTACCACGAGCACCAGCCCGGCCCCTTCCTCCCGGCCGGCACCCGGCTCATCCAGGTCACGGATGACGCCTCGGCGGCGGCCCGCGCACCGATGGGCGAGGCGCTGGTCGCCGAACCGGGCGCAGCCATCGACCTGCTCCTCAAGCAGCTCGACCCGCGCAACTCCGACATCGCGGGTGCGGGTCACACCGCACCCCCGTCACCCCGCACGGGCGAGGGCGGTCGCCTGCACCCGGAGGAGGTCTTCGCGGCGCTGCGCGACCAGCAGCCCGCCGACACGGCATACGTCGTCGAGTCCACCTCCACGACGTCGTCGTGGTGGCGACAGATGGATCTGCGGCGTCCCGGCTCCTACTACTTCCCCGCGGCCGGTGGCCTGGGCTACGGCCTCCCTGCGAGCGTCGGCGTCGCGCTGGGCCACCCCGACCGACCGGTCGTCGGCGTGATCGGCGATGGCTCGGCGAACTACGGCATCACCGCCCTCTGGACCGCCGCCCAGGAGCGCGTGCCGGTCACGATCGTCCTGCTGCGTAACGGCACCTACGGCGCCCTGCGCTGGTTCAGCGACCTGCTCGGCACGCCGGACGTGCCCGGCCTGGACGTGCCCGGGCTCGACTTCACCCGCATCGCCGAGGGGTACGGCGTGCCTGCCGTCCACGCGGCCTCGGCCGAGGAGCTCCGGTCCATCCTCGCCACGCCGACCGACGGGCCGCGATTGGTGCAGGTCGACACCACCGTCACCGCCCCCAACGCCTGACCCACCCGAACGAAGCACGAGAGAGGAACCGACATGACCCTGTTGGACTCCACCATCTGGAGCAAGCGATTCTTCAGCGACGGCTGGCAGGACTCTCCGACGGAGTACGCCGTCGTCGAGCCGGCCACCGGCGACCAGCTCGGCGTCGTCGGCCAGGCCACCGCCGCCGATGTCACCCGTGCGGCGACCCGGGCTGCCGAGGCGCAGCGCGAGTGGGCGGCACGCACGCCGGCCGAGAGGGCCGCGGTCCTCCGCCGTGCCGGCGACCTCTTCGCCCAGCACTCCGCCGAGGTGGAGGAGTGGCTCGTCCGTGAGGCCGGCTCGGTCCGTGCGAAGGCCGCCTTCGAGGCCGGCCTGGCGGTCGGCGAGTGCTACGAGTGCGCCGGCCTGCCCTCGCACCCGCAGGGCGAGGTGCTGACCTCCGACGAGGCGCGCTGGTCCTTCGCCCGCCGCCGCCCGGCCGGCGTGGTCAGCGTGATCGCACCCTTCAACTTCCCCCTCATCCTGGGCCTGCGCTCGGCCGCCCCCGCGCTCGCGCTGGGCAACGCGGTCCTGCTCAAGCCCGACCCGCGCACCGCCATCAGCGGTGGCGTCGTCATCGCCCGGATCTTCGAGGAGGCCGGGCTGCCCGACGGTGTCCTGCACCTGCTGCCGGGTGACGCGTCCGTCGGCCAGGCGGTCGTCGAGGCGCCCGAGGTGCGGGTCATCTCCTTCACCGGCTCCACCCCCGTCGGCCGCATGATCGGCGAGCAGGCCGGACGCCTGCTCAAGCGCGCCCACCTGGAGCTCGGCGGCAACAACGCCCTCGTCGTCCTGCCCGGAGCCGACGTCGCCAAGGCCGCCTCGGCCGGTGCGTTCGGCTCCTACCTCCACCAGGGCCAGATCTGCATGACCACCGGCCGGCACATCGTCCACGAGTCCCTCGTCGAGGAGTACGTCGCCACGCTGGCCGGCAAGGCGAAGGCGCTGCCCGTCGGCGACCCGGCCCGTGAGGAGGTCGCGCTCGGCCCGATCATCGACCACCGCCAGCTCGAGCGCATCCACGGCATCGTCACCGCCAGCGTCGAGGCCGGTGCGACGGTCGCAGCCGGCGGCGAGACCAAGGGGCCGGCGTACCTCCCGACCGTGCTCACCGGCGTCACGACCGCCATGCCCGCCTGGCGGGAGGAGGTCTTCGGCCCGGTCGCACCGGTGCTCTCCTTCTCGACGCTGGAGGAGGCGGCCGCGATCGTCAACGACTGCGAGTACGGGCTGTCCGTCGGGATCCTCGGCGACGTCGGCACCGCGATGAAGCTCGCCGACCAGGTCGACTCCGGCAAGGTGCACATCAACGAGCAGACCGTCAGCGACGAGCCCAACGCCCCCTTCGGCGGCATGAAGGCGTCGGGCACCGGGTCCCGGTTCGGTGGCGGTGCCGCCAACCTCGAGGCGTTCACCGAGACGCAGTGGCTCACCGTCCGCCCGGACATTGCCGACTACCCCTTCTGATCCGCCCGTCCCACCCCGACAGAGAGAGAACGACCATGGCTACCGCCACTCCCGGCCCCCGACCCGCGGGCGCATGGACCATCGCGCTGTGCTGGATCACGGTGATGCTCGAGGGCTACGACCTCGTCGTCCTCGGCGCGATCATCCCGACCCTGATCAAGACCCAGCACGTCGGCATCACCACCGGTGACGCCACCACGATCGCCACCCTCTCGCTCGTGGGTGTCGCCATCGGCGCGATCAGTGTCGGCCCGCTCGCGGACCTCCTCGGTCGCCGCCGGCTCCTGATCAGCTCCGTCGTGCTCTTCTCGGTCTTCACCCTCCTGGTGCCGATGGCCGGCTCGGTCGCGATGTTCGCGGCGCTTCGCCTCATCGCGGGTCTTGGCCTCGGTGCCTGCATGCCGGTCTCCCTCACGATGATGGCCGAGAACCTCCGCGCCACGCAGCGCGCCCGTGCCAGCACCCTCACCATGACCGGGTACCACACCGGTGCCGTCATCACCTCGCTGCTCGCGCTGCACTACGCCGAGCACTGGCAGGTCCTCTTCTACGTCCTCGGTGTCGCCGGCCTGGTCATCGCCGCGATCCAGTGGTGGAAGCTTCCCGAGTCGGCCGCATTCCTCAAGGCCAAGGAGTCGGAGACCGAGCGGGTTCCCTTCACGGAGCTGCTCAAGCCGGCGTACCTCCGTGCCGGCATCGGCATCTGGGTGGCGTCCTTCATGGGCCTGCTCCTCGTCTACGGCCTCAACACCTGGCTGCCCAAGCTGATGGTCGAGGCCGGGTACGCCGTCCCGGCCGCCGTCACCCAGCTGCTGATCCTCAACATCGGCGGAGTGGTCGGCCTCATCGTCGGCGGTGTCATCGCCGACAGGCGGGGCATCAAGTGGACCGCCCTGATCTGGTTCGCCGTCGCCGCCGTGATGCTGGCGCTGCTCAGCGTGAGGATGGACAGCACCCTGCTGCTTGACGTGGTCGTCTTCCTCACCGGTGTCTTCGTCTTCTCCGCGCAGGTGCTGGTCTACGCCTACGTGACGCACTTCTACCCGGCGAGCGTCCGTGGCACGGCGCTCGGCTCTGCCTCGGGCATCGGCCGGATCGGCTCCATCGTCGGTCCGTCGATCACGGGTGCGCTCCTCACCGCCGGCTGGGGCCACCCTTGGGGCTTCTACTTCTTCGCAGCCGTCGGGGTGTTGGGACTCGCGGCGGTCGCGACGCTGCCGAAGCGGAGCGCGGCCACGGAGGCCGCGGACGCCGTCCCCCAGCCGGTCTGACCCCGCTCCGGATCGCTCAGCCCTCGTCGAGGACCCGCTGGGCGATCCGGAACGCGGTGTTCGCGTCGGGCACGCCGCAGTAGATCGCCGACTGGAGGATGACCTCCTTGATCTCCTCGACGGTGAGCCCGTTCGTCCGGGCAGCGCGGATGTGCATCGCCAGCTCCTCGTGGTGGCCACGGGCGATCATCGCGGTGAGGACGGCGATGGAGCGGTCACGGCGCGCGAGGCCGGGCCGGGTCCAGATGCTGCCCCACGCGTACTGCGTGATGAGCTCCTGGAACTCCGCCGTCAGCGGCGTGATCGCGGCTGTGGCACGGTCGACGTGGGCGTCGCCCAGCACCGCGCGACGCACCGTCATGCCGGCGTCGTACACCTGCTGGAGGGTGGGCGAAGCGGGAGAGGCCGGGGAGCCGGTGCCGACGTGGTCGCGCAGCAGGTCGGCCACGCGGGTCGGGTCCTCGGCAGGCGCGAGATGGGCCACGCCGTCCAGGACGACGACCTGCCCACGCTGGACGCCGGCGGCGATCTCCTCGAGGCCGGCCGGCGGGGCGGGGACGTCCTCCGCCCCGGCGATCGCGAGCACCGGCGCGCTGATCTCACCGAGCCGGTCGCGCACGTCGAAGCCGGCCAGCGCCTCGCAGACCTGGGCATAGCCCTCGGCGTCGGTCATCTGCAGCACCCCGAGCAGCGCGGTCGCCGTCTGCGGTTCCCGCTCGAGGAAGCCGGGCGCGAACCAGCGCTGGGCCGATCCGCTCACCTGGGTGGGCGTGCCCGAGGTCCGGACGACGCCGGCACGCTCGTGCCACGCGTCGGGCTCTCCGATCTTCGCGCCCGTGCACAGCAGCACCGCGGCGCTGACGTCATCGGCCGCGTCGAGGAGGAGCTGCAACCCGACCGCCCCACCGACCGAGTCCCCCGCATACGCGAATCCGGGCTTTCCTGCCGCCGAGTCGGGGCTTTCCTGCCCGCGAGCGGTCCGGACACCGTCCACATAGGCGAGTACGCCGGCGGCGAGCTCGGCCATCGTGAACGGCTCGCCCACCGGGGCGCCGTCGTGTCCCGGGAGGTTCCAGCCCACGACGTGGAAGCTGTCGGAGAGCCGGGCGGCGACCTCACCCCACAGCGTGGTGGCGGAGGTGCCGAGCGACGGCCCGACGACGAGGAGCGGCCTGGTGGCGTCCCCTCCGAGCTCGACGCCGGTGATCTTGGGGATGCTCACTCGTGCTCCTTGATAACTGCTGGTGGATCGGCCTGGGAGGGTGCGCCGGCCGCGCGTTGACCAGCAGTTAACGCGTCGGCGCGGGCGAGGACCGCGTCGATGATGCGGTCGGTCTCACCCAGGTAGTCGGGGTCGCTGGCCGGCTCGGCGCCGGCGAAGGCGGTGATCGAGTCCTGCTCGGCCAGCAGGTCGTCATGGTGGGCAGCGACGGTGGCGGCCATCCGGTCGGCGTGGACCACGAGACCGGTGAGCAGTTCCGCGGTCTGGCTCGCCGCCACGGCCGTACGTCGACCGAGGTCGCGCAACGTCGCCCACTCGGCGTGCCAGGCGCCGTCGGGACGTTCGTCGTTGCTAAGTGCCGCCGCGAGGTGGAGCGTCGAGTTCAGCCCCGGGCTCGTCAGGGCGGCGCGACGGATCAGCACCGACAGTGCCGGGTTCCGCTTGTGCGGCATGGTGCTCGACCCACCCCGGCCGGCCGGCTCGGACAGCTCGCCGATCTCGGTCCGGCTCAGGGTGATCACGTCGGCGGCGATCCGTCCGCACGCGTCGGTCGTGGCCGTCAGCGCGTCACCGACGGCCGTGATCGGGCGCCGCGAGGTGTGCCAGGGAGGACGGGCCTCGAGGCCCAGCGCGGTGGCGGCGCGCTCGGCAAGGCCCAGCGCTGGCGTAACTGCTGGTGAACCAGCAGGCGTCCCACCCGATCGGCCTGCTTCACCAGCAGTTGTCTCGCCGCCCAAGGCTGCGGCGGCAGCGAGGGTGCCGGCGGCGCCGCCGATCTGGGCGGGAAACCTCAGTGCAGCAAGGGATTCGCGCGCATCGAGCACGGCGGTGAGCCAGGTCGCGGCCTTGAGCCCGAAGGTGATCGGCACGGCATGCTGGGCCAGCGTGCGGCCGGCCATCAGCGTGCGACGGTGGGCCTCGATGTGGGAGACGAGCGCCTCGACCTGGGCATCGAGGTGGCGACGTACGGTTTCGACGGTGTCGCGCAGGCAGAGCATCAACGCGGAGTCGACGACGTCCTGACTGGTCAGGCCACGGTGGATCCAGTCGTTCCCCGAGCGGGCACGGAGCAGTTTCGCCAGGTCGAGGACCGGGTTTCCGCCGGCCTCCGCCCCTCGGGCCAGCTCCTTGACGTCAGAGTGGCCGACCACCCCGGACAGCCAGGCCGACGAGGGCGCCACCCCGGACTCGGCCAGGGCGTCGAGCCAGGCCTGCTCGACCGCCACCATCGCGGCCAGCCAGGCGGATTCGGTCAGCAGGTCCCCGGCGCGCTCGTCGCCGGGCCAGAAGAGGTCGCTCACCCTGCCAGTCTGCCCAGTCGGTCCGCTCACTGACCGGGGTAGCGCAGGAAGACGGTCTCGGCCCCGCCGTCGGGACTGCCCTGCAGCCGGATGTCGAAGACGTAGCCCTGCGCGTCACGGCTCGTCATCAGGGTCGCCTGACGATCGGACGGCAGCGCGGAGAGCAGCGCATCGGCCTCGAGTGCCCCGGCCGGCTGCTCCTCGGCAGGCAGGTAGGCCCGGGTGAAGAGCCGGTTGAGCAGCCCGCGGGCGAAGACGGTGACGGCGAAGAACGCGGCTGCGCCCTCCTCCGTCGGGCCGGGCGTCAGCGTCGAGAAGGTGTACCGCCCGTCGCGCCCCGACGAGGAGCGGCCGAAGCCGGTGAAGGTCCAGCCGTCGCGGCGGATCGAGCCGGCGACCTGGGGAATCGTGCCGTCGGGCGCCGCCTGCCAGATCTCGACGAGTGCGTCGGGAATGGGGTTGCCGGCGCCGTCGTACACCCGGCCGTGCAGGAGGACGGAGCCCGGCGAGCCGGCGGGCACGAGGTCGCGGTCGCCCTCATAGGGCAGGCCGTAGTGGAAGAAGGGGCCGACGGTCTGGCCGGGGGTGGGGGCGAAGCTCATCAGAGGGTGCCTTCCGTCTCGGACTCGAGGAGCGTGCGGTTGCTGCCGGTCAGGACGATGTCCCAGCGGTAGCCGGTGGCCCACTCGTGCGTGGTGAGGCCGTGGTCGTACGTCGCCACCAGGCGCTCGCGGGCCTTCGGGTCGGTGATCGACTGGTAGATCGGGTCGAGCGCGAAGAGCGGGTCGCCCGGGAAGTACATCTGCGTCACCAAGCGCTGAGTGAACTCGGTGCCGAAGAGCGAGAAGTGGATGTGCGCCGGCCGCCAGGCGTTGAAGTGGTTGCGCCACGGGTAGGGGCCGGGCTTGATCGTGGTGAACCGGTAGTTGCCCTCGTCGTCGGTGAGGCAGCGTCCGGCGCCGGTGAAGTTGGGGTCGAGCGGAGCGGGGTGCTGGTCGCGCTTGTGCACGTAGCGCCCGCCGGCGTTGGCCTGCCAGATCTCGACCAGCTGGTTGCGCACCGGCCGGCCCTCACCGTCGGTGACCCTGCCGCTCAGGACGATGCGCTCGCCGATCGCCTCGCCGGCCGCACCGATGGTCAGGTCCGCCTCGAGTACGTCGACGTCCCAGTGCCCGAAGCAGGGGGCGTAGAGCTCGATCGTCTCGGGGTCCGTGTGGTGCAGGTCCTTCGTCGGGTGACGCAGGATGCTCGAGCGGTACGGGCGGTAGTCGATCCGCGGCTGCGGGACGCTCTCGAAGCCGGACTGTTCGGCCTCGGCGGCGATCGCGGCGATCTCGTCGCTGATCTGTGCCTGCGGGTCCAGCTCCGGAGGGGGGATGGGAGCACTGCTCATGATCGGGTCCTTCGTCTCGGTGGTTCAGTGCGTGGTGGTCTGTGGCCAGCCGGTGTAGCCCTCGGCCAGGTAGGCCGAGCCGGCGCGGGAGTCGACGATGCTGGTGAGCTCGCCGAGCTGGCGGCGCTCGTCGAAGTCGCTGGCGCCGTCGAGTCGGTGCAGCATCGTGGTCATCCAGTAGGAGAAGTGCTGGGCCTTCCAGACCCGGTGCAGTGCCCGGTCGGTGTACTCCTCGAGCGCCGCCTCGTCGTCCTTCCTCAGCGCGCGTTCGATCGCCTCGGCCAGCACCCGTACGTCGGCCAGCGCGAGGTTCAGCCCCTTGGCTCCGGTCGGCGGGACGGTGTGGGCGGCGTCGCCCGCCAGCAGCAGACGGCCGTGCCGCATCGGCGTCTGCACGAAGCTGCGGAACGGCAGCACGGACTTCTCGATGACCGGGCCCTCGTTGAGCCGGAAGCCGTCCTCGCCGGCGAGGCGGGCCTGCAGCTCCGCCCAGATCCGGTCGTCGGACCAGTCGGCTGGGTTCTCGGCCGGGTCGCACTGGAAGTAGAGCCGCTGGATGGCCTCGGTGCGCTGGCTGACGAGGGCGAAGCCGCGCTCGGAGCGGGTGTAGATCAGCTCCGGTGCGCTCGCCGGTGCCTCGACGAGGACGCCGAACCAGGCGAAGGGGTACTCCCGGTGGAAGCGAGTCGGGTCCGGCACGAGGCTGCGGCAGTAGCTGCGCGACCCGTCCGCGCCGACCACGAGGTCGGCGGTGATCTCATGGCGCGTGCCGTCGGCGTCGGTGCAGCGCACGCGGGGCTGGTCGAGGACGTCGTCGATCCCCGAGACCTCGGTATCGGAGATGCCGTAGCGCAGGTCGGCACCCGTCGACGTACGCAGGCGGTGGAGGTCGACGAAGACGTCGGTCTGCGGGTAGAGCCAGCAGGAGGCTCCGACGAGGTCCTCGAAGTCGAGGCGGTGGCTCACGCCGCCGAAACGCAGCGAGATGCCCTCGTGCCGGTGTCCGTCGTGCAGCACGCGGTCGGTGCCGACGTCGACGAGGAGCCGCACGCTGTCGCGCTCGAGGATGCCGGCGCGGTGGGTGGTCTCGATCGTCTCCACCGTGCGGTTGTCGACGACGACGCTCTCGATGCCGGCGAGGTGCAGGAGCTGGGAGAGCATCAGCCCCGCCGGGCCGCCGCCGACGACGGCGACCTGGGTGCGGGTGGAGGACATGACGTCCACCGTAGAGACGGGTGTCACATCCGGCCTACCATGGAGTTTCACTCAGTGAAAGCGGCGCGACAGGGGGCACGGATGGCGGGAGGGTCGGCACCCGGTGCGTCACTGGTGGCGCGGTCGCTGGACGTACTCGGCGCCTTCGACGAGCAGCACCGGGCCCTGACCCTCTCCGAGCTCGCGGAGCGTGCCGGGCTGTCCACTGCAACGGCCCTGCGGATCGTGCGGCAGCTGGTCGACGGGAACGCGTTGACCCGTGGCGAGGACCGCCGCTACCGGATCGGACGGCGGATCTGGGACCTCGGTCTGCTCGCGCCGGTGGAGACCGACCTCCGCGAGGTGGCCGCGCCGTTCCTGAGCGACCTGCATGCGGCCACGCGCGCGACCATCCACCTCGCCGTGCGCGAGGGGGAGGAGACCCTCTACATCGACAGTGTCGCCGGGCATGCGTCGGTGCCGGTGGTCAGCCGGGTCGGCAGCCGGCTCACCCTCTACGCCACCGGGGTGGGAAAGGTCCTGCTCGCGGCCGCCCCTGACGACGTGGTGCGCAACGTCCTCGGCTCCTTGCGGCCGATCACGCCGTACACCATCACCGCACCGGGGATCCTCGCGCGGCAGCTCGACCGGATCCGGACGGAGGGGTACGCGACCACCCGGGAGGAGATGACCCTGGGCGCGTGCTCGGTGGCCGTACCGATCACGGTCGACGGTCAGGTGGTCGCCGCCCTCGGAGTGGTCCTCCCCGACTTCCGGCGGGACCGTGAACGACTCACCACGGCACTTCAGGTGGCGGCGCGGGGGATCGGCCGGCAACTCGGGTAGGACACGCCGGCGTTGCTCGTATGCCTGGAAACCGCCCGGGTACGCGCCTTGGGTCAGTCACCTTTCGGACACAACGCACCAAGGAGACACCGCATGACCACCAACCCCACGGCCACGGAGAGGGCGCAGGAAGCTGCAAGCACTGCGTCCGACGAAGGCCGACATCTGACCGGCGTCGCGCAGGAGGAGGCGGCCAACGTCGCCTCCGAGGCGGCGAACCAGGCCCGGCACGTCATGGACGAGGCGGTGACTCAGCTCAACGCCCAGACGAACGAGCAGAAGGACCGGCTCGCCGACACCCTGCGCAGCGTCGGCGACGACCTCGGCTCGATGGCGTCGCAGGCGTCGCCCGGACTTGCCGCCGATCTGTCCCGGCAGGCCTCCGACTACGCCCGGACGATCAGTAACCACCTGCAGAGCCGCGAACCGGGCGAGCTGCTCGACGACGTACGCCAGTTCGCTCGGAAGCGCCCCGGCACCTTTCTCTTCGGGGCCTTGGCCGCGGGAGTCGTCGTGGGCCGACTGGTCCGCGGCACCGCGGACGGGATCGCCGGCGCGAAGTACGTCCAACAGCAGCAACCGCCCAGCACGCCGCCGCCTTCACCGGCCGCGCCGGCCCTGCCCGTTGCCGATCCTGTCGGGGAGGCGACCCAGCAGATCCAGCCCGTGCAGCCGGTCGACACCGTGCTGCGGCCCCAGGAACCGGCGGGCGTCAACCCGGTGACCGGCTACCCGGCCGGACATGTGACCGGCGACAGCACGGGAGCGCTGGACCGATGACCGTCCATCCCACCCCCGACTCCGGGATGGGGGCACATGCCAGCCCCCCCCGGATCATCCGACGAGCGCTCGCTCGGCGAGATCTTCAGCGACGTCGCGAACGACCTCTCCACGCTGATCAAGCAGGAGATGGACCTTGCCAAGACCGAGATGAAGGAAGAGGCCAAGAAGGCCGGGAAGGGCGCCGGCCTGCTCGGCGGCGCGGGACTGGCGGGCTACATGGTCCTCCTGTTCGTCTCCCTCACCGCCGTCTTCGCCCTCGACGAGGGGATGCCGCTCTGGCTGGCAGCCCTCATCGTGACCGTCATCTGGGGCGTCATCGCGGCGGTCCTCGCCGTGACCGGCCGGTCGGCACTCAAGCGAAGCAACCCGCAGCTGCCCCAGACGCAGCAGACACTCAAGGAGGACGCAGCATGGGCTCGAGCACAGAAGAACTGACCACCGACATCGCCCACACCCGCAACCGGATGGCTTCGGACATCGACGCCCTCCAGGACCGGGTCTCGCCGCATGCCATCGTCGAGCGGCGCAAGGAGGCCGTCCGGGGTCGCCTGCAGGGTGTCCGCGACAAGGTCATGGGCACCGCCCACGACGTCCGATCCACGGCGTCGTCGACGACCTCGAACGCGGCGAACAACGTCACCGGCTCCGTTTCGGACGCCGCCCACGGCGTGGCGGACCGGGCTCAGGGCGCCGTAGACACCGCACAGAGCCAGGTCCAGGGCAGCCCTCTCGCCGCGGGACTGGTGGCGTTCGGGGCCGGTGTGGTGATCGCCGGGCTGTTCCCCGCCTCCCAGAAGGAGGCTCAGCTGGCCTCCACCGTGGTGGACACCGCCAAGGAGCAGGGTGCGCCGCTCGTCGAGGAGGCCAAGCAGGCCGGCCAGGACATGGCGCAGGAGCTCAAGCAGACCGCCACCGAGGCGGCCTCTGAGGTCAAGGACACCGCGACCCAGTCGGTCGCACATGTCAAGGACGAGGGCCAGTCGGCCGCGGAACACGTCCGCAGCGACGCCCAGGTCTGACTTGGCCTGAACCGCCTCGCCGGCGGGGGCCTAGTACGTGAAGCCCTCGCCGGCAGCGGTGGCCGGCTGGATCCGGTAGATCTCGCCGCGCTCGACGATCTTGCTGGCACGTGCGAGGCGCGGCTTGTCGGAGCCGTCGCGGATCACGCGACCGTCCTCCTCGAACTTGCGCAGGAACTCGATCGCCCACGCGACGTCGGCCGGGGTCGGTGCCATCGACTCGTTGATCACGGCCGGGGCGTCGAGGTTGAGGCAGAGCTTGCCGGTCATGCCCATCGCGACCGCGTCGGCCGCGCCCTCACGCAGCGTCGCGTGCTGGGTCGTGACGGTCGGGCCGTCGATCGGTGCCGGCAGATTGCCGATCCGCGAGGCGAGCACGAGGCGCGTGCGGGGGTAGGACATCGCGAGCGCGTTGTTCTCCGCGCCGGTGTCCTTGCGGTAGTCACCGGAGCCGAACGCGAGCCGGAAGACACCGCGGGCGCGGGCGATGGAGACGGCGTCCTCGATGCCGAGCGCCGACTCGAGCAGCGCGATCACCGGCGTGCGGCCGCCGAGGCGCTGGAAGGTGTCGGTGACCTGCTCGGCCGCTTCCACCTTCGCGAGCATCACGCCCGCCAGGCCGGGTGTGCCTGCGAGCTCCCGGACGTCGTCCTCCCAGGACGGCGTGGTGATGTCGTTGATCCGCACCCAGGCGCGGCCGCCGCCACGGAGCCACTCGATGACGTTGCTGCGGGCCTGGTCCTTGAGTGCGTCGTCGACCGCGTCCTCGAGGTCGAGGATGATCTGGTCGGCACGGCCGAGGTGAGCGGCGTCGAAGAGGTCGGTACGCAGCGCATTGACCAGCTGCCAGGAGCGCGAGTTGGCGTCGTCGACACGGATCGCCTCCCGGTGCGCGCGCTTCGCGTCCAGCTCGTTCAGTCCCTCGGTCAGCACGCTCATGTCGTTTCTCTTCTCCCTCGTCAGCCCGTCCCTCAGCCGTTCGACGTTAACACCGGGCGGCCCGAAACGAGGGATCGGTTCCGCTCTCCCGAATGACCGATCAGACCACCGCCCGGATCGTCTCGACCGTCCGGAGGAGGTGCGGCTCGCCGCGGTCGGCGCGGTGTGCGACGGCGAGGTCGACGGTGGTGACGGGCCGGGTCAGGGGCCGGTAGACCACGCCGTCCAGCGCCAGCGCGGTCACCGGCTCGGGCACGATCGCCACGCCGAGGCCTCCCGCCACCAGCGTGATGAGCGTCGACGTCTCGCCGACCTCGTGCCGGATCCGCGGCTCGACGCCGGCGTCGTGGGCGAGGCGGAGGACGACGTCGTACATCATCGAACGGCGGTCGGCGGAATGGACGATCAGGTCGACGCCGCGCAGCGCGGCGGGACTGATCTGACGTCGCCCGGCGAGGGGATGCTCGGTCGGCAGGGCGACCACGAGCCGGTCGTGCCGGAGGGTCGAGATGGCCAGCGACGCGTCGGGGATCGGTGGTCGCAGCAGCGCGACGTCGATCTCGCCGGTGCGCAGCGCCTCGACCTGGTCGGGCACGAGCATCTCGCCGCGGAAGGAGAAGTCGACGCCCGGCAGTTCGGCGGCCAGCCGCCGGGAGAGGGCCGGCAGGACGGAGTACGTCGCCGACCCGACGCAGCCGATGGCGAGATGTCCGATCGCGCCGGCCGCGACGAGCCTCGCCTCCTGTGCCGCCGCGTCGACCGACGCGAGGATCGCACGGGCCCGCTGGAGGTAGGCGCGGCCGGCGTCGGTCAGCTCGACCCTGCGTGTGGTGCGGTGCAGGAGAGGTGTGCCGAGGTCGGCCTCGAGGCTCCGGATCGCTTGGGAGAGCGGCGGCTGCGCCATGTGGAGCCGCTCGGCGGCACGGCCGAAGTGGAGCTCCTCCGCAACGGCGACGAAGTAGCCGAGTTGGCGAAGATCCATATCGCCAGCCTCTCAATCGCGACAGATATTGATACTTCAGCGTATCGAAGTGGCGGCGTACTGTCGTGGGTATGGCCTATGTCTTTGCCGCCACCCGTACGCCCTTCGGGAAGTTCAACGGCTCGCTCGCCGACCAGCGCCCCGATGACCTCGCCGCGACCGTCATCTCCTCCCTCGTGGGGAAGACCGGTCTCGACGCGAGCCTGATCGAGGACACCGTCTGGGGCTGTGCCAACCAGGCCGGCGAGGACAACCGCAACGTCGGCCGGATGGGGCTCCTGCTGGCCGGCCTGCCGACCTCCGTCCCCGCGACGACGGTCAACCGCCTCTGTGGTTCCTCCCTCGACGCCGCCATCATCGGCTCCCGTGCCATCGACACCGGTGACGCTGACCTCGTGCTCACCGGCGGGGTCGAGTCCATGACCCGCGCCCCGTGGGTCCTTCCCAAGCCGTCGCGTGCCTTCCCGGCCGGTAACGAGACGCTGGTCTCCACCACCCTCGGCTGGCGCCTCGTGAACGAGCGGATGCCGAAGGAGTGGACCGTCTCCCTGGGCGAGGCGAATGAGCAGCTCCAGGAGCGCTTCGGCATCAGCCGCGAGCGCCAGGACGCCTTCGCGGCCCGCTCCCACCAGCTCGCGGCCGCCGCCTGGGAGAGCGGCTTCTACGACGACCTCGTCACTCCGGTGGGTGACTTGACCCGCGACGAGGGCATCCGCGCCAACTCGACCACCGAGACCCTCGGTGGACTCAAGCCCGTCTTCCGCAAGGACGGCACCATCACCGCCGGCAACGCCAGCCCGCTCAACGACGGCGCCTCGGCCGTGCTGCTCGGTTCGGAGAAGGCTGCCGCGAGCATCGGCAGCGACCCGATCGCCCGCATCGCCGGGCGCGGCGTCTTCGCCCTCGACCCGCAGGACTTCGGCTTCGCCCCGGTGGAGGCGGCCAACCGCGCCCTCGCCAGTGCCGGGATCGCGTGGGGTGATGTCGGTGCCGTCGAGCTCAACGAGGCCTTCGCCGTCCAGTCCCTGGCCTGCGTCGACGCCTGGAAGATCGACCCGGAGATCGTCAACGTCAAGGGTGGCGCGATCGCGATCGGTCACCCGCTGGGTGCCTCCGGTGGACGCCTGATCGGTACCCTCGCCGCCGTACTCAAGGAGAAGAAGCAGCGGTACGGCGTCGCCGCGATCTGCATCGGCGTCGGCCAGGCCCTCGCGCTGGTCCTGGAGAACACCGAGCTCGAGGGCGGGGCCCACTGATGGGCCGGACCAGCATCCTCGAGACCACCGACGAGGCCGTCGCCGGAATCGAGGACGGATCCACCATCCTCGTCGGCGGCTTCGGCCTGGCCGGCATGCCGTTCGACCTGATCGACGCGCTGATCCGCCAGGGCGCCAAGGACCTCACGATCGTCGCCAACAACGCCGGCAATGCCGAGGTCGGCCTCGCTGCACTGCTCAAGGCCGGGCGGGTACGGAAGATCCTCTGCTCCTTCCCGCGCCAGGTCGACTCCTACGTCTTCGACGAGCTCTACCGCGCGGGGAAGATCGAGCTCGAGGTGGTCCCGCAGGGCAACCTCGCCGAGCGGATGCGGGCCGCCGGCGCCGGCATCGGTGCGTTCTTCTGCCCGACCGCTGTCGGCACGCCGCTGGCCGAGGGCAAGGAGGAGCGCGAGATCGACGGCAGGCGCTACATCCTCGAATACCCGATCAAGGGCGACTACGCGCTCCTCTCCGCCCACAGGGCAGACCAGATGGGCAACCTCGTCTACCGCAAGACCGCCCGCAACTTCGGTCCCGTCATGGCGACCGCGGCCGCGACGACGATCGTCCAGGTCAACGAGGTGGTGCCCACCGGCACGCTCGATCCCGAGGCCGTTGTCACGCCATCGATCTACGTCGACCGGGTCGTCCAGGTCGAGGCCCGTCACTACACCGTCGAGGGAGCACGATGAACACGACGACCGACCAGCCGCTGACCATGGACGAGCTCGCGGCCGTCATCGCCCGCGACATCCCCGAAGGGTCCTTCGTGAACCTCGGCATCGGCCAGCCGACGAAGATCGCCGACCATCTGCCCAAGGACGAGCAGGGCAACGTCAACGTCGTCCTGCATACCGAGAACGGCATGCTCGGAATGGGCCGCAAGGCGGACGGTGACGAGGTCGATGCCGACCTCACCAACGCCGGCAAGGTCCCCGTCATCGAGACGCCCGGCTGCTCCTACTTCCACCACGCCGACTCCTTCGCGATGATGCGCGGCGGCCACCTCGACGTCTGCGTCCTCGGCGCCTTCCAGGTCGCCGCCAACGGTGACCTCGCCAACTGGTCGACGGGCAAGCCGGGCGACATCCCCGCCGTCGGTGGTGCGATGGATCTGGCCATCGGCGCCAAGGACGTCTACGTGATGATGAGCCTCTTCGCGAAGGACGGCAGCTCCAAGCTGGTCGAGGCCTGCACGATGCCGCTCACCGGCGTCGGCTGTGTCAGCCGGGTCTACACCGACTACGGCGTCTTCGACGTCGGTCCCGACGGTGTGAGCGTCCGCGAGACCTTCGGTATCACGCTCGAGGAACTGCAGCAGAAGCTCCCGGTCGCTCTGCGTTGATGTCAGGACGCGTGCCACCTCTTCGGCTTGAAGCGCATCGCCGTGGGGCCAGCCGCCACGCCGGGAAGCTATCTGGCACCTCCATCACTGCCGGTTCGACCGGGATCGACGGTGCGGAGTCAGGCGATGAGGTCGTTCCTGAGCCGATCGCCCGCGGCCGTTACGGCGCTGGCCGTGGACGCCAGTGCCTCGCCCTGGAAGTCTGCTTCGAGCCCTGCGACGGAGAGAGCACAGAGTGGTGACCCTGCCGCGTCACT
The DNA here is from genome assembly GCF_020715565.1 of Nocardioides sp. Kera G14. Lineage (NCBI taxonomy): Bacteria > Bacillati > Actinomycetota > Actinomycetes > Propionibacteriales > Nocardioidaceae > Nocardioides > Nocardioides sp. Kera G14. The sequence goes on along the minus strand of NZ_CP085839.1, from coordinate 3,136,538 downwards.
GACGGCCACGCCCAGCGAGGCGACCCCTGCGGTGAGCCCCTCACGGTTCAGCGCCCAGCCCTGTTCGCGCGTGCGCGCGACCGATCGGCGGACGTCCTCCCCAGTCAGCGTGCCTTGACGGGTGAGCCGCTCGCCCCCGTTGCTCAGGTACCGGTCGACCTCGGCGTCGTCCAAGGCGGCGAGGATGGCCTGGGGTCCGGCGCCCACATGGAACGGGAGCCACTGACCGCTCTTCCATGCCAGTACGTCGACATGGCGACCCGGCAGGCGCTCGACGCAGGTGGCGCCCCATCCAGAGCGGACCGAGAGATAGACCGTCTGCCGCAGTTGCTCTTCCAGGGCCCACATCGTCGGCTCGGCAACGCGGATGATCCCGATTCCGCTGCGCACCGACTCGGCGTAACGGAGCATCTTCATGCCGAGCCGATACCGGCCGCTGCCTGCGTCGCGCTGGAGCAGTCCGGCCTGCTCCAGCGACGTGAGCAGGCGGAAGGCGGTGCTCCTGTTGATCTTGAGCAGCTCACCGACCTCGCTGGGTGTCGACCCTCGCGGTCGCTCGGCGAGGACGTCCAGCACGCGGGCACTCTTGGCGATCACGGCGATCCGCGAGCCCGGCGACTGCTCGCCGTCCGACTGCTCGAGAGCGGTCATCTCTGCCTCCATCCGTCGCCACGGGCTTGTCTCATGGCGTGGCAGTCATTACAGTCCGTTCGCATTACGACTTCTCGATCTCGCAATGCGAAACGCAAGTTACATCGTTGTGCTCGCCGCCGGCAAGGCTCGCAGATAGGGAGGCGTCAGTGACCACCTCGATCAGCTCCACCGAAGCCGGCGGATCGGCCGAGACGGGCAGCGGGTTTCGCGTACGTCCGAAGGGGTTCTATCCGTTCATCGACGGACATCTCCACCCAGAGCTCCTCGGACCGGTGGCCGCCTATGAGTTGACGGCCGCGGAGCGGAACTACCTCGATCCCTACATAGGGGTCACCGCCGACGGCACCCCGCAACAGGGGTTATACACCCTCGCTGAAACCGGCATCCCGGTCTCGATGGCCGAGGAAGCGGCCCGCACCTACCTCGCGACGCTTCGGCCGCACTTCCGCACCGTGTCGTCCCATCCGATGGACTCGCCGAATTGGCGGCGATGGACGAACGCCTTCACCAGCTGGGTGCCCAAAGGGGTCCAGCTCGCGCGGCTGAGCGAGAAGGAGCGCGACGCCGCCCTCGCGCTGATCGAAGCGAGCTTGAGTCCGGAGGGATACCGCACCGTACGAGACGCGATGCGTCTCAACGGCGCCTTGGGCGAGATCGTCGACGACTACGCGGAGACGCTCACGGAGTTCACCTACTGGATGACGATCTTCGGCGAGCCGTCGACCGACGCTCCGTGGGGGTGGCAGTTGATGGGACATCACCTCGACCTCAACTTTGTCTTCGTCGGCACGCAGGTGGTGCTCGCCCCTGTGTTCGTCGGTGCAGAGCCCTCGTTCTCCGAACAGGGGACGTACGCCGGAACGCGTCTGTTCGAGTGGGAGACCGGTCGAGCGCTCGCGCTTCGACGGACGTTCACGGATGCTCAGGCCGACAAGGCGGTCCTCTTCCCTTCGATCCTCAATGCCGACCTGCCCGAGGAGCTGTCCGGGCCCTTCAACGGCCGTCATCTGGCAGGCGCAGGACAGGACAACCGCGTCATTCCGTACGAGGGTGTGAACGCCTCGGAGCTCAGCGGCGCCCAGCAGGATCAGCTGCTCGAGCTGGTCGAGCTGTACGTACGACGTCTGCCGGAGGGCCATGCGCGACTGAAGATGGAGCAGGTGCAGCGCCACCTCGACGACACCCACGTGGCGTGGATGGGCGGACACGACGACGTCTCCGCCTTCTACTACCGGATCCATTCTCCCGTGCTGCTGGTCGAGTACGACAGCCACCCGGGGATCTTCCTGGACTACGACGAGCCGATGCGCGATCACATCCACACCATCGTGCGTGAGCCCAACGGCAACGACTACGGAAAGAGTCTGCTGGCACAGCACTACGCGTTGCGGCACTCCTGACCGAGGGCGGCGGCCCGCCATCCCTCCCGGCCCCCCGATGGGCTGTTGAGCGCTCCTACAACTGACTCTGATCGGAGTTCCCATGCCCCACGTCCACGTGACCATCCGAGAGGGCCGCGGCGAACACGCGGTGCGCACCCTCATCCACAACCTCACTCGCGCGGTGGTCGAGGCACTGGATGCCGCCCCGGAGACGGTACGCGTCGTCGTCACCGAGGTCCCCGCCACCCACTGGGCCAACGGCGACGTGACGCTGGCTGAGAAGCTCGCGGCCGTGGACGGATCGACACAGAGTCCGAGTCGCCAGAGTGTCGAGGGGAATCGCGCGTGAACCTGCCATCTGCTGATCTTGCTGCCATCGCCGCCAAGCTCGGGCAGGCCGAGCTCTCGGCGACCCCTGTCGAGCAGGTCGCCGAAGCCGCCGGCCTGTCGCTGTCCGAGGCCTATGCGATCCAGTTGCTCGGTGTGCAGCTGCGTCGGAAGCGCGGCGAGCGGGTCACCGGGCTCAAGCTGGGATTCACGAGCAGGGAGAAGGCGCTCCAGATGGGCGTCTCCGATGTCATTCTCGGCTTCCTCACCGACCGCATGGAGCTGGCCCCCGGCGCTGTGCTCGAGCTCGAGGGGCTGCTTCATCCCCGCGTCGAGCCGGAAGTTGCCTTCCTGATCGATCCCCGGGCCGGTGAGATCGACCCGACGGACATAGGTGTCGATCTCCTCGAGCATGTCACCCACGTCGCGCCCGCCATGGAGGTCATCGACAGTCGCTTCCGGAACTTCTCCTTCAGCTTGGAGGACGTGGTTGCGGACAACACCTCGGCCTGTCGTTACGTCGTGGGCCAGTGGCGGCCGCTGGCGGAGCTGTGTCGACACTCTGACCTCGCGGCGCTGGACGTGCAGCTCAAGATCGACGGAGCGATTGCGACGAGCGGCTCGACCGGAGCGATCCTGGGTGACCCGCTCCATGCGCCGTCCGCGGTGCGACGCCTTGCGGCGGTCCACGGTCATCCCCTCACCGGGGGCGCGATCCTGCTCGCGGGCGCCGCCACTCCAGACGTTGCCCTCGAGCCCGGAACCACCGTCGTGGCGGAGATCGAGCAGCTCGGCGAGGTGTCTCTGCAGACTGCGCCGTGAGCACCCGAAGCGCTTTCGCTGAGTCATTTCTTCCGATTTCCGCCACCCTTCGCCGCGGCGGGCACCGGGTGACGCCGGTCACACCATGCTGTGAGCCACATCACGCGCGTTCGGCGCGTTCACAGCAGGGAGATGAGATGAAGTTCGTTCGTCCTATCGGGGTAACGGCGGTCGCGACGGCCTCCACACTCGCACTGGCCGCCTGCGGAGGCGGCGTCGGCGGCGGTGCCGCCGGCGGCGGTGACTCGGACACCTTCACCATCGGTTTCGTCACCACGGACACCGGCTCACTGGCGGACTTCAGCACGCCGAACAACTACGTGGTCGACAAGATGAAGGCGTACTTCCAGGACCACCCGATCAAGGCGGGTGACAAGGAGTTCAAGGTCAAGATCGTCACGGCCGACTCGCAGTCGGACACCTCCCGTGCCGGCGAGGTCGCGGCCGACCTCATCAACAACGATGGTGCCGACCTCCTCTTCGCCGACGGTACGCCGACGATCGACAACCCCGTCTCGGAGCAGTGCGAGGCCAACTCGATCCCGTGCCTGACGAGCGTGAGCCCGTGGCAGCCGTTCGCGATCCGCAGTGGTGACAAGCCCGCCGACCTGAAGTACAGCCACCACTTCTTCTGGGGCCTGGAGGACGTCGCGAAGGTCTACTCGAATATCTGGAAGGCGATTCCCAACAACGGCAAGGCCGCAGGGCTGTTCCCCAATGACGCCGACGGCTCGGCATGGGCAGCGAACTTCCCCGCCCTGACCAAGGACTCGGGCGTCACGATCAACAACCCGGGCGCCTACACCGACGGCACGAAAGACTTCTCGGCGCAGATCGCCAAGTTCAAGGGCAACGACGTGATGGTCGGCCTCCCGATCCCGCCCGACTTCACCACGTTCTGGAAGCAGGCCGCCCAGCAGGGCTTCAAGCCCAAGGTCGCAACCATCGGCAAGGCGATGCTCTTCCCGAGCGTCGTGGAGTCGGTCGGCAAGATCGGCAACAACGTCGCCACCGAGGTCTGGTGGCACCCGACCTCGGCGTTCACCAGCTCGCTGACCGGCCAGACGTCACAGGCGCTGGCCGACGACTACGAGTCGACGACAGGCAAGCAGTGGAGCCAGCCGCTCGGCTTCGCCGAGGCGCTCTTCGAGGTCGCCACGGCGGCGCTCCAGAAGGCCGGCTCGACCGACCCGGACGCCCTCAACAAGGCCTTCGACGGTCTCTCCGTCGACACCATCGTCGGCAAGGTCAGCTGGGGCACGGACAGCAGCGTGCCGTCGTACGTCGCGAAGACGCCGGTCGCCGGTGGTCAGTGGCGGCTCAACAAGTCGGGCAGCAAGTACCAGTTCGACCTGGTCGTCGTGGAGAACTCGCTCGACCCCGAGACGCCTCTGGGCGGCAAGCCCGAAGCGCTCACGTGGTGACCGCCGACCTTCGGACCCTCGGAGCGCTGACATGACCCCACTCCTCCGCGTCGACGGCCTTTCCAAGAGGTTCGGCGCCGTGGTGACCGCGGACGGCATCTCTTTCGAGGTGCCGTCCGGCGGTGCGCTCGCGGTGCTCGGGCCCAACGGCGCCGGCAAATCCACCCTGCTGTCCATGATCAGCGGCGCCCTCAAGGCGGACGCCGGCACGATCACCTATGACGGCCATGACCTCACGCATGTCCCTGCCGCCCGTCGGAGCGCCATGGGGATCGCCCGGACCTTCCAGGTTCCTCGGCCGTTCTCCGGCATGACCGTCTTCGAGAACGTCCTCGTCGCCGCCAGCTTCGGCGGAGGCCAGCGCGGTCACCATGCCTACGAGCGTGCGGCCTCGGCCATCGAGACGGCCGGAATGGGCCGCCATGTCAACGAGAAGGCCGGCGCGCTGCGGCTGTTGGACCGCAAGCGGCTGGAGCTCGCCCGTGCCCTGGCTACGGAGCCGAAGCTCATCCTTCTCGACGAGATCGCCGGTGGCCTCTCCGAGCACGAGCTGCCGGAACTCATCCAGGTGCTCAAGACACTCAAGGCCGAGGGCGTCACCATCGTCTGGATCGAGCACGTCGTCCATGCCCTCAACGACATCGCTGATTCCGCGATATGTCTCGCGGGCGGCGAGATCATCGCCCGTGGCGGGGTCGCCGAGGTGATGGCCCACCCCAAGGTCGTCGAGGTCTACCTCGGCGCGGTCGCGGGGGCGGGTGACCTCGCATGAGCACCCTGCTCCAACTGGAGGGCGTCAGCACCCACTACGGCGACTTCCGCGCTCTCTACGGCATCGACCTGACCCTCACCGAGGGTGAGACCCTCGCCGTCATCGGCGCCAACGGCGCCGGCAAGTCGACCCTGCTCAAGACCATCGCCGGCCTGATGCCGGCCACCGACGGCGCGATCTGGTACGACGGCGAGGACATCGCCGTCCTACCGACCTATCGGCGGGTCGAGGCCGGCATCGCGCTCACGCCGGAGGGCCGCAAGATCTTCCCGAGCCTCACCATCGAGGAGAACCTCCTCGTCGGCGCCTATCGCAAGCGGCCGGGACCGTGGGACCTGAAGCGGATCTACGAGACCTTCCCGCTCGTCGCCGATCGCCGTGCCCGGTACGGCGCCCACCTCTCGGGCGGCGAGCAGCAGGCCGCGGCCATCGCGCGCGCCTTGATGAGCAACCCACGGCTGCTGCTCCTGGACGAGGTCTCCCTCGGCCTGGCCCCCGTCGTCGTCAAGGAGATCTACGCCGCCATGCCCGCGATCACCGCCCAGGGCACGACGGTCCTAGTCGTCGAGCAGGACCTCAGTCAGGCGCTCTCGGTCGCCGATCGCGTGCAGTGCCTGCTCGAGGGCCGCACGGTCCTGGAGGGGCGCGCCGACGAGTTCAGCCGCGACCAGATGGCGGCGGCCTACTTCGGTCTGGACAGGGAGGCCAGCTGATGGAGTGGATCAACGCAGTCGTCCAAGGAGCCCTGCTCGGCGGCCAGTACGCGCTGCTGGCCTGCGGCCTCTCACTGATGTTCGGCGTGATGCGGATCGTCAACCTCGCCCACGGTACGATCGCCGTCGCGGCGGCCTACGGCGCCCTCTGGTGCGTCGAGACGCTCGGCCTGCCGGTCTGGCTCTCGCTGGTTGTGACGGTGATCGTCTTCGCCGGTGTCGGCTACCTGCTCCAGCGCGGGCTCTTCAACCGCGCCCTGCGGGCAGGTGAGCTGGAGCCGCTGTTGGTCTCCTTCGGCCTCAGCATCGTCGTGGTCAACCTGCTCCAGGAGAAGTTCAGCGCCGACTCCCGCCACCTCTCGGCGGGCTCGCTCGAGACCGCTTCGCTCAAGGTCACCGACGACATCTCGGTCGGGTGGTTCTCCCTGCTGGTGCTGATCCTCGCCGCCCTTGTCTTCGCCGGCATCGAGCTCTTCCTCGGTCGCACCACGCAGGGCCGCGCGATGCGCGCGACGAGCGACGACCCGGACACCGCACGGATCATGGGCATCAACAACGCCCATGTGTACGGCCTCGCGACGGGGATCGCCGTGGCCACGGTCGCCCTCGCCGGCGTCGTGATCGGGATGAGCACCGTCTTCAGCCCCGGGTACGGCGACCTCGTGCTGATCTTCGCCTTCGAGGCGGTCATCATCGGCGGTCTCGGATCCTTGTGGGGCACCTTCGTCGGCGCCATGGTCCTCGGCGTGGCCCAGACCGTCGGGGCCCAGATCGACCCGGCGTGGGGAATCCTCGCCGGCCACCTCGTCTTCCTCGCCGTCCTGCTGCTCCGGCCGCAGGGCCTGATGTCGAAAGTGAAGGTCGCCTGATGAGCGCCGCCACAAGCCCCGCCGTCAGCACGGCCGCGCCCGCGGCGGTGAGGGTCGCGCGCGGGGACCTCAAGGGCGGGATCGCCTTCGCCGTCCTCGCCGTGGCGGTGGTCCTCCTGGCCGCCGTGGTCCCCTACGTGGTGACGCTCGGCCAGCTCACCGACCTCGTCGGCCTCTTCACGCTTGTTATCCTGGGTACCACGTGGAACCTGCTGGCCGGGTACGGCGGCATGGTCTCGGTCGGCCAGCAGGCCTACATCGGGGTCGGTGGCTACGGCACGTTCTACATCGCCGACACCCTCGGTGTCCCCTTGGTGCTGTCGGTCGTGCTCGCGGCTGTGGTCTGTGTCGTGATCGCCTTCCTTGCCTCGTTCCTCGTGTTCCGGCTCGTTGGCGGCTACTTCGCGATCGGCACGTGGGTGATCGCGGAGGTCATCAAGCTCCTCACCACCCAGTTCGACGCACTCGGTGGGGGCACCGGGCTGTCCCTCGGCGCGTTCCGTGGCGTGGACCGGGTCAGCCGGGTCGCCACCGTCTACTGGCTTTCGCTCGCCGTCACGGTCGTGGTCGTTCTCGGCACGTATCTCCTGATGCGGAGCAAGGTCGGTCTTGGCCTCACCGCCATCCGTGACGAGCGCGTCGCGGCCGCCAACGTGGGCGTCCGGGTCGACCGCGGCCGGCGCATCGTCTACCTCGCTGCAGCGGCGGGAGCCGGCCTGGCGGGGGCGCTGATCGCGATCAACAACCTGCGGGTGGCGCCCGACTCCAACTACTCGGTGAACTACACCGCCGCGATGATCTTCATCGTCATCATCGGTGGCATCGGCACCATCGAGGGGCCGGTCGTCGGGGCGGTCGTCTACTGGGTCCTGCAGAACCAGCTCGCCGACCTCGGGACCTGGTACATGGTCGTCCTCGGCGTGGTCGCGATTGTGATCGTCCTGCTTGCCCCTCAGGGCCTGTGGGGCCTGGTGACGCGCGGGAAGCTGCAGGTCTTCCCGGTCCACTACCGGGTCAGGGCCTGATCCCGACGCAGCAGAAGGGGCACGGTCCGATCGGACCGTGCCCCTTCTTACTGGCGGGTCAGGAACGTGGCGTGGGCTGGAAGGCGGCGTAGCGCCAGGTGCCCTCCTCGTTGAGCCAGACCGACAGCGTCGCGTTGTCGAGCCGACTCACGACGCCACCCTTGTCCAGGGTCGCGACCATGGCTCCGCTCACCAGCGCCACATGGTCGTCGGCGACGAGCTCCCGGACCGGGTGGTCGATCTCCACGTAGGGCCCGCCTCCGGCGAGGGTGGCGAGGTAGGACTCCTTGGTGTCGACCCGGCCGTCCGTGTGGGTGTACATCAGCCGTTCCGAGAGCAGCTCGCGCAGCGTCTCGACGTCGCCGTCCAGCATCGCCCGGAAGCGGCGATCCTCCAGCGCGCGGATCTCGGCCTCGACCGACGCCGCGCTCATGCGACCACCTTCAACGCGACGGCCTCGGCCAGCCGGCGTACGACGTCGTTGACGTCCTCTCCCGCCACGGCCGCCGCCACGTAGTAGTCGGGACGGATGACGAGATGGTCAGCGCCGGTGTCGGCGAACCACTGCGCATAGGTCCCTTCCACATCCAGTACGTCGGCGCCCGAACCTTCCGGGCCGACGGTGACCGCCACGCCCTCGAGTTCTTTGAGCAGGGACTTGGTGTCCTCGGTGACGGTCGCCGCCGCAGGGGCCGAGGTCAGCAGCGCCCACGAGGCACCGACGATGTCATCCCACGGGCCGGTGCGGCCTTGGAAGGTGACCGTCCCCTGACGCCCGGGCAGGCCGCCGTACTCTCCGAGCCAGGCGCCCGGACCGAGCGGGTTGTCCGCGGGCCAGAGCGGGCCGTTCTCCTTGATCGCGTCCCACTCGGCGATCATCCGGGCGTTGCGCTCGGCTGCCTTCTCCGGGTCGGTCACACAGATGACCTCGCCCATCCCGACGGAGAACTCGATGAACCCCTTGGCGTGCGGCTGCCGCTCGGCGCCGTAGCCGTCCAGGATCGCATCGTCGGCCTTGCCTTCCAGAGCGAGGGAGAGGCGCCAGCTGAGGTTCATGACGTCACGGAGGCCCGCGCACATGCCCTCTCCCGCGAAGGGTGGCATCAGGTGTGCGGCGTCACCGGCGATCATCCACCGGCCCTTCCGCCACGTCTCGGCGTACTTCGCCTGGAAGCGCCAGACCACCGACCGGTGGATCTCGGCGTTCTGGGGTGTCACGTCGAACTCGGCGAGCAGCGGCCACACCGACTCAGGGTCGGCCCACTGCCCGGGCGTCTCCCCAGGGAGCAGCATGAACTCCCAGCGGCGTCGGTCGGGTGCACCGCCGGGGACCACGGTCGTCGGTCTTGCGGGGTCGCAGATCTGGTAGTGCACCGGGTCGAACGTGCGTTCCTCATGCATGATCATGTCGGTGACGATCCAGTCGTAGTAGAACTGCAGGTCCGTCATCTCCAGGCCCAGTGAGGTGCGCACGAAGCTGTTGGCGCCGTCCGAGCCCAAGCCATAGCGGGCCGTCACGAACAGGGCCTCGGATCCGTCGAGGATCCGCTCGCCGGTCTCGTCCTTCTTGGACTTGTGGAACTCCGCAGTGACGCCCAAGTCGGACTCGCCGATCTCGACGGCCTGGTATCCCGCGAGCAGGGTCACCCCGGGCGTCGCGGCGGCGATCTGGCGGAGCCGGTCCTCCAGCAGCGGTTGGTAGAACCAGTACCGGTTGCGGAAGCCGTCAGGATTGCGGCTGATCCAGTCGACCTCCTGGAGCGTCTGGCCGTCAGCAGTGATCATCGGGTAGCGGTCCTCGTACCAGACGATCGCCGGGTCGGTCTCCGGATCGATGCCGATGCCCTTGAGGATGCGCGCGATCTCATGGTCGAACGTGACCGCACGTGGCAGCGGATACGGCTTCGAGTGCCGCTCGACGCCCACAACGGTGTGACCGGCCCGGCCCAGCTTGATGGCGGCAAGGAGTCCGACCGGGCCCAGGCCGACGACGACGACATCGGCCTCCAGCCGGCTGGCGTTGCGGACCTCTTCCTCGGTGGCATGTGCAGTCATGGGACAGGCGCTCCCTCGCTCAGGAATGAAAAAATGAACTTCACGTCAAGGATGAATCGTGATTCACTTTATGATGTGGCTCACATCCTGAACCGTCAATCAGTTTTGTGCAACCATCCGTCCGTGGACGTGATGGCCAGCGACCGGCGCTCGCGCAAGGCCGAGGCGACGCGCACTCGGCTGATCGGTGCTGCGCGCCGCCTTGTTGCCGAGCTCGGCCCCGACGCGGTGACCATCGCGCAGATCACCTCGGCCGCCGATCTGGGCACCGGCACCTTCTACAACTACTTCGCCACGCGGGACGACATCGTCACCGCGGTCATCCAGGACACGGTCGAGAGCATGGGGCAGAGGCTCGACGCCATGACGGCCGACATGAGTGACCCCGCGGAGGTCTTTGCGGCGTCGCTGCGCCAGCTGATGGGCACGGCCGTGTCCGAGCCTGTGTGGGCATGGTTCGTCGTGCGGATCGGGGCGGCGCATCCCGCGCTGATCGACATCCTTGGGCCACGTGCCACCCGGGATCTCAAGCGCGGCATCGATGAAGGTCGGTTCCAGATCGAGAACCTCCCCATGACGGCGGACGTCGTCTTCGGGTCGCTCCTCGCCGCGATCCACTCCTATCTCAGCTCGGACCGGCAGGGCGACCAGCCTGCGCAGTACGCCGAGCTCAACCTTCGCATGGTCGGACTCTCCCGGGCGGACGCCGCGGAGGTCTGCCGCCGTCCGCTTCCCCACCTCCCCGAGCTGAAAGAGGCCGCCCGATGAGCGTTGACAGCGCGCACGTCTTCACCACCCGGTCGTTGCCCGAGGACAAGCGTGTCGAGCTGTGGGAGGACCACAACCTGCACGAGCTGATCACCCTGCGTTGCCGGACACTGGGTGGCGGTGCGCTCGAGGCCTCGATGGTCAACCTGCACCTGGACCATCTGCATCTTGCGCGGGTCGAGGGGAACGCGCACGTCATCGAGCGCACACCCGAACTGGTCCGCGCGCAGCCCTCGGACGCAATCGCGGTCTACCTCACGCTGATGGGGGAGGCCTTCTTCTATCACGAGGACGCTGTGCGCACGGTTCGCCCGGGCCAGCTCCTCATCTGTGATGTCGACCGCCCGTTCATGCGCGGGTTCTCCCAAGGACTCGAGGAGCTTGCGATCAAGGTCCCCCGCGAGACCTTCCGGGATCTGACCGGTCGTGCGACTGTCGACACCCCGCAGGTCATGGACTTCTCCCAAGGCAGCAGCGAGGCGCGCACGCTCGCCCGACTGGTCGGGCGAGCGGTTCGGCCCGAGGATGCCCGGCCTGTCGAGGAGCATGTCGTCCTCCAACTGATGGCCGACCTCCTCACCGGGCGGCCCGGTGACACCGGCACGGTCCACCTCGTCACTGCACGTGCCTTCATCGACGAGCACGCCCATGACCCCGGGCTCACCGCTGCGCGGGTCGCGGACGCCATCGGCATCTCGGAGCGCCACCTCTCCCGCGTCTTCGCGGCGTCGGGGAGCAGCGTGCCGCAGTACATCCTCAGCCGTCGTCTCGAGCGGGCGCACGCCCTGTTGGCGGCGGAGCCGTGCCTGACCGTCGCCGAGGTTGCCGCCCGGGCCGGCTTCGGGTCGGCGACGTACTTCTCGCACGCCTTCCGTGACCGCTACGGCGAACGGGCCACCGACGTACGCCGACAGGCGCGGGCCAGAAAGGCCTGACCGCCGAATCTGCGGATTTCCGCCACGTCCTGCGCTCAGCGTGCCGGCGGGCGTGACGGGTGTCACATACTCGCGACGAGAGGGCGACGATGCCCGCAGGCGCAGAGGAGTGACCCCATGGCTGTCTTCAATGACGGGATCGCGGAGACTGAGGTCCCCACGACGGAGGATGTTGTCGAGACCGACGTGCTGATCGTCGGCTCCGGTCCCGCGGGGTCGGCGGCCGCGCTGTTCCTCTCCGAACTCGGCGTCGCCAACATCATGGTGACGAAGTACCGCTGGACCGCCAACACCCCGCGCGCCCACATCACCAACCAGCGCGCGATGGAGATCTTCCGCGACATGGGGATCGAGGAGCAGGTGCTGGCCGACGCCACCGACCACGAGCTGATCGGTGACACGGTCTTCTGCACCTCGATCGCCGGCGAGGAGATTGGACGCATCCTCACCTGGGGCACGAGTCCGCGGCGCGAGGCCGACTACCAGGAGGCCAGCCCCTGTACGACGGTGGACATCCCCCAGACCTACCTGGAGCCGATCCTCGTGCGGAACGCCACGGTCCGCGGGACGCAGTCGCGCTTCTCCACCGAGTACCTCTCCCACACCCAGGACGCCGACGGCGTCACCGCGACCGTGTGTGACCGGCTTACCGGCCACGAGTACAGGATCCGGGCGAAGTACCTCATCGGCGCCGACGGTGCCCGCTCCAAGGTCGCCCAGGAGCTGGAGCTGCCCTACGAGGGACAGATGGACATCGCCGGGTCGATGAACATCACCTTCAAGGCCGACATCTCCGCGCTCGTCGACCACCGTCCCTCCGTCCTCTACTGGGTCATCCAGCCCGGCTCCAACGTCGGCGGCATCGGCACCGGCCTCGTCCGGATGGTCCGGCCGTGGGACGAGTGGCTGATCGTGTGGGGCTACGACATCAACGGCCCGGCCCCCGAGCTCGACGACGAGATGGCGAAGGGCATCGTCCGTGACCTGCTCGGCATGCCCGACCTCGAGCCGGAGATCACCGGCTACTCCCTGTGGGGCGTCAACGAGATGTACGCGACCCACTTGCAGAAGGGCCGGGTCTTCATCGCCGGCGATGCCGCCCACCGACACCCGCCGAGCAACGGCCTCGGCTCCAACACGAGCGTGCAGGACTCCTACAACCTGGCGTGGAAGATCGCCGCCGTCCTGCGCGGCCAGGCCGCCCCCTCACTGCTGGAGTCCTACTCCGCCGAGCGCGCTCCCGTTGCCAAGCGGATCGTCACGCGGGCCAACCGGTCCGCCCGCGAGTTCGGCGACCTCTTCGAGGCACTCGGCGTGGTCGGCCTCTCCGGCGACGAGATGGCCGCCGCTATCGAGGAGCGGAAGGCCAACACCCCGGAGGGAGCCGCCAAGCGCGCCGCCCTGGTGAAGGCGATGGAGACGAAGAACTACGAGTTCAACGCCCACGGCGTCGAGCTCGGCCAGTTCTACGAGTCCACCGCGATCGTCTCGGACGGGACGCGACCCGCAGCCACGGGCGACGCAGACCTCTACTTCCAGCAGTCGACGTCGCCGGGCTCGCACCTCCCGCACGCCTGGGTCGGTGACAACGTCACCAAGTTGGCCCTGATCGACCTCGCGCCGTACTCGCAGTGGACGATCCTCACCGGCATCGCCGGCGAGGCCTGGGAGACCGCTGCGGTGAAGGTCGCCGCCGAGTTCGGAATCCCGCTCGCCACGGTCGTGATCGGCCCCGGCCGCGAGGTCACCGACCTCTACTACGACTGGGCCAAGCGCCGCGAGATCGAGGAGTCCGGCGCCCTGCTGGTCCGCCCCGACAAGCACGTCGCGTGGCGCGCGATGAGCCTGCCCGAGGACCCGGAGTCCACCCTGCGGAGCGCGGTCGCGCAACTCCTCGGACGGGCGTGAAGGGTCGAGGCGTGAAGTTCACCCACGAGTCCCTGCCGCAGCGGATCGTCTTCGCCGCCGGGGAGGCCGCCGCTGGAGTGGTCGCCGAGGTCCGGGCGCTCGGCGCCGGCACGGCGTTCCTGATCGCGTCGGAGCGGGAGGCGGAGCTGGCCGAGCCGGTCCACGCGGCGCTCAACGCCGCCGGGGTGGCGGTGACGCGCCATGACGAAGTGGTCATGCACGTGCCCGTCGAGGTCGCCGAGCGGGCTCGCGCCGCTGCGGCCGCTGCCGCTGCCGAGGTCGTCGTGTCGGTCGGCGGGGGATCGACAACGGGCCTCGGCAAGGCGGTGGTCATGGACGGCTCGCCGCTGGCCGGCCTGCCGTTGGTCGCCGTACCGACGACGTACGCCGGCAGTGAGGCCACCAACGTGTGGGGCCTGACCGAGGGCGAGACCAAGACGACAGGCGTCGACCCTCGCGTCCTGCCGGCGAGCATCGTCTACGACGCCACCCTCCTGACGTCGCTGCCCGGGGAGATGACCGTCGCGTCCGGGCTCAACGCCCTGGCCCACAGCGTCGATGCGATGTGGGGGCCGCGGGTCGACCCGATCGACCAGGCGCTCGCGCAGGAGGGGATCCGCGGGCTCGCGGCCGGCCTCCCTCTCGTCGCCGACGACGCGGCGAGCATCGAGGGGATCGAGCAGACGCTCTACGGCGCCTACCTCTCGGCCGTCGCGTTCGCGTCGGCCGGCTCGGCGATGCACCACAAGATCTGTCACGTGCTCGGTGGGATGTTCAACCTCCCGCACGCCCAGACCCATGCCGCCGTGCTGCCGCACGTGCTGGCCTTCAACGCCCCGAACGCCCCCGAGGCTGAGCGGAGGATCGCCGCCGCGTTCGGCAGCGCGACGGCGACCGAGGGCCTGCGCAGCCTGCGCGAGACGCTCGGTGTCCACGTCGAGGTGCCGCGGGCGCTCAAGGACTACGAGATGCCGCGCGACGGGATCGCGAAGGCCCTCGACGCGATCAAGGCCGCGATCCCCGCGAACAACCCGACCCCGATCACCGATGAGAACCTGACCGCCCTGCTGGAGGCGGCGTGGAACGGAGACCTGCCATGACCACCGAGCACACGCACCCCGAGACCCACCTCGACGTCGCGCCGCATGAGGCGGAGGAACTCGAACCGGGATCGACGTCGGCCGGTGCGCACGGGCCGATCTATCGCGACGTGACGCCGGAGCAGGAGGTCGTGGAGCAGGCCCTGGTCGACACGGTCATCGCGTCCTTCGACGCGTGTGAGGACCCGCGGCTCAAGGAGCTCATGGTCTCGCTCGTCAGGCACCTGCACTCCTTCATCCGCGAGGTGCGCCTCACCGAGGAAGAGTGGGGCACAGCGATCGAGTTCCTCACGAAGGCCGGTCACATCACCGACGACGTCCGGCAGGAGTTCATCCTGCTCTCGGACACCCTCGGGGCCAGCATGCAGACGATCAATGTCAACAACGTGGCCTACAGGGGCGCGACGGAGGCGACGGTCTTCGGGCCCTTCTTCGTCGAGGACGCCCCCGAGATCGAGCTCGGCGACGACATGGCGTTCGGCGCGCCCGGCGAGCCCTGCTGGGTCGAGGGCACGGTCACGGACACCGACGGCAATCCCCTGTCAGGTGCGCGGATCGAGGTCTGGGAGGCCGACGAGGACGGCCTCTACGACGTGCAGTACGACGCTGGCAAGCGTGCCGCCCGTGCTCACCTGTTCTCCGACGCCGAGGGCGGCTACCGGTTCTGGGGTCTCACGCCGACTCCGTACCCCATCCCCGACGACGGGCCCGTCGGCAAGATGCTCGACGCGGTCGGGCGCTCGCCGCTGCGCGCCAGCCATCTGCACTTCATGGTGTCGCACGAGGGAATGCGGACACTCGTGACGCACATCTTTCCCACGGGCGACCCCATCGGGCGGAAGGACACCGTCTTCGGGGTCAAGGACTCCCTGATCAAGGAGTTCCCCCAGCAGCCGGCCGGCACCCCGACCCCCGACGGCCGGGCACTCGACGGCACCTGGTCGCGGGTCCGCTTCGACATCGTCCTGGCCCCCGCGGGGGTCTGAGCCGCGGCGACAGCTCAGACGAGCGTCGCCTCCAGCGTCTCGGGTGCGAAGAGCTCCTCGGCGGTGATCGGTCGGGCGGCGATGCCCTGGTCGAGGGCGTAGCCGAGGAACGTGTCGAGGACGTGCCGGTTGGACTCCAGGCCGTACGCCCAGAAGTCGTCGCCCATCAACTCCCGCGTGGCGGCGGCCTCGTCGAGGAACCAGGGCAGCATGACGCGCAGCGCAGCGGTCTCCTCAAAGTTCTCCTCCGCGAGGCGCTTCGCCTCCGTGAAGGCCTCGAAGAGCGACCGGGCCAGCCAGCGGTTCTTCTCGTACACCTCGCGGCGCAGTACGACGACGTGCATGGTCGGGAAGATCCCCGTGCGGGCGAAGTAGTCGCGCTCGGCAGCCCGTGAGTCGGCGAAGAGTCGCCGGATCGGAGCGCCCTCGCCGCCGAACCCGTGCGGCGCACGCGGCGAGTAGATCGCATCGATCTCGCCGTCGGCGAGCATCTGCGAGAGGGTCTGGTCGGCGCCGATGGGCGAGACCTTGATGTTCTCCGGCAGTTCGACCTTGAGCTTCTCCGGCCGTCCGGCCTCGAGCAGGCCACCGGTGCGGTAGGAGACCGCGTCGACGGGCAGGCCGTACTGGTCGGCGAGGATGCCGCGGATCCAGACGTTGGCGGTCAGCTGCCACTCGGCGATGCCGACCGCGCCGCCGGCCAGCTCGCGGGGCTCGGTGAAGGCCGAGTCGCTGCGGACGTAGATCCCGCTGTGCCGGAAGAAGCGCGACGGGAAGACCGGGATCGCCACGAACGGCGGGTTCTCGCGGGTCAGCCCGAGCACGTACGACGACAGCGACATCTCGGCCGCGTCGAACTCCTGGAAACGGGCCATCCGGAAGAAGGTCTCCTCCACCTGCTGTGGCAGGTAGGTGAGGTCGACACCGGCCACTCGGATCCGGCCGTCGCGAAGGGCCTCGGTGCGGTCGTAGCGCTCGCAGGCGAGCGTGATCGGAACGCTCACGCCGCACCGCCCGCGAGGAAGGCGCCGACGGTCTTGTTGAAGGCCTCGGGCTGCTCGAACATGGGCCAGTGGCCGGCGTCGTGGATCATGTCGAAGGTCGCGTTCGGCATGATCTCGCTCGCGCGCTCGCCGACCTCGGGTGGCGTGGTCGGGTTGTGGTCGGACCACAGGATGAGGGTCTCGTGTGGCAGGGCGGCGAGGTCGGCCTCGGTGAGCATGTAGGGCCGGTTGGCCTCGCCGGGTGCCTGGGCGACGAGCTTCGGCATCGCCGCCTGCGAGTCCGGCAGGCAGTAGATCTGATAGCGGGTCTCGACCAGCTCGTCGGTGACGGTCTCGGGCCGGTACATCAGCCACTCCAACCGCTTGCGGACGGTCTCGCGGCTCGGCGCCTCGAGGGCCTTGGTGGTGACCGTCGCCACCGCGTCGCCGACCTTGGCGGCCTCCTGTGCGCGCGCCTCGTCGTCGAGGAGGATGCCTGCGCCGGTGACGTGGACCATCCTGCCGACGCGGTCGGGATACTCCTTGGCGACGTACAGCATGATCCAGCCGCCGAGCGACTGACCGACGAAGTCGGCACGCTCGATGCCTGCGGCGTCCATGAAGGCGATCACGTGCTTGGCGAAGTTGGGCGCGATGTAGTCGATGTCGGTCGGCTTGTCGGTGAAGCCATGGCCGAGCGCGTCGATCGCGTGGACGTGCAGCCCCTGCTCGGCGAGCGGGATGACGTTGCGGCTCCAGCCCTCGACGTGACCGGTGATGCCCGAGAGGAGGATGACGTGGTGGTCGCCCGAGCCCGCCTCGAGGGCGCGGGTCCGCCACGGGCCGGCCTGGTGGAAGCGCACCTCGGCGCCGAGGGTGTCGGTCCAGATGGTCATGTCAGTCTCCTGGTGTGTGAGTAGAGGTCGCGGGGCCCGACTCCGGCGGCGCCGAGGATGTTCCACATGAGCATCGGGTTGAGGCCGAGGTCGACGAGACGCTGGGCGTCGAGGTCGAGAACCGCGGACCGCTCGGTCTCGGTCAGGTCGTAGCCCGCGAGGAACCCGACCGGGTCGGTCGCGAGCTGCTGCGGAGCGTCGGGCTGCCGGTCGAGGTCGTGGGCGAGGTGGCCCAGAGCGACGAGGCTCACGGTGACACCCCCGCTGCCACCTCGAGCTCGACGATGCCGATGCCCGTGACCCAGTTGAACATCGGGGCGTAGGCCAGCGTGCGACCTCCGCCACCGGCACAGGCGGCGGCCACCAACCAGGTGCGGATCTCGAGAGCCCCGTTGCCGGCCTCGGAGAGGATCTCCTCGTCCGTCATCGACGCGATCGCGTCGAGGTCGCCGCGCTCCATCGCCTCGAGGACCCGGCGGTCCCACTCCTCGTTGATCTCGCCCATCCGGGGGATCGCCACCCAGTGCGAGAGTGCGCCGAGACCGAGCACGGCGACCGTGGTGGCCTCGGGGAGCTCGGCGATCGCCCGGCGCAGTGCGACGCCCAGGGAACGACACCGGCGGAGGGTGGGAAGCGGCGGTTCGTTGCAGCTGACATAGATCGGGACGACGTGGCGCTGCTGGAGCCCGAGTCGCTTGACGGGCACGAGGAAGCCGTGGTCGAGACGCATCTCGTGGGCGATCGCGACATCGAACTCCTGCGCGACGAGCGAGGAGTGCAGCACCTGCGCCGCCTTCGGGTCGCCGGCGACGTCCTCGACCGGGATGCCGTGCTCCCGGATCGCGCGGTGGATCTCGGCCGACCCGAGGGCGAAGATGGGGAGGTTCTCCAGCCCGAACGCCTCCTGGTGATCGGGCGCGATGAGGATCACGACGTCCGGGTCCGCGGCCGCGAGGTCGGCCGCCATCGCGTCCCAGCCGGCGGCCAGCGCGGCTCCCTGTGCCGTGTCGGTGCTCGGGTCGCGGAGGATGCCGCTCACGTGGGACGTGGTCCCGGCGTAGACGAGGGTTCCCATGCCTCGACCGTCGCATGTGACCGGGCTCACTGTCAACTGAAACGACATCATGTTGACCGAATGTGTCTGGCCTATCCTTGCGACGTGACCCTCCGAAGCGCGCAGAAGCAGATGACCCGCGACCTGCTCATGCGCTCCGCGCTGGAGGTCTTCGGGGAGAAGGGCTACGTCGGCACGACGGTCGACGACATCGCGGTGCGAGCCGGTGCGAACCGTGCCACGTTCTACCTCCACTTCTCCTCGAAGTCCGAGCTCGTGGCTGCGCTCGTCGGGGAGGTCAACGAGCTGGTCGTGTCGACCGACCGCCCGACGCTGACCGATGTCGTCGCCTCTGGTGAACGAGGCAAGATCGAGGCATTCTTCGCCCGTCGTTTCGACCAGTGGCCGCAAATGATGCCGTACGTCGTGGCCGCGAACCAGGCTGCGGATGTCGAGCCCTCCATCCAGGAGCTCGTCGACCGTTGGCACGAGAGCGCGATCGCCGAGATCACCGACGGTCTGACCCGTGCCGACCGGTTCGCCCCGGAGACCCGGCGCGCCCGGGCGCTGGCCGCGTTCGCCCAGCTGGAGTACTACTCCCGCCGGTGGGCGCACGTCGGCGGCTGGACCGAGCTGGTCACCCGTCAGACCGCGCTGCACGTCCTCACGGACGCGTGGCACTCGCTGCTCGTCGGCTGAGCCGGCTGGCCGCTGGCCGCGTCGGCGGTTGCCTTTTCGTTGAAACGATTGACACGCTGTCGAGTGACTCTGCATGATGTGCATCACATCGCGTGATCCCCATCACACCTGCAGCGGAGGCACCTGTGAGCTACTACGTCGGCATCGATATCGGCGGCACCTTCACCGACGCGGTCCTTCTGGACGACGAGGGCGTGGCGCGCCTGCTCAAGACGCCGACCACGCTCGACGACCCGGCCCGGGGCGTGAACAACGCGCTCGCGCTGGCCGAGAAGGAGCTCGGCTTCGAGGAGGGGTCGCTGCTCTCCCAGGTCGACTACTTCGGTCTCGGCACCACCGTCGCGACCAACGCGCTGATCGAGCGCAAGGGTGTCACGACGGGCATCCTCACCACGCGCGGCTTCCGTGACACCCTGCTCCTCCAGCGCGGCATGGGGCACTGGGCCGGCAAGGAGCTGCACGAGATCACACGCTTCTCCCGGCGTGAGCACCCGCAGCCGGTGGTGCCCCGGGAGCTGATCGCGGAGGTCACCGAGCGGATCGACTACAAGGGCTCCGTCGTCGCGCCGCTCGACGAGGCCTCGGTCCGGGCCTCGGTCCAGCGCCTCCTCGACGAGGGCGTCCAGGCGATCGCCGTCGTCCTGCTGTGGTCCTTCCGCAACCCGGCCCACGAGCAGCGCGTCGCCGAGATCGTCCGCGAGATGGCTCCGGACGTCTACCTCTCGGTCTCCTCCGACCTCGCGCCGGTCCTCGGCGAGTACGAGCGCACGGCGACCACGGCGCTCAACGCCTATCTCGGCCCGCACGTCCAGCGGTACATGAACCAGCTGCAGGAGTCCCTGCAGGCGCGCGGCATGAACGGCACGCTGCGCATCCTCGACTCCGGCGGCGGCGTGATCACGCCCGAGCGCTGTGGCGAGACGGCCGTCTCGGTCCTCACCTCCGGTCCCACCGGTGGCGTGCTCGCCTCCGCCAAGCTCGCCGAGCAGCTCGGCACCCCCAACGTCCTCACCACCGACATGGGCGGCACCTCGTTCGACGTCGGCATGATCCTCGACTACGAGCCCGTCGTGAGCCCGCGCCAGGAGGTCAACGGCTACCACGTACTCAAGCCAGCCGTGCAGGTCACCGCCATCGGCGCCGGCGGCGGCTCGATCGCCCAGGTCGTCGACGGCCAGCTGCTCGTCGGCCCCGAGTCGGCCGGCTCCGTGCCCGGCCCCGCGTGCTACATGCGCGGCGGCACCCGCCCGACCGTCACCGACGCCGACGTGGTCCTCGGCATCATCGACCCCGAGTACTTCCTCGGCGGTACCTTCCCGCTCGACCGCGACGCCGCGGTGCAGGCGATCAGGGAGCACGTCGCCGACCCGCTCGGCATCTCCGTCGAGGACGCCGCGGCCGGTATCAAGCAGATCGCCGACCACAAGATGGCCGATCTGCTCGACACGCTCACCGTCGGCAAGGGGCACGACCCGCGCGACTTCGTCGTCTACGCGTACGGCGGCGCCGGGGGTGCCCACTGCCACGGCTTCGGCCACGAGCTCGGCGTCCAGTCGGTCGTCGTCCCCTCCACCGCCACCGTGCACTCCGCCTTCGGTGCGGTGATGAGCGACCTCCACGTCGCCGCCGAGTTCTCCGACCCGCTGGCGACCCCGGTCTGGGAGGGCGCCGCCGAGATGCTGCCGGCCGCCCGGATCGCGGAGAACCTCGCCCGGCTCGAGGCCCAGGTGCGTGAGCAGCTGCTCGACTCCGGTGCCGAGGAGGACCGGATCCACGTGCAGCGCTACGCCGAGGTCCGCTTCCGGATGCAGTCCAAGTCGCTGCCGGTCGCGCTGCCGGCCGGTGAGCTGACCGCCGCCGACATGCAGCACCTGCTGGACTCCTTCGTCAAGCAGTTCGAGGAGACCTACGGCTCCGAGGCCGTCTTCACCGGCGCCGGCGTCGAGATCCCCTCGGTGCGGGTCCAGGCGAAGGGCGAGCTGAGGAAGCCGGCGATCAGCACGGTCATCTCCGGCGGCTCGGCGCTGGAGGTCGAGCGCCCGGCCACCCGCAAGGTCTACCTGCCCAGCGGCTGGACCGACGCCGACGTCGTACGTGGAACCGGGCTCAAGCCGGGCGACCTCGTCGACGGCCCGGCGATCATCGAGCACCCCGGCACCACCATCTTCATCGGCGAGGGCCAGCAGGCCGTCATCGACCGCCTCGAGAACACCGTCATCACCACGAAGGAGAGCTGAGATGGACCCGATCACCTACGAGGTCGTCCGCCACCGGTTGCTCGCGGTCGTCGCCCAGCAGTCGGCCGTGCTCAAGAACGTCTCCGGCTCACCGCTCGTCTTCGAGGCCAACGACTGCAACACCGGCGTCTACCTGCCCGACGGACAGATCGCTGCGATGGGCCCGCACATCGTCTTCCACTCCGGCTCGATGGAGCTCGTGGTGGGGAACATCATCCGGCAGTTCGAGGTCGAGTCCGACGGTGTCAGCGACATCAACGAGGGCGACATCTTCATCACGAACGACCCCTACTCCGGCGCGCTGCACCTGCCGGACGTCACCATGGTCGAGCCGGTCATCGTCGATGGCGAGCGGATCGGCTGGGTCGGGTCGTGCTGCCACGTGCTCGACATCGGTGGCATGACGCCGTCCTCGTGGTGCCCCGACGCCACCGAGAACGTCCAGGAGGGCCTGATCCTCCCGCCGACGAAGCTCGTGGAACGCGGTCGGACCCGCTCCGACATCTGGAACCTCATCCTCTCCTCGTCGCGTCTCGCGCCGAACCTCGGCCTCGACCTCAAGGCGATGATCGCGGCCAACACCCACGCCCGTAAGGGGATGTTGCGCCTGGTCGACCGCTACGGCGTCGACGTGGTCAAGGCCGTGATGGCGACCATGCTGGACAAGTCCGAGATCGCCACCCGCGAGCGGCTTCGGTCCCTGCCCGACGGCGTCTTCCAGGCCCGCAACTACTTCGACGCCGACGGCAAGAAGGCCGGGTTGCACCGCGTCGAGGTCGAGCTCACCAAGCGCGACGACACCCTCATCTTCGACTACTCGCGCTCGGCCGAGCAGGTTCCCTCGATCGTCAACTGCACCATCTCCGGCCTGCGCGGCGGCGTCTTCGCCTCCGTCCTCCCGGTCATCGCGCCGGACATCCCGTGGAACTCCGGCGTCATGCGTGCCATCGAGATCGAGGCCCCGGAGGGGCTCATCATCAACTGCGCCAAGCCCGCCCCGTGCGGCTCGGCGACCGTCGGCGGTGCCTACATGGTCAAGAACACCGCCCACGCCGCGGTCTCCACCCTCGCCGGCATCGACGACGTGACCCGCTCCGATGCGATGGCCGAGTCGACCGGCGCCATCCAGGTGCTGCACATCGGCGGGCTCAACCAGTACGGCGTCGGGTTCGGCGGCGCCCTCACCGAAGCGCTCTGCGGCGGTGGCGGTGCCACACCCGAGGCCGACGGTGCCGACTTCGTCGGTCCGCACGAGATCCTCTCCTACCAGTTCAACAACGTGGAGGGTGAGGAGGTCGCCTTCCCGCTGCTGTGGCTGCGCCGCGAGTTCAACACCGACTCCGGCGGCGCAGGCCGTCACCACGGCGGCACCTCGCTGTCCGCTGCCTGGACGGTGCACGACGCCGACTTCGTCCACGGCGTCCACATGGCGCACTCGCTCTCGATGCCGGCCTCCACCGGCCTGCACGGCGGACTGCCCGGCTCGACCCATGCGGTCACCGTGGCCCGCGGCACGGATGTCAACGAGGCCCTCGCGACCGGCCGGTCGGTGACCGGCGCCGCCGACCTCCAGGTCGACCCCGCCCAGGTGACCGTCTTCGACTCCAACCCGGGGGAGCAGATGTTCTTCCCGGGCGATGTCATGGACTGGTCCTTCCACGGCGGAGGGGGCTGGGGCGACGCCCTGGACGCCGACCCGGAGACGATCGCTCGCGACGTCCAGGAGGGCCGCATCTCCGAGACCGGTGCGCGACGCCACTACGGCGTCGTGCTCGCGGAGGGCGTCGTGGACGCTGCCGCCACCGAGGCGGCGCGGGCCGACGTACGCCGGCAGCGACGCGAGTGGAACCGCGCCCTGGTCGAGGAGTTCGCTCCCGTGACCGGCGAGGCACGCGTCGTGGGCGACAGGCTGCGCATCGTCGCCGGCCATGTCGCCTGCGAGTGCGGGCGGACGCTGGCGACGTCGGGTGAGGACTGGAAGCAGTACGCCGGCCACGCGACCCTCACCGCCGACGAGCTCGGCGAGAAGGTCCGCCTCCATCCCGACCTCGTCGCCGACGCCCACGCCTGCCCGGGCTGCGGCGGACTCCTGTCCGTCGAGATCCGGCACCACGAGGACGCGCCCCTGCGTGCCCTCACCCTCGCCTGAGCAACCAGGCACCAGATCTCGGGATCACCTCACCCCATCGGTTCGAAGGAGAGCCATGTCATGAACACGACCGTCGTCTCACAGAAGGGGTCGACCGGCCTGACGTATACGGCCGCCTACCTCTCCGTAGCGCTCGCCATGACGGCGTACGCGATCCCGGGCGCCCTCAACGGCA
Source organism: Nocardioides sp. Kera G14 (assembly GCF_020715565.1). Classification (NCBI taxonomy): domain Bacteria; kingdom Bacillati; phylum Actinomycetota; class Actinomycetes; order Propionibacteriales; family Nocardioidaceae; genus Nocardioides; species Nocardioides sp. Kera G14. The sequence goes on along the minus strand of NZ_CP085839.1, from coordinate 3,112,605 downwards.
CCTTCACCACCCAGTTCCACACCTCCGGTGCCGGCCTGACCTGGATCACCGCGATCTTCGAGCTCGGCATCGTCGCCTTCGAGCTCACCTTCGGCCTGCTGGGTGACCTCTTCGGCCGCAAGCGGCTCCTGGTCGGCGGCTCGGTGCTCGTCGTCATCGGTGCGGTCCTCTCCGCGATCGCGACCACGACCGGGTTCATGATCTTCTCCCAGGCCGTGATCGGCATCGGGTCGGGCATCCTCTTCCCGATCGGCCTGTCGATGGTCGCGGCGCTCACCGACGACCACGCCAAGCGGTCGAAGATCATCGCCACCTGGGCAGGCTTCCTCTCCCTCGGCGCCGTGATCTCGCCGGTCCTCTCGACGCAGACCCAGCTCCACTTCACCACCGACAGCTTCGCCGGCTGGCGGGTCACCTACTGGATCATCGTCGCCGTCGCGCTCCTCCTGGTCGCGATCTCCTTCGGCACCCGGGACTCCTCGGCGCCCGCCGGGCGTCACCTCGACCTGCCCGGCCAGATCACCTTCGCGCTGGGCCTGATCGCGGCGCTCTACGCCACGGTCACGGCCGTCGACAGCGGCTTCGGCGATGGCAAGGTCATCGGCGGGTACGTCGTCGGGGTGGTGCTCCTCGTCGCCTTCGTGGTCGTCGAGCTGCGCAGCCCGAGCCCGCTGCTGGACCTCGGTCTCTTCGCGAACAAGGACTTCTCACTCGGCTCCGTCGTGGCCGTGATCGGCATGTTCGCCTTCCTCGCGACCTGCTTCTCGACCTCGATCAGTGTCGGTGCCCTGGCGCAGGCGCCGGTCTGGGCGGTCGGCGTGCTCTTCGTCTTCATCCAGGGTCCGGCCTTCTTGCTCAGCCCGGTCGTCGGATGGCTGATCCACCACCGCTCGCCGCGGTTGGTGCTCACCGCGGGCTTCGCCTTCATCGCAGCCGCGGCGTACTGGCTCTCCTCGTTCACCCTGGGTGTGCCGGAGTCGTTCGGCGGCCCGTCGTGGACGGCGTGGATCGCGCCGCTCCTGCTGCTCGGCATCGGCTTCGCGCTGACCGCCGGCTCGATCACCGCGGTCGCGATCAACAACGTCGCCCCGCACCAGATCGGCATGGCGAGCGCCACCACCTCGGTGATGCGCGACCTCGGCTTCACGCTGGGGCCGGTGATCGGGTCGGTCGTCGCCTTCTCGATCGGAGCCTCGGACTTCGGCGCCAAGATCGGGGGGATCCTCACCGGTGCCAAGCTCCCTGCCGACGCCGTCGCCGGCCTCTCCCAGGTGCCGCCGCTCGGCTGGCTCTCCGGCTGGGACGGCGTGATCGGCCAGTTCTCCGGCCAGGTGCTGGCCTCGGGTGCGCCGCAGCAGGCGGTCGACGGCCTCGTCGCCGCGCTCAACGACCCGGCGACCAAGGGTGCCATCCAGGGTGCCGCGGACGCCTCGCTCGGCTCCGGCTTCGGGACCGTCTACCTGATCGCAGGCATCGCGGCCACGGTCTGCGCCCTCCTCACCCTCTTCATCGGACGCCGGGTGGACGTCCCGGTGACCGACGAGGAGATCGCCGAGCTCGTCGCCTGACACCACGCAGAAAACATCACAGGCCGGGGCTCTCGTCGACACGAGGCCCCGGCCTGCTGCATGCCGGTGAGGGAGTCTCAGAGGTGGCCGGCCTCGCCCTCGACGGTCTCCTCGAGGACCGTGTCGAAGGAGTGGTGCGGGGCCTCGCGCAGGACGGCGAGCACCAGCACCGCCACGACGAGGGCGAGGCCCGCGCAGGTGACCATGCCGATGTGCAGGGCGCCGACGAAGCTGTCGGTGAGCTGCGGGAGGCCGTCGAGCGGAACCCCGGCGGCGGCCGCTGCGGCGGCGCCTGCATCGAGGCCGGCCGGAAGCGCGCCGGCGAGGTGGGCGGTGACGATCGCCGAGAGGACCGCGGTGCCGATGGCGCCGCCGACCTGGAGGCAGGTGGTCTGGAAGCCGCTGGCCACACCGGCGAGGTGGACCGGAGCGCCACCCACGATGAGGTCGGCCGCCGACGGGATCGCGAAGCCGGAGCCGAACGAGATGAGGACGAACGGGATCGCCATCCACCAGTACGACGAGGTGGTGTCGACGTTCGTGAGCAGCAGCAGGCCGAGGGCCATCAGGGCCAGGCCGGTGGCGGCGACCTTACGGGCACCGATCCGACTCGTGAGGAGCGCGCCGATCGGTGCCGACGGGATGGAGAAGAGGCTCAGCGGCAGCATCATCAGACCGGCCCGGGTGGTGGTGTGGCCGAGCGTGTTGAGCAGGAAGAGCGTGATCAGGAAGGTCAGCCCGAGCATGGCGAAGAAGTTGGCCACGAAGACCGCGCCGCCGATGCTCACCGAGGGAGCCTTGAACAGGTGGAGCGGCAGCAGTGGCTCGGCCACGGTCTGCTCGACCTTGATGAAGGCGCCGAGGAGGACGACGGCGGCGACGAGGAGGCCGAGGGTGCGGGCGTCGCCCCAGCCCCAGGACTCCGACTGGACGACGGCGAAGACGACGCTGAAGAGCGTGAGTGCCAACAGGACGACACCGGCGAGGTCGAGCCGGCTTGCGGTGTCCCGCGGCGTCTCGGCGATCACGAACGCACCGAAGATGAGTCCGATGAGGGCGAACGGCGCGTTGATGTAGAAGACCCACTCCCAGCCGAGGTGCTCGACCAGGACGCCGCTGACCAGCGGCCCGCCGGCGATCGCGACGGAGGAGACGCCGCCCCAGATTCCGATCGCCATGCCGAACTGCTCGCGGGGGAAGGTGGCGCGCAGCAGCGCCACGGTCTGCGGCATCAGGACCGCTGCGGCCAGTCCCTGGACGGCGCGCAGGATGAGAACGCCCTCGATGCTGCCGATCAGGCCGATGCCGACGCTGGCGAGCCCGAAGGCGAGCACGCCGACGAGGTAGAGCCGCTTGCGGCCGAGGCGGTCGCCGAGCTTGCCGCCGAGGATGAGGAAGACCGCGAGCGTGAGCAGGTAGGAGTTGATCACCCACTGCAGTTCCGAGAAGGAGGCTCCGAGATCGGCCTGGATCGCCGGGTTTGCGATGTGGACCACCGTGGAGTCGAGTCCGACCATGAAGAGGCCGAAACAGACGGCGAGGAGGGTCAGGGCCTCGTCCTCCGCGAGCATCCCGCCAGTGATGGACGAAGTGTCGAGCTGGTCGCCACCGCCCTGGCGGAGGAGAGCCTGGCGCGGGTCCAGGCCTTCTGGGTGCAGCGCCTGCGCAGCGCCCCGACCGCCGTGCTCGCCGACGGCGCCCGGACCGCGAGCGCACTGGCCGCCCTCGCCTCCGCGCTCCGACAGGCCTGACCCTGACCTGGGCCCGACCTAGGATCGAGCGGGTGAGCAGGACCCACTTCTACGAACCTTCGCAGGGCCACGGACTGGCCCACGACCCGTTCAACTCCATCGTCGCGCCGCGTCCGATCGGCTGGATCTCGTCCCAGTCCGCCGACGGCGTACGCAATCTGGCGCCGTACAGCTTCTTCAACGGCTTCAACTACGCGCCGCCGATCATCGGGTTCGCCAGCCTCGGCTACAAGGATTCGGTGCGCAACATCGAGGTGACCGGTGAGTTCTGCTGGAACCTCGTCAGCCGGCCGCTCGCCGAGCAGATGAACGAGAGTTGCGCCGAGGTCGGTCCCGAGGTCGACGAGTTCGAGCTGAGCGGCCTGACTGCGGGCACCTCCAGCATCGTCAGCGCGCCGCACGTCGCGGAGGCCGGCGTCGTCTTCGAGTGTCGCCGGACCCAGATCCTGCGACTCCGGACCGCAGCCGGGGACGAGGTCGACAGCTGGCTCGTGCTCGGCGAGGTCGTCGGTGTCCACATCGACGAGTCGCTGCTCGTCGACGGTTCCTTCAGTACGACGGCGGCCCAGCCGGTCCTGCGCGGTGGAGGTCCTGCGGACTACTTCACGATCGGTGAGGAGCAGCTGTTCAGGATGCGAAGGCCGTCTCCGACGCGGGACTGACCACCTGCCGCGCCAGCACGAAGCAGCCGCCGCAGAGCAGTGCCGCGCCGAGCATCACGACGCCCATCGGCACGGCGGTGTCGTCGCCGGCCAGTCCGCCGAGGGGCGAGACGATGCCGCCCACAAGGAACTGCAGCCCGCCGATGACCGCTGAGCCGGCTCCGGCATGGTCACGCGCCTGCTGCATGGCGAGCGCGGTCAGATTGCCCGTGAGGAAACCGAAGGCGCAGGTCACCATGAGGAGCGGTCCGAGCAGCAACACCGGCCACGGGGAGAGCGCCGAGGCCAGCACGAGGATCGTGCCGCCGAGGAGGAAGGGGAGGGCTCGACGTACGGTGTGGGCCGGGTGGACCCGGTGGCGGGCCAGGCGGGTGGAGACGACGCCGGCGATCACGATGCCGACCGAGTTCACCCCGAATCCGACACCGAACGCCCAGCCGGGGAGGCCGAGCACGTTCTGGTAGACGAAGGACGAGCTTGAGATGTAGGTCATCAGCACGCCGAAGCTCAGCGCCATCGCCAGCGCGTGGAGAAGGTACGACGGCCGCCGTGCCACGACGACGAGGGAGGCGTAGGAGAGACGCGCTGCTCGTCGCTCGGGCGGCAGCGACTCGCGCACGACCCCGAGGACGCCCAGCCACTGCGCGGCCATCACGGCGAGGATGACCGCCAGCACGCCGCGCCAGGGCACGTGTCCGGCGAGGAGGCCGCCGACCACCGGCGCGGCGACCGGTCCGATGCCGTTGATCGTCATCATCAGGCTCAGTGCATGGGTGGCCCGGTATCCCGTCGACAGGTCGCTGATCACCGCACGCCCTATCACCAGCCCTGCGGCTGAGGCGAGGGCTTGGACGAAGCGGGCACCGATCAGCACCTCGACGTCGGGTGCGATGACGGTCACCGCCGAGGCCACGACGGCGAGGAGGGTGCCGGCGAACATCGGCCACCAGCGACCCACCCGGTCCGACAGCGGACCCCAGAGCAGTTGGCCGAGTCCGAGCCCGACGAGGAACGCGGTCAGGGTGAGCTGGATGTGCGAGGTGTCTGTCGACAGCCCGCTCTGCATCTCGGGGAACGACGCGAGATAGAGGTCGGTGGCGATCGGGGGCGTCACGGACAACAGCGCGAGGGCCAGGATCAGCGGAGTGCTGATGTCCTGGCCCTCGCGGCTGGGGACTGCGGTCGTCACCCTGCGACGGTAGCGGCGCCGACGTCGACGGAGTCGAGCGGGATCGGCGTGAACATCTCCGCCTCGTCCTCCGGGAAGAGGGCCGTCGGGCCGTAGAGCCAGTCCACGAACGAGTAGTCGTAGGTGTCCCGGGCGGAGAGGATCGCGTTGCGCTGCTCGCGCTTGGTCCCCACGTGATGCCAGAGGATGCCCCACTCGCGGCTCGTTGCCAGCACGCGGCGGGTGTGCTGCGTGCGGACGGCCTCGTAGGCCTTGAGTGCGGTGTCCCAGTCGACCTCGCCTGACTCCGAACGGTTGCGTGCGACGTGCTTCGCCAGGGCCCAGCCGTCCTCGATCGCCATGATCGCGCCTTGGGCGATGTACTGCAGCGGCGCGTGGGCGGAGTCGCCGAGCAGCGCGACGCGGCCGTAGATCCACTGGTCGATCGACTCGCGGTCGTACATCCGCCACCAGCGGTCGCGCCACATGAACTTCAGCCCGTCCTGAACGTCGCCGACGGTGTCGGCGAAGGCGGCGTCGAGCTCGTCCGGCGTGCCCCAGTCCTCCTGCCCTGCAAGGGCTTTCGGGGACTCGAAGACCGCGACCTGGTTGAACATCTCGCCACCGCGCAGGCCGTACTGCACGAAGTGGCAGTTGTTGCCCAGGTAGAGGACGACGGCCTTCTCGTGGATGTTGTTGGCCCGCGCCTCGTCGATCGGGATGGCTCCCCGATAGGCGACGTACGACGACGACACCGGCTCATCGCCGACGTACTTCGTCCGCGCGACGGACCGGATGCCGTCTGCGGCGATGACGACCGGTGCGGTGTGCGTCGTGCCGTCCTCGAGGGTCACCGTCGCCGACGAGTCGGTCGAGTCGTAGTCGACAGCCTTCGCGTTGGTGACCAGCTCGACCCCCGCGCGCTGGCACGCGCGCAGCAGGGTCGCGTGCAGGTCGGAGCGGTGGATCACCATGTAGGGATAGCCGTAGCGCTTCTCGAGGTCGCGCAGGTCGAGTCGGGTGACCTCCGTGCCGGAGCGCTGTTCGCCGACGCCGTCGAACATGATCATGTCGTCGGGCAGGACGCCGAGGCTCTTCACCTCATCGAGCAGGCCGTACTCGTCGAGGATCCGGGTGCAGTTCGGTGCGATCTGCAGGCCGGCGCCGACCTCGCCGAACTCGGGAGCGCTCTCCAGGAGTCGCACCTGCAGGCCCTCCCGTGAGAGGGCGAAGGCGGCGGAGAGGCCGCCGATGCCGCCGCCGACGATGAGGACGTCAGGGTTCGTCACAGCCAGGCTCCGATCTCGGGTGCGTCGGTCAGGGCGTGAGGACGCCCGGCGAGCCACGCGGCGACGTCGGCCTTGGTGCCCTCGGGGAGCTCGTCGGCCGACAGTCCACGCTTGCCGCAGATGTCCTCGATCAGTGCGTCGAGGAAGCCCTCGGGCAGGGCGGAGAAGTCGATGTCACCGCGAGCCGTACTGGTCGACAGGTCCACCGCGTGGATCAGGCCCTCGCGCGACCGCATGTAGGGCAGCTCGGTGGCAGGTACGGTGCGCCCCTGCGCCGTCACGACCTCGTTGCTCCACTCCTCGGAGGTGAGGCTGTCGAAGCCCTCGGCGAGAGCCCGGATCGAGGACTCCAGCCAGGTGGTCGCCTCCGAGGCCGAGAGGGTGTCGCCCTTGGCGATGCCCTCGGCGCGGTCGGTGGCGGAGGCGTACATCGGCGTCTCGACACCGGTCTTCGCCCAGGTCACGAGGTTGAGCAGCGCGTCGCCGTTCGCGGCGATGTGGGCGACCAGGTTGCCCACCGACCACCCCGGCAGGGTGGACGGCGCACGCAGGTCGTCGTCGGTCAGGCCGGCCGCCGCCTTGAGCACGAGCTCGTTGCCGAGCTCGGCCCAGGCCCGGGCCTCTTCGAGGGTGCGGGTCATGACGACCTCAGCCCTCGACGATCGTGTTGACGCACTCACCGAGGCCCTCGATCGAGGTGACGACCTTGTCGCCGACCTTGAGGAAGACCTTCGGGTCACGGGCCTGACCGACACCGGCCGGGGTGCCGCCGGCGATGATGTCACCGGGCTTGAGCGTGATCATCGTGGAGATGTACTTCACCAGGAAGACCGGGTCGAAGACGAGGGTGCCGGTGTTGTCGTTCTGCATGACCTCGCCGTTGACGACCGTCTTCACCTCGAGGGCGGGCTTGACCCCACCGACCTCGTCGGGGGTGACGACGTACGGGCCGACAGGCGTGGTCGCCTCCCAGATCTTGCCCTGGGTCCACTCGATGGTGCGGAACTGCCAGTCGCGCACGGAGATGTCGTTCATGACGGTGAAGCCGGCGATCGCTTCGGCGGCCTGCTCGTCCGTCGCGCGACGCACCTCCTTGCCGATCACGACGCAGATCTCGACCTCCCAGTCGAGCGCCTCGGTCTCGACGGGGTAGACGATGTCGTCGTTCGCACCCAGGAGCGTCTCGGCGAACTTCGGGAAGAGCACCGGGTACTCCGGCAGCTCGCGACCCATCTCCTTGATGTGGTTCGCGTAGTTGTGGCCGACACAGACGACCTTGCTCGGCTGGGTCACCGGGGCGAAGTCGGCGCCGGCGACCGGGTAGGTGGGGGCGTCAGCGGCGGGCGCGGGGCTGCCGGCGGCGAAGTACTCCCGCAGGTCGGAGAACCCGAGGTCGATGTGCTGGTCACCGTCGAGCTTGACGGCACGGGTGCCGGTCGACGTACGGATGGTGGCGAGCTTGCTCATGAATCAGATGTCCTTGCTGGTGCGGGTGAGGCCGAGCGCGTCGAAGATCGGCGCGTCGGAGAAACGGAAGAGGTCGAGGGCGGCGGAGTCGGAGTCGGAGGAGCCCGCCTCGGACTTGACGCTCCACGGCTCCCAGGAGGGGACGACGAAGAGGTCACCGCGGGTGACGCTCCACGTCTTGCCCCCGACGGTCACGACGCCGGAGCCGTCGAAGACCTGGAAGACGCTGCTGCCGGTCTCGCGCAGCGGCGTGGTCTCGAAGCCGGAGGCGACGCGGTGGAACTCGGTGCGCATCGTCGGCAGCACGTCGCCGGCGGTGGCGGGGTTGGTGTAGCGGACGGCCGCGTGGCCCGGCTCGACCGCGCCGGCGTACCCGGCCGCGTCCAGTGCGAGCTGGTCGGCCAGCGCGGCGTCGGTGTACTCCCACTTGTAGGAGAGGAGCGGCGACCCTGGCGCGGTCTCTCCGACGGACACCGGCCGGAGACCGGGGTGCGCCCAGAGCTGCTCGGAGCGCGAGCGCTCGGGCGTGATCCGCTCGGCGTCGGAGATCTCCTCGCGACCGAACTCGAAGAACTGCGCCTCGGACGTGTACTGGAAGGGGATGTCGAGCCCGTCGATCCACGCCATCGGGTGCTTGGTGGCGTTGTGGTGGGCGTGCCAGTTCCAGCCGGCCTGGGGCAGGAAGTCGCCCCGGCGCATCGGCACCGCGTCGCCACCGACGACCGTCCACACACCCTCGCCCTCGACGACGAAGCGGAAGGCGTGCTGGGTGTGGCGGTGCTCGGGGGCGTCCTCGCCGGGCATCAGGTACTGGATCGCGGCCCACAGGGTCGGCGTCGCGAACGGCCGTCCTCCCAGGGAGGGGTTGGCCAGCGCGATCGCGCGGCGCTCGCCGCCGCGACCGACCGGCACCAGGTCCCCGGCCTGCGCGGCGAGGCGGATCAAGTTCTCCCACCTCCACAGGTGCGGCGCGGCCTTGCTCCGCGGGTGGGTGGGCATGAGGTCGCCGATCTCGGTCCACAGCGGGACGAGCAGCTCGGCCTCGAAGCCCTGGTAGAGGGCCTCGAGCTCAGGGGTGACATCAGGCTGGCTGGGGGAGGCGACAGCCTTCAGTTTCACGGCCGTCTCTGTCGACGGTGCGCTGCGCTTGTCTGGGTTGGCGGACATGGGTCTATCGTGTGCCACGTCACACCCCGCAGAAAAGTCCGTTCCGGAGGACAGAATGGCCGACCGCCCGCTGAAGAACCCGCCGCCCTACGCCATCACCAGCGTCGACAACGCGCTGCGGATCGCGGCGATGTTGCAGCTCGAAGGGCCGCTCACCGTCACCGAGGTCGCACACCGGGTCGGCGTCGCTCCCTCGACGGCACATCGCCTGCTGCAGATGCTCGTCTATCGCGACTTCGCCACGCAGGACGAGAGCCGCGCCTACAGGGTGGGGCCCCTCCTGGAGCTCGCCTCGCACTCCCAGTCCGACACGTCCAAGCTCAGGGCAGCAGCGCTGCCGCACCTCCAGTGGCTCGTCGACAGGGTCGGGGAGTCGGCCAACCTCACCGTCCGCACCGGTGACACGGTCCGCTTCATCGCCTCCGTGGAGTCCTCGCAGGCGCTACGCGTCGGCAACCGCGAGGGCATGGTCTTCAACGCCCACGAGACGACCGCCGGACTGATCATGCTCGCCGAGCTGGAGCCTGAGGAGCTCGCCTCCCTGTACGGCGGGCCGGTCGATCCCGCGTACCCGCACGAGCGTCCGGATCTCGCGCAGCTCCGGACGGATCTCGCGCGGATCCGCCGGAGTGGCTTCGCCCTCAACGTCGGCCGCTCCGAGCGCGGAGTGGTCGCGATCGGTGTCCCGATCCACGGGACGGACCGGCATGCGATCGCCGGCATCTCCGTCTCGATGCCGTCGGTGCGTTACGACAAGAGTCAGCTGCCGACGTACGTCGACGCCCTGGCCGAGGCCGCCAAGCGACTCGAACGCGACCTCCAGGGTTAGCCAGCGCTGCGGGCGACGGCCTCCCGCTGGGCCGCGCGAATGATCGCGACGAGGTCGCGTCGGTCGATGTCGAGCGTCTCGTGGTGGGCGGCGATGGCGGCATCGATGTCGGCCTCGCTGATCACCACCGCAGTGTCGGTCGTCGTCTCCGGCGCGTCCGTGTCGGGTGTCGAGCGCGGGTGCGGGTAGACCTCGCCGGTCAGGCGGTGGAAGGCGAGTGCGAAGAGCACCAGCACCGAGGCGTTGAGTGCTACGGGCACGAGCGGGAAGAGCCAGTGCCACCGCTCGGTCAGCGGAGTGCCCAGGACGGCGCCGAGTGCCATCGAGGCGCCGGGAGGGTGGAGGCTCCGGGTGAAGGACATGGCGATGATCGCGAGGACGACCGCCAAGCTTCCGGCGACCATCGTGTTGTCGATGAGGCCGGCGACGACGAGGCCGACGGTCGCTGAGATGGTGTTCCCGAAGATCACGACCCAGGGCTGGGAGAACGGGCTGGTCGGCAGGATGAAGAGCAGTGCGGCGGCCGCTCCCATCGGAGCCACGAGCAGCGGAAGCCCGCCGTGGCTGTCGGCGACCAGGTCGCTGAGCAGGGCGGTCAGCATCAGGCTCACGAGGATCCCCACACAGCCGATCAGCCTGCCTCGGAGGGTCGCGCCCGGCAGGATCGGTCGGAAGAGCTTCGCGGGCACCGTCCCACGGTAGAGCCGCGCGGATTCCACACTCTGCCGGTCTCAGCCGGGATGTGATCCGCGACACCGATCCATTAGTTGCCGGATGCAACCATCTTTGGCAGGATGCCCCGGTGACCCAGAGTGATCAGACTGAACTGAGCCCCGGCGCCGAGCCCGAGGACGCCGATATCCGTGACCACACGACATCGAAGAAGGCCAACCTCGAACTGCTCTTCGTGGCCCTCGCCGGCCTCGTCGTCTCGCTGAGCCAGTCGATCCTCGTCCCTGTCCTTCCCGAGCTCAACGGGAAGTACGGCGCCAACGCCACCTGGATGCTCACCGCGACGCTCCTCGTGGCGGCCGTGGCCGTCCCCGTCTTCGGCCGCCTCGGCGACATGTTCGGCAAGCGCCGGATGCTGCTGATCTGCCTCGTCCTGCTGACGATCGGCTCGCTCGTCGACGCTGTAGGCGACAGCCTCGGCGTGCTGATCGCCGGTCGTGCGATCCAGGGCCTCGGCATGGCGATCATCCCGCTCGGCATCTCGCTGCTCGCGACGTTGATGCCGCGCGAGAAGGTCGGCTCGGCCGTCGCCCTGATCTCCGCGATGCTCGGCGTCGGCGGTGCGCTCGGACTGCCGCTGGCCGGACTGGTCGCGCAGAACTGGGACTGGCACATCCTGATGTGGATCAGTGCCGCGGTCTCGCTCATCTCCCTGATCGGCATCTGGGTCGTCGTGCCCGAGTCCCACCAGCACACGGGTGGCCGGATCGACGTCCCCGGCACGATCCTCATCACCGGCGGCCTGGTCTGCCTGATCCTCCCGCTCGAGCAGTCCGCGGAGTGGGGCTGGGGCTCGGCGAAGGTGTGGCTCCTGCTCGCCGCCGCCGTCGTGCTCTTCGCGATCCTCGTCGCGGTGGAGCTCCGCACCAAGGAGCCGCTCGTCGACCTGCGTGCGCTGGCCCGAAAGCCGATCGCGCTCACCAACCTGGCCTCGATCTGCTTCGGCTTCGCGCTCTTCGCGTCCTTCATCGGCACCGCGACGTTCGTCTCGATGGATCCCGACATCTTCCCGGCCGGGGAGACGGCGTACGGCTTCGGCTCCGGTGCGTTCGTCGCCGGCCTGACGATGCTGCCGTCGGGCCTGATGATGCTCCTCTTCGCACCGGTCGCGGCCCGTCTCATCGTCCTGCGCGGTGCGCCGCAGACCCTCGCCCTCGGCGCCCTCATCGTCGCCGTCGGCTGGGCCGAGCGCATCGTCCTGACCGACCACCTCTGGGAGGTCATCGTCGGTTCGACGATCATCGGCCTCGGCACGGGCATCGGGTACGCCGCCATGCCGACGCTGATCAACACCAACACCCCGCCGCACGAGATCGCCGCAGCCAACGGGCTCAACAGCCTCTTCCGGTCTCTGGGCTCGACGCTCGCGACCGCAGTCGGGTCCTCGCTGCTCGCCTCGATGGCCTTCGACCTCAGTGGCGCCGAGGTCCCGACGCTGGCGGGCTATCGCTGGCTCTTCGCGATCTGTGCCGCTGCCGCCGTCCTGGCTGCTGCGCTCGTCCTTACTGTGCCGCGCAGTCCTCGGGGTTGATCCGCCGGTTGATCTTCTCGGCGATCGCGTGCAGTGAGCTGACCTCCTCGGGGCTCAGCGCGTCGAAGACCAGCTCCCGCACCCGCGCCACGTGCGCGGGTGCGGCCTTCTGCAGGTGTGCGAAGCCGTCGTCCGTGAGGATGGCGTTGGTGTAGCGGCCGTCGGTCGGGTCCGGCTCACGGCGTACGAGTCCCCGGTTCTCCAGGCGCTTGACCATGTGGGAGAGGCGGGAGAGCTCGGCGTTGGCGAAGAGCGCCAGCCGGCTCATCCGCATCGTGCGCTCGGGCGCGTCGGAGAGGCCGGCGAGGACGTAGTACTCGGTGAAGGAGAGATCGCTCTCGCGCTGGAGCTGGTCGGTGAGCACCGTCGGCAGCATCGACATCAGGTAGGTCAGCGACATCCAGCCCTCCAGCTCGGCCGGACTCAGCCAGCGGGGCTCGGAGGTCATGCGACTACTTTATCTGGACGTCGCGGTGTGACGTCCGTCTCTTTGATCGTTCCGATGTGCCCCGAAGAGTCTCGTCGTCAAGAGATCCCTTCCCGACTCACAGAATCACTGGCAGGCTCCCCCCTCATGCGTATCGGAGTGACCCGCGAAGGGGCGGGCGAGACACGAGTCTCGGCCACCCCGACCACCGTGAAACAGCTGTTGGCCCTCGGATACGACGTGGTCGTCGAGGCAGGAGCCGGTGCACTCTCCGCCTTCAGCGACGAGGCGTACGCCGACGCCGGCGCCACCATCGGATCGGATGCGGACGCCTGGGGCTCCGACGTCGTCTTCCGGGTCAACGCGCCGACCCTCGGTCAGGTGCCGCAGCTGCGCTCCGGGTCCTACCTCGTCTCGCTCGTCGCTCCCGCGCAGAACGCCGAGCTGCTCGAGGCCCTCCGTGCGCAGGGCGTCACGACGCTGGCCATGGACGCGGTGCCGCGCATCTCGCGCGCCCAGTCGATGGACGTGCTCTCCTCGATGGCGAACATCGCGGGCTACCGCGCGGTCGTCGAGGCAGCCCACGTCTTCGGTCGCTTCTTCACCGGTCAGGTCACGGCCGCGGGCAAGGTCCCGCCGGCCAAGGTGCTCATCGCCGGTGCCGGTGTGGCCGGGCTCGCGGCCATCGGTGCGGCCTCGTCGCTCGGTGCGATCGTCCGCGCCACCGACCCCCGTCCCGAGGTCGCCGACCAGGTCAAGTCGCTGGGTGGTGAGTACCTTCCGGTCGTGGTCCCGGACGAGGTCGCTGAGAAGTCGAGCGACGGTTATGCCAAGGCCACCTCCGACGCCTACAACGCCGCTGCCGCGAAGCTCTACAGCGACCAGGCCGCCGACGTCGACATCATCATCACGACCGCGCTCATCCCTGGTCGTCCGGCTCCGCGGCTCATCACCGCCGCCGACGTCGCCTCGATGAAGCCGGGCTCCGTGCTCGTCGACATGGCCGCCGCCCAGGGCGGCAACGTCGAGGGCTCCCGCCCGGGGGAGGTCGTCACCACCGACAACGGTGTGACGATCATCGGCTACACCGACCTCGCGGGACGCCTTCCCACCCAGGCCTCGCAGCTCTACGGCACCAACCTCGTCAACCTGCTCAAGCTCGTCACTCCCGAGAAGGACGGCGTGCTCACGCTGGACCTCGACGACGTCGTGCAGCGTGGCCTGACGGTCACCCACAACAACGGTGGGGCCACCGAGATCCTCTGGCCGCCGCCGCCCGTGCAGGTCTCGGCCGCTCCGGTGGCGGCGCCGCCCGCCAAGCCGGCTGTCGAGAAGCCCGAGCCCGCGAGGCTGACCCCGGCGGCCAAGCTCGGTCTCGTCGTCGTCGGCCTCGTCGTGTTCTTCTTCGTCAACGCCACGGCGCCCGACCCGATCCCGCAGCACTTCACTGTGCTCACGCTGGCGATCGTCGTCGGCTTCTACGTCATCGGGCATGTCGCGCACGCGCTGCACACGCCCCTGATGTCGGTGACCAACGCGATCTCCGGGGTCATCGTCGTCGGCGCCCTCATCCAGGTCGCCAGCAACGACCACGTCATCCAGATCCTCGCCGGCCTCGCTGTGCTGCTGGCCTCGATCAACATCTTCGGTGGCTTCGCGGTGACGCGTCGCATGCTCTCGATGTTCCAGAAGGCCTGAGAAGGAGCGCCTGAGAGATGTCTATCGAAACCACCGCCACGTCGGCGTACCTGCTGGCGGCACTGCTCTTCATCCTGTCCCTCGCCGGCCTCTCGAAGCACGAGACCGCCAAGCGGGGTTGGGCTTTCGGCGTCGCCGGCATGACGCTGGCCGTGATCGCCACCGTCGCTCTCGTGATCGACAACGCGACCGATGACGACAACGTGATCGGCGGCGGCACCCTGTCGGTCGTCATCCTGATCGTCGCGATCATCATCGGAGCCGTCATCGGCCTGTGGCGCGCGCGCATCGTCGAGATGACGGGCATGCCCGAGCTGATCGCGCTGCTGCACTCGTTCGTGGGCCTCGCGGCTGTCCTCGTCGGTTGGAACGGCTACCTCGAGGTCCGTCACATCGCCGACCTGTTCGGTGGCGACGCCGAGGCGCAGCTCTTCGCCTCCTCCTCGCTCGAGCACATCCACGACGCCGAGGTCGTGATCGGCATCTTCATCGGTGCCGTCACCTTCACCGGCTCCATCGTTGCCAACCTGAAGCTCTCCGCGCGGATCTCCTCCTCGCCGCTGGTCCTGCCGGGCAAGAACCTGATCAACCTCGGCGCCCTCGCGGCGTTCGTCGTGCTGACGATCTGGTTCATCGCGGACCCGGCCCTGTGGATCCTCGCCGTCGTCACGCTCGTCGCGCTCGCCTTCGGCTGGCACCTCGTCGCCTCCATCGGCGGCGGCGACATGCCGGTCGTGGTGTCGATGCTCAACTCCTACTCGGGCTGGGCCGCGGCTGCGAGCGGCTTCCTGCTCAACAACGACCTGCTGATCGTCACGGGCGCGCTCGTCGGCTCCTCCGGTGCCTACCTCTCCTACATCATGTGCCAGGCGATGAACCGTTCGTTCCTCTCGGTCATCGCAGGCGGCTTCGGCATCGAGGCGTCCGCCGGCGACGACGTCGACTACGGCGAGCACCGCGAGATCGACGCCGCCGGCGCCGCCGAACTGCTGGCCAACGCGTCGTCGGTCGTCATCACCCCCGGTTACGGCATGGCCGTCGCGCAGGCGCAGTACGGCGTCGCCGAGCTCACCCGCAAGCTGCGCGACTCCGGCGTCGACGTGAAGTTCGGCATCCACCCCGTCGCCGGTCGTCTCCCCGGCCACATGAACGTCCTGCTCGCCGAGGCCAAGGTCCCCTACGACATCGTCCTCGAGATGGACGAGATCAACGACGACCTCGCCGACACCGACGTGGTTCTGGTCATCGGTGCCAACGACACGGTCAACCCGGCCGCGTCCGAGGACCCGTCCTCGCCCATCGCGGGCATGCCGGTCCTGCGGGTGTGGGAGGCGAAGAACGTCATCGTCTTCAAGCGCTCGATGGCGTCCGGCTACGCCGGCGTCCAGAACCCGCTCTTCTTCCGGGAGAACGCCCAGATGCTCTTCGGTGACGCCAAGGACAAGGTCACCGACATCCTCAACTCCCTGCCTGTGAAGGCCTGATAGTCGGGTGGAGCACTGGCTCCTACGTCCTGCGCGTGAACCTCACGTCGCCGTTGGGGAGGCGTTCGTGGGTGTAGTTGGGGTCGTGCATGCGGCGGTGGTCGGCTTTGCAGAAGAGGTCGAGGTCGGCCAGGTCTGTCTTTCCGCCTTGTGACCAGGCGTTGAGGTGGTGAACCTCGGTCATTGAGGCTGGGACCTCGCAGCCTTCGCCGCTACAGGTCGCCCGAATCAGCATCAACGCCTTCTTCTGTGCCTTGGTCGCGAGGCGTGCGGTGCGTCCGAGGTCGAGGACGTGGCCCTTGCCGTCGAGGACGGCGGGGATGATCCCCGCCTCACACGCGAGGCGGCGGGCTTCGTGGGCGGTGATCCGCTCGACACCGGTGGGGCCCAGCACCGTAGCGGCGGCAAGGTCGCGACGCAGGTCGGCCAGCGGGATGGTGACGATGAGTTCGGTGCCGGTGGTGCCGTGTTGCGGCATCGTGGCGGGGTCGATGTTCTCCAGCAGTTCGCAGAAGGCGTGGCCGAGCTTCTTGTTGTTCGGGAGCTTCCACCACACCCTCTCACCCGCCTCATCGCCGGCCGCGTCCGCGAGTGCCTGCTTGTCGGCGGGGTCGTGGCGAGGAGACGTGAAGGCGTGCAGCAGGTGGGCGAGGCGGGTGGCGGTGAGGTCGGGGACGACGAGGGTGATCTTGGTGGTGCCATCGTGCTTCTTGGCGAAGCTCAACCGGGTCTTCTGGAACGCTGACTTCTCCTCGGCGGCGAGCTTCTTGGCTTCGCGGGACTCGGCGCCGTCGGGGTCGATCACGTCCAACACCTGACGGGCCAGGACGCGGAGTTGGTTGGGGTTCCACCGGGACGCTTCGTCGACGAGGTGTGCCTCAGCCTTCGGGATCAGCGCAGGCTCGGTGTCCTCAGGTAGGGCGTTCAACGCACGGGTGATGATCTCGGCCTGCTCCCGGTTCACCACCCCGGCACGCATCCCCGCCGCCACGGCCGGCCATGCCTCGAGTGCTTCAGCCAATCGTTTCTGGGCTTTGGCTTCCCTGGGGCCGAGGTGGGTCTCGTGGGCGAGCCAGGCTGCGGTGTCGTTCTTGCCGGACTGGTCGGCGATCTGGGGTGCGGCGGCCATGACCCGGGCACGGAGCTCGGTGAGCTGGTTCGTGGCCGCGACCATCTCTCGGAGCGCCTCGGCCTGCGCGCCCGGTGACATGAACAGCGGGTTCACGTCCGCAAGATCGCCGAGGATCTCGCGGATCTGCTGGGCGCCCGCGACGATCGGATGGGTCGGTTCGACGTACTGCACGACCATCGGGCAACCTCCTTCGCAACACGGCAAACGGACCAGACCCCTGCCGAAGGCAGGTGGTCTCTCAACGTTCGCCGGCTCGAATGAGCGAAGGTGGGTGTTCCTCGGCTGACCGATCGCTTCGACCCTGTGGACTGGGCCTCCTTCACGACCGGATGCTCCGATCCTACTCCCGAGCACCGACAGAACCAAGGAGGATATGAGGGGAATCCCCTTATGCCATTGGGCTTTCGCGGTTTTCGAGACTCGGTCTCACCCGATCAACTCGACCTCGCACGCATCCCCGGCGCCGTCCCGGAGGCGGCGGTCGCCGGTGAGAAGGGGGACACCGATTCGGCCGGCAAGGGCGACGTAGAGGGCGTCGTACGCCGAGAGCCGGTCGCGCAGGTGCCATGCCGCAGTGATGAGATCACGATGCGGAACCCGCTCGATCGGGAGGGTGCGGAGGCCGGTGATGGCGGCCTCGGCCTGGGCCGCGGTGATCTGGCGGCCTCGACGCAGACCCCGTAGTGCACTGAGAGCCTCGGCATCGATCAGCTCAGGCGCCACCACGCGGTCCGCGGACAGGCGCCGGGCCACAGCCCCGCTCGTCGCCTGTGACCCGACCAGGAGTGCGATCAGCGCGGAGTTGTCCAGGACAAGCATCAGCGGTCGCGATCGGCGCGCTGCAGATCGACGATGTCGTCCATCGACGGCTGCTTGCTCCAGCGGAGGTCGGCGCGCACGGAGGCGAGGGACTCGCTGATCGTCGGTTCTGCGGCAAGACGTTCCAGACTCAGCCGCAGGTACTCCTGCAATGAGCGCCCGGATGCGGCTGCCCGTTGACGAAGGACCTCGTACGCCGCCTCGTCGACGTTCCGAACCTGCACAGTGGCCATGCATACAGAGTAGCGCTGTTATGCATGCACACGGCGCGCTGAGTTACGAGCCTCGGTAGGTCGTGTAGGAGAACGGGCTGAGCAGCAGGGCGACGTGGTGGTGCTCGCCCGCGGTGACGGTGAAGGTCACCGTGATCGAGGGGTAGAAGGTCGCCCGCCCCTGCCCCTCGAACCACTCGCCGGTGGCGAAGACGAGGCTGTGGGTGCCGGCGGGGACGTCATCGGAGAAGCGAAGACGCCCGTCCGAGTCGGTCTTCCCCTCCAGCGTGGCACCGCTCGGCAGGGTGAGCGTGAGCCCCATGCCGGCCGCGGGACGCCCCAGCTGGGCGTCGAGGACATGGGTGGAGACGGTGCTCATGAACGCGAAGTCTAAGGTGCTCGGGTGAGTGTCACCCCTGCCGGAATCGCCGCTGCCGCCGAGAAGACCATCGCCCGGCGGACTGCGTTGGAGAGGTCGGAGCGACTCAGCGAGCGCTCGGGTGCCGAGGTCTTCCTCAAGCGTGAGGACCAGCAGCTGGGGCGCTCCTACAAGGTCCGCGGCGCCTTCCAGCTGATGAGCCAGCTCTCCCCGGAGGAGCTGGCGCGCGGCGTCGTCTGCGCGAGCGCCGGCAACCATGCGCAGGGCGTCGCGATCTCGTGCGCTCGCCTCGGCACCAAGGGTCACATCTTCGTGCCGACCAACACGCCGCGCCAGAAGCGGGACCGGATCCTCGCCCTCGGCGGCGATGCCGTCACGCTGACGATGGTGGGGTCGACGTACGACGAGGCGTCGGCCGCTGCGCACGCCTACGCCCGCGACATCGACGCGACCTACGTGCATGCCTTCGACGACGGCCGCACGATCGCGGGCCAGGGCACGGTCGGTGTCGAGATCACCGACCAGGCCACCGAGATCGCCGGCGGGCCGCTCGACGTGCTGATCGTGCCGGTCGGCGGCGGCGGTCTGCTCGCCGGTGTCGCGACCTGGGTCAAGTCGGTGTGGCCGGAGTGCCGGATCATCGGCGCCGAGCCGGTCGGCGCCGCCTCGATGAAGGCCGCCGTGCGTGCGGGCGGTCCGGTCAGGCTCGACAACCTCGACACCTTCGTCGACGGTGCCTCGGTCGGCCTCGTCGGGGCCGTGCCGTACGAGGTGGCGCGGGACCTCGTCGACGAGATCGTCGAGGTGCCGGTCGGTGCGATCTGTGTCGAGATGCTCGACCTCTACCAGACGGAGGGGATCATCGCGGAGCCTGCCGGAGCGCTGGCCTCAGCGGCGATGGCGCAGGTCGGCGACCTCGTCGGCAAGCGGGTCGGCGTCATCGTGTCCGGCGGCAACAACGACGTGTCGCGGTACCCCGACATCGTCGAGCGCGCGATCGTCTTCCAGGGCCTGCGCCATTACTTCCTGGTGAGCTTCCCGCAGGAGCCGGGTGCCCTGCGCGGCTTCCTCGACCACGTGCTCGCCGACGGTGAGGACATCGTCGTCTTCGACTACATCAAGCGTTCCAACCGCGAGACCGGCCCCGCGCTCGTCGGCATCGACCTTGAGTCCGCGGACCGCCTCGCCCCGCTGCTCGAGCGGATGGCCGCGAGTCAGCTCATCATCGAGAAGATCGACAACGACTCCGAGCTTTTCACCTTCCTGCGCTAGCAGGAAGGCATCTGCTCAGCCTGCGCTGACGAGCTCCTCGAGGAGCTTCGCGACGTACTCCTGCTCCTCCGTGTAGGGGTGGTAGGCGAACCCCTTCCGGCCGGGGGCCACCGTGGCACCGGCGATCCAGGGGTCGTCGCCGCAGATGTCGTGCCCCTTCGTCCCGGAGAGGACGTCCACGAAGTCGACCTTGGTCGCATCCGCAGCCTTCTGGACGGCGGCATTGATGCCGACGTTGAGGTCATAGGCCCACCCGAGATCACCGGTGGCGATCGGCAGCTCACTGCACCCGCCCTGCTCGGGCGTGGGAACGACCTGGGGGTAGCCCACGGCCACGATCCGAGCGTCGGGCGCAGCCTTCCGGATCGTGTGGAAGAGGCTGACCAGCCGCTTCTCGACGTCGGCGAGGCGGTTCGCCACACTGTTCTCGCCCCCTGCCGCGTCGACCGTGGTGCACGGACTGCCGGAGGGGTCGCTCGCTGAGAGCTGGACACAGGTGAGGACGACGCGGCCGAAGAGGTCGAAGTCGTTGGCACCGAGCCCGACCGTGACAAGGTCGGTGTCCTTGTCGATGGCATCGATCTGCGGGGCTTCCACCGATCCCTGCGGCGTGCGCTGTGAGGAGGTCACTGCTTCGGTTGTGGCACTCGAGCAGCTCACGTCATCCAGGACGAGCTTCGCCTGCTTGGCGAGGAGATGGGGATAGTCGTTGGTCGACCGGAAGCAGCCGTCGCTCCCGTCGAGGGTTCCGATGTACGGCGCCGCCGTGTAGGAGTCGCCGAGGGCGACGTACGTCGTCGGCTCGTCGCTGCCGCAGCCCGACAGGGAGCCGATCAGGGCTGAGGCGACCAGCGCGGAGACGAGGCGCCTCAACCGAGTGCGCTCGCAGCCCAGCCCTGCGGGCTGGGTGCTCGCTCGCTCGCCTTGAGCACCGACGCAAGCGCCACGCTCATGCTTGCTCGCTCGCATACAGCGCTGCGCCGATCACGCCGGCCTTGTTGCGCAGCGTGGCGGGGATGATCTCGGTCTCGATGTCGATCAGATCGCCGAACTCGGCCCAGTCCTTGGAGACGCCTCCGCCGACGAGGAAGAGGTCGGGGGAGAAGAGCATCTCGAGCGTCCGGTAGTACGTCGTCAACCGCTCGCCCCACTCCTTCCAGGACAGCTCCTTCTCCTCGCGGGCGCGGTTCGAGGCGCGGGCCTCGGCCTCGTGCCCGTCGATCTCGAGGTGGCCGAGCTCGGTGTTGGGCAGCAACACGCCGTCGTACACGAGGGCGGAGCCGATGCCGGTGCCGAGTGTCGTCACGATGACCAGGCCGTTGCGGCCCTTGGCAGCTCCGAAGCGCACCTCCGCGAGACCGGCGGCGTCGGCGTCGTTGACCGCGTGGACCGGCCGGCCGAGCCTGTCGGAGAAGAGCTTGTCGGCATCGCAGCCGATCCAGGACTCGTCGATGTTCGCGGCGCTCGACACCACTCCATGCCGTACGACGCCGGGGACCGTCACGCCGATCGGACCGTCATGGTTCGGGAAGGAGTCGAGCAGCTCGAGGAAGACGTCGGCCACCTTCGTGGGCGTGGACTTCTCCGGGGTCTTGATCCGGACCCGCTCGGCCGCGAACCTGCCCGCCGCCAGGTCGACAGGAGCACCCTTGATACCCGTCCCGCCGAAGTCGATGCCGAACGCTGTCGTCATGGCCCCCAACCTAACGGGTAACAGGTACCGTGACCGGGGGAGGTTGAGCAGATGTTCCATGGGGTGCGGCGTGCGGCCGCATGGCTCGGCAGCGCCCTGCTCGTGACGACGTTGGTGGCAGGGTGCGGCTCCGGCGACCCCGCCTCCAAGGCCTCCCCACGTACGTCGGCAGCAACCGCCACAGCGAGCACAACCGCCAGCGACAGCGTCAGTGCGACCCCGAACGCGACCGTCGTCGCCGACCCCGCCCATGCCGTGCCGCCACCCGGCCCACGCACCGGCGCGCTGGTCCCGGCCGACCTGCTGGTCGTCTCCCCGGACCCGCTCAGCGCGGCCCTCGTCAAGAAGGTCCGCGCCACCACGGGTGTCAGTGGCGTTGCGCAGGTCTCGCTCGCGAACATCTCCGTCGAGGACCGGCTGCTCCGCGTGATGGCCGTCGACCCGGCGACGTACCGCAACTTCACCCCCGTCCAGACGGCCGACAACCTGCCGCTGTGGCAGCGGGTCGCCGGTGGCGAGGTGGCAATGGACACCAGCTTGCAGAGCACCGTCGCGCCGGATGCCCAGGGCTACGTCACCTTGGGCGCGACGAAGAACGCGCCGAAGCTCCACGTCGGTGCGTGGGCCCCGCAGATCACCAGTGCCGTCGACGCCGTGGTCAACCAGCGTTGGGGAAAGTCCCTCGACATGGTCAGCGGGAACGTCCTGCTCGTCACCACGACCTCGGTCGCCCCCGACCGCGTGGTCAAGCCGCTCCAAGCACTGATCGGCAGTGACGCCTCGGTGCAGCGCCTCGACGTGGTGGCGCGCCAGGGTCTGGACATCAATGCGGTCCAGGTCGCCGTACCGGTGGGGACCGTCGCCCAGGCGGTCGGCCGCTACACCTACCGCGTCGCGGGCGGCGGCCGCATCACGCCCTCCAGCGAGTGGGTGCGGAGCCACATCTCGACTCAACAGGTGCCGATCCTCGGCGCGGTCACCTGCAACAACGCGCTCTTCCCCCAGCTCAAGGCTGCGTTGGCCGACGTACTCGCCCAGGGGCTCGCCTCCAAGATCCACTCCACCGCCGGCTGCTACTACCCCCGCTTCATCGCCGGTACGACGTCGATCTCCAACCACGCCTTCGGCCTGGCCATCGACATCAACGCCCCGGAGAACGGCCGCGGCACCGCCGGCCAGATGGACCGCTCCGTCGTCGCGATCTTCGAGAAGTGGGGCTTCACGTGGGGCGGCGTCTGGCACTACACGGATCCCATGCACTTCGAGATGAACCGGATCGTGAAGCCCGGCTGACGCCTGCCGGCGGTGACGGCTCTCTATAGAGTGCCTGCGTGAGCATTCTCGATGACGCCCGCTCGGGCATGGACGACTCGATCCGCCCGCAGGACGACCTCTTCGGCTACGTCAACGGCACGTGGCTGCGCGACGAGGAGATCCCCTCGGACCGCTCCAGCTGGGGCCCCTTCGTACAGCTGGCCGACAACGCCGAGGCGCAGGTCAAGGAGATCATCGAGGAGCTCGCGGCCGGATCGGCCGCGGACGGCACCGACGCCAAGAAGATCGGCGACCTCTTCGCCTCCTTCATGGACACCGAGGCCATCGCCGCTGCCGGCCTGGCGCCCCTGCAGCCCCTACTCTCCGGCGTCGACGGCATCAGCGACCTGCGCGAGCTCGCGGCGTTCCTCGGCGAGTTCGAGCGCTTCGGTGGTCGCGGCCTCTTCGGCTCCTACATCGACAACGACGACCGAAACTCCGACCGCTACGTCGTCAACCTGCTCCAGGGCGGTCTCGGCCTCCCCGACGAGAGCTACTACACGGACGAGAAGTTCGCCGACATCCGGACGGCGTACGTCGCCTACCTGGCGCGCCTGCTGACGCTGGCCGAGATCGACCGAGCCGAGGAGAAGGCTGCCACGATCCTCGCGATCGACACCAAGCTGGCCGAGGGCCACTGGGAGCGCGCCGAGACCCGTGACGTGCAGAAGACCTACAACCTGAGGACCTACGCCCAGGTCCAGGCGCTGACGCCGTCCTTCGACTGGGAGATCTACGTCCGCAACCTGTCGGCGGCGTCCACGACGGCCGAGGAGCTGCTCTTCGAGGTCACCGTCCGCCAGCCGAGCTTCTTCGAGCACCTCGAGGGCGTGCTGCACGGGGTGAGCATCGAGGACTGGCGCACGTGGCTGACCTCGCACGTGCTGCGGTTGGCGGCGCCGTACCTCACGGACGACTTCGTCGAGACGAACTTCGGCTTCTACGGCCGCACCCTGTCCGGCACGCCCGAGCTGCGCGCCCGTTGGAAGCGCGGCGTCGCCCTGGTCGAGGGCGCGCTTGGCGAGGCCGTCGGCCAGGAGTACGTGAAGCGGCACTTCCCACCCACCTCCAAGGCGCTGATGGACGACCTCGTCGCCAACCTCCTCGCCGCCTACCGCGCCTCGATCGCCAAGCTGGACTGGATGACCGAGGAGACGAAGCAGCGGGCGTACGCCAAGCTCGAGACCTTCACGCCGAAGATCGGTTATCCGACCAAGTGGCGCGACTACTCCGCGCTGGTCATCACCCCGGGCGAGCTGCTGAGCAACGTCTTCGCCACCTCGGCCTTCGAGACCGACCGCCAGCTCGGCAAGATCGGCAAGCCGGTCGACCGCGACGAGTGGTTCATGCTGCCGCAGACGGTCAACGCCTACTACAACCCCGGCACCAACGAGATCTGTTTCCCGGCCGGAATCCTGCAGCGCCCGTTCTTCTCCGCCGATGCGTTGATGGAGGAGAACTACGGCGGCATCGGCGCCGTCATCGGCCACGAGATCGGCCACGGATTCGACGACCAGGGTGCGCAGTTCGACGGCGCGGGCAACCTCAACGACTGGTGGACTCCTGCGGACAAGGAGGCGTTCGAGACCAAGACCAAGGCCCTCATCGCGCAGTACGACGCCTTCGAGCCGCGTAGCCTCCCGGGAGAGCACGTCAACGGCGCCCTCACGGTCGGCGAGAACGTCGGTGACCTCGGCGGCCTCACGATCGCCCACACCGCCTTCCTGATCGCCAAGCCGGACGCGACCAAGGAGGAGAGGCGGAGGCTCTTCCAGAACTGGGCCTACTGCTGGCGCACCAAGCGCCGCAAGGAGCAGGAGCAGCAGTACCTCACCATCGACCCGCACAGCCCGCCGGAGTTCCGCGCCAACATCGTGCGCAACCTCGACGAGTTCCACGAGGTCTACGGGACGACCGAGGGCGACGGCCTCTGGCTGGACCCGTCGGAGCGCGTGCGCATCTGGTGACGCCCGCCTAGCGCGGGTGCTCGATCGCCTGCTGGACGAGGTCGGCGATCGCCTGGTGCCCCATGGCGTTGGGATGGAAGCTGCTCGGGTCGACGATCATCATGCCCGGGCCACCGAAGTCAAGGTCGTTGATCCACGGGTCGGCGCTGCCGATGCCGTGCCCGTGGAAGGCGGCCGTCGGGTCGACGAAGGTCACACCGGCCTGCTTGGCGGCGTCGCGCAGCATCGCATTGAGGTCGGCGGCCTTCTGGTTCATCCAGACCTGGTCCTCCTTGTAGAGGAGGTCATGGAAGTCGTCGGTCGGGTTGTCGACAAAGAGTTGTGGGTAACCGACGATCACGATGCGGGCGTTCGGCGCCTTCTTCTGGAGCGCGCGATAGGTCGCGATGAGCTGCTGCTCGAGCACCGGGAGGAGCGCCTTGATGCGGGCGTCGTGCTTCGCCTGGCAGGTGTCGGGTCCGACACCGCGGGCGCCGTTGAGGATGCAGTCCCTGAGCACGTCGGCGAAGCCCAGGTCATTGCCGCCCATCGTCATCGTGATCAGTGAGACGTCGTCGCCGAGCGCATCGCTCTGCGGATCCTCGCCGGTCTCCTTGTGGTTCGGTTGCTCAAGGTCGGCGAGAATCGAGCCGGAGCAGGCGACGAAGGTGGTGCCGCCCTCGAAGTCATTGGTGGCTGCGAGCACCTGACTGTAGGCATGGGGCGAGCGATGGCAGCGGTTGTGGAGCTCGTTGTCGTCGTCGAACGGCCATGCGTCGTCGCGGTCGTCGAAGTCCGTGCCCTCCTCGTAGTCCCACGCGCCCTCGCCCGAGGAGTAGCTGTCGCCGAGGGCGACGTAACGACCACTGGTCGCCTGCTCGAGCGGGGTCTCGCCGCTGCCGGGTGTGCGGCACGCGGTCTGCTGCAGGACCGAGCAGACCGCCTGGTGGATGCCGTCGGCGAGCTCATGCCTGACCGGTGTCAGCGTGACGGCGAGGGCGATGCCGGCGGCGATGATCGTGCTGCCGACGTACTCGGCGGTCGAGGCCCCGCGACTGCTCCTCATCGCACTGTCACTGCACGGTCATTGCACGGCGGGCAGAGCGGCAGCCGCGCGGGCGAGGACGGCCGGGTCGGGGGTGTCGCGGATCGCGTAGGACATCAGCAGGACCGCGGCGTCGCCGTGGGGCACGAGCAGCAGGTCGCTTGTGATCGGCACGGTGCCGTCGGGCCGCTGCCGCCAGGCGACGCTGTCTTCCGGAGCACCGGCCACGGTGAGCGGCTCGACCGAGAAGTGGGCGGTCGGACTCGCAGGGTCCGAGCCGCGGGCGGCGTACGACGAGCAGGAGCGCAGCGCGGCACGGAGCTCCTCCGCGACGTCCTCGATGGTGCGACCCGAGTCGTAGACGCGGACGTGCTCCTCGAGGAACGGTCCCAAAGCGCTCTGTGCGAAGCGGACACTCGTGACCGCCTCGGGAGCCTGCGGTTCGAGGTCGACCCCACAGACCGTCACGCGGTAGTCGGTGCCGGGTGAGCTGCTGCTCCGCCAGCCTGTCGGGAGGTCGTCGACGTGGACGAGCAGTGAGCTTGGGCTGACCGTGTCGGCCGCACGTGTGCTCGGTGCGGAGGTGCCGCACCCGGACGGCGCGAGTGCGGCGACCGCGATGACGACACTGCCGAGCGTCCGGCACAGTCTGTGGGTGGTCACAGCCTGACCGTAGGGACGCGCGGCGCCTTCACCATGGGTCCGCGGTCCCAGCAGCGGGGCCCGACGAGGGTGGGCCCACTGGCGGTTCTGCCGGTGTCGACAGGCACTGGTAGACACGTGACCATGTCCGACACCGCCCTCCGCGACCGCGCCGAAGCGCACCTGCGCGCCCTCGTCGGGCGCGACGACGCGCGTCTGCGCGACGACCAGTGGTCGGCGATCTCCGCCCTGGTGGAGGAGCGGCGGCGGACCCTCGTCGTGCAGAAGACCGGCTGGGGGAAGTCGGCGGTCTACTTCGTGGCGACCCTCCTGCTGCGCGAGGCAGGAGCGGGACCGACGGTGATCGTCTCGCCGCTGCTCGCGTTGATGCGCAACCAGATCGCCGCCGCCGAGCGAGCCGGGATCCGGGCGGCGACGATCAACTCGACCAACATCGACGAGTGGTCCTCGATCGAAGCGGCCATCCACTCACGTGAGGTCGACGTCCTGCTGGTGAGCCCGGAGCGGCTCAACAACCCGGGGTTCCGCGATGCGGTGCTGCCGAGGCTCGCTGCCGAGTGCGGGCTCCTCGTCGTCGACGAGGCGCACTGCATCTCCGACTGGGGACACGACTTCCGGCCCGACTACCGCCGCATCCGCACGCTCCTGCATGACCTCCCGAGCGGCGTTCCGGTCCTTGCGACGACCGCCACGGCCAACGCCCGCGTCACCGCCGACGTCGCGGAGCAGCTCGGCACGGACGTCCTGGTCCTGCGCGGATCGCTCGACCGCGAGTCACTCCAGCTCGCCGTCGTACGGCTGAAGACACCGGAGATGCGGTTGGCCTGGCTCGCCGGCCACGTCGCCGCCCAGCAGGGTTCGGGAATCGTCTACTGCCTGACCGTCGCGGCGACCGAGGAGGTTGCCGACTACCTACGCTCGCGAGGCATCGACGCGGCCGCCTACTCCGGGCGCACCGAGACCACCGAGCGGCACGCGCTCGAGGAGGCGCTCGCCGCAGGCCGGATCAAGGTGCTCGTCGCGACCTCGGCACTCGGCATGGGCTACGACGCTCCACTCGGTTTCGTGGTCAACCTCGGCGCACCGTCGTCGCCGGTCTCCTACTACCAGCAGGTCGGCCGTGCCGGCCGAGGCATCGTCGGGACCGCCTCGGTCGTCCTGCTGCCGGGCATCGAGGACCGCGACATCTGGGCCTACTTCGCTTCCCTCGCCTTCCCGCGCGAGGAGCAGGTCCGTCAGACCCTCTCCGTCCTGTCGGCGAGCGAGAAGCCGCTCTCCACCCAGGCCCTCGAGCCGTACGTCGACCTCTCCCGCACCCGCCTGGAGACGATGCTCAAGGTGCTCGATGTCGATGGTGCGGTGCGACGGGTCCAAGGCGGTTGGACGGCCACGGGTGAGGCGTGGAGCTACGACGCCGAGCGCTATGCGCGCGTCACGGATGCGCGGAGACGCGAGGAGGAGGCGATGCTCGGCTACCTCTCGACCACGGAATGCCGGATGCGCTACCTCCGCTCGCAGCTGGATGATCCGAAGCCCGAGGACTGCGGCCGCTGTGACAACTGCGGCGGTCTGTCGCTGTCGGCACAGGTGTCCGAGGCGGCGGTCGCGGCCGCCGATGAGCGCCTGCACCGACCCGGTGTTCCGATCGAGCCGAAGAAGCTCTGGCCGTCGGGCCTGCCTGCGATCGGGATCGAGCTCAAGGGGAAGATCGCGGAGGGGGCTGAGGAGGGCCGTGTCATCGCGCGCCTCACCGACCTCGGTCACGGCAACGCCCTGCGCGAGATCTTCAAGGCCGACGACGGACCGGTGCCCGTGCCGTTGGCCCGTGCGATGGTCGAGGTGGTGAGCGACTGGCTCCCGAGCGCCGGTGGCAACGTCGACGGCATCGTCATGGTCGAGTCGCTCTCCCACCCGCAGCTCGTCGCCGACCTGACCCACGGGCTCTCGCGCTATCTCAAGAAGCCGATCCTCGGCACGTGGGCGCTGCGCGACCCATCGGTACCCCCTGGTGCAGGTGCGACCAACTCCGCCCACCGCGTCGCGGCAGTCATGCGGCGAGCAGCGCTCGACGCCCAGATCCCTAGCGGCGCAAGGGTTCTGCTCGTCGACGACCGCCTGTCGACGGGCTGGACGCTCACCTGCGTCGCAGTCGCCATACGGGAGGCGGGCGCCGCCGTCGTACTGCCGCTCGCTCTCGCCTCCGAGAACTAGTCATCCCTGGGATGGCGGTCAGTGCATCATCGTCGGCTGCTGAGGAGCGTTGAGCCCCTCCTCCTTCTTCCGCGGAAGGAGCGCGACCGGGATGAGGGTCGCGACGATGACGATGAGCGCCACGATGTAGCTCGTCTGGAACGCGCCGCCCATGTCGGAGAGGGCCTGCGGCGAGCCGGGGGCCGTCGCGATGGCGTCGGAGCCGTTGAGCTTGTTGGTCAACACGACCGAGATGACCGCCACGCCGACGGACGAGGCGATCTGCTGGATCACGTTGAGGAGCGTCGATCCGCGGGCCACCTCGACCTGCGTGAGCGTGCGCAGCGCGGCCGTGAAGATCGGCATCATCGTGCCGCCCATGCCGAGACCGGTCACGAAGAGCCAGGCGCAGATGTGCCACGTCGGGGTGTCGGGCGAGGTGCTGGAGGCCAGGCCGATGAAGCCGATGATGATGCCGAGGAAGCCGAACGGCACGATCTTGCCGACCGGGATCTTGTCGGCCAGCGTGCCGGCGATCGGCATGACGAGCATGGCGCCGAGGCCCTGCGGGGCCACGAGCAGGCCGGCGTCGAGGGTCGACTCGCCGCGCACCGTCTGGAAGTACGTCGGCACCAGCAGCAGCGCACCGAAGAAGGCGCCGGCGAAGAGGAACATGATGATGTTCGAGACCGTGAACTGACGGTCGTGGAAGAGGCGCAGGTCGAGCAGCGGGTGCTGCGGACGGAAGGACCAGAAGACGAAGCCGATGATCAACGCGAGGCCGATCAGCGCGGGGATGAGCACCTCAGCGGAGGCGGCGGTGCCGGTGCTCGGGATCTTCGAGACGCCGTAGAGGAACGCCGCGAGACCGGGGGACATCAGCAGGAAGCCGACGAAGTCGAAGGTCTCGGTGCCGTTGGCGTTGTCGCGTGGGAGCGCGAACAGGGCGTAGACGATCGTGATGACGCCCAGCGGCAGGTTGATCAGGAAGACCCAGTGCCATGAGGCGGCGTCGATCAGCCAGCCACCGAGGATCGGGCCGAGGATCGGGCCGAGCAGCATCGGCACACCGAGGATCGCCATCAGCTTGCCCATCCGGTGGGGGCCGGCCGCCTTGGTCATGATGGTCATGCCGAGCGGCATCAGCATGCCGCCACCGAGGCCCTGCAGCACGCGGAACGCGATCAGCGACTCGATGCTCCACGCGGTCGCGCACAGCGCCGACCCGAGCGTGAAGAGGGTGACCGCGCCGATGAAGAGCTTCTTGGTGCCGAAGCGGTCGGCGGCCCACCCGGTGATCGGAATGACCATCGCGAGCGCCAGCGTGTAACCGGTCACGGTCCACGCCACGGTGGAGTACGCGATCTCCTTGCCGCCGTTGGCCAGCTCGGTCTGGAACGTCGGCAGCGCGACGTTGACCACCGTGATGTCGAGGATCGACATGATCATGCCGAGCACCACGACCCCAGCGATGACCAGGATGTCCTTGGTGATCTTGTCGTCTGCGTCGAGCGGGGTCGCCGCCGTTGTCGTCTCTGAGGTCACCTGCAAACCGTAGTTGCCGAAGGCAACCAATCCAATTCGGTTGTTCGGTGGTCCGGATCACACGAGGGAGTTGATCGCCTCGAGCACCTCGGGAGCCTCAGGCTCGGTGCGGGGGCCGAAGCGCTTCACGACCTGCCCCTCGGCGTCGACCAGGAACTTCTCGAAGTTCCAGGTGATGTCGCCGGCCTCGCCGGTGCTCGCCTCCGGCGTGGTGGTCAGTGCGCCGTAGATCTCGTGTCGGCCCTCACCGTTGACCTCGATCTTCTCCGTGAGCGGGAAGGTGACGCCGTACGTCGACGAACAGAACTCCTGGATCTCCTCGGGTGAGCCGGGCTCCTGGCCCATGAACTGGTTGCACGGGAAGCCGATGACGGTCAGGCCGGGCGTGGACTCGGCGATCCGCTCGAGACCTTCGTACTGCGGCGTGAGGCCGCACTTCGAGGCGACGTTGACGAGGAGGGCGGGCTTGCCGCCGGTCAGGGCGCCGAGGGTGGTCGGCTCGCCGTCAAGGGTGGAGATCTGGGCGTCGAGGAGGCTCATGCGGCGAGCGTACGCCGACCACGCTGAGCCCATGGTTCGGACCGCTCCGCGGCCCGAACTGTCCGCGGCGCCGCATAAGGTCATTGGGTGAGCTTCATCCCCCTGACCGGTCCGGCGGTGCTCACCGTCGGTGCCCGGCCGCGGGAGGGGTCGATCGTCTTCTCCGACGACCGTCGCACGGTGTCGCTGCCGATCGTCTCGGCCGTGCCGGTGCTCACCCGCGCGCTGCGCGACTCGGCGGTGCACCCGTCGGTCGGGCTCCTCGGGGCAGCGGCGCAGTACGCGTTGAAGCTGATCGCCGAGGGGAAGTACGACACGCTCTCCGACGGCTCGCGTGCCCCCGTCATCCAGGGGGACGACGTGGAGCGGCTGCGGCTGCTCGCGGAGTTCCGCTCCTATGAGGGCGTCGACGGGGAGGGCGCCGAGGCGCTGGCCTGGGCCATGGTCGCCGCCACCATCGACGGCATGCCCGGCGGTTCCTCCCAGGGCCTCGCCCGCCGCGCGGCCGAGTCGACGCGACCTGCAGGCTCGCTGCGGGAGCGGATGCTCGAGCGCCAGCGGGCTCGTGCGGCCGAGCTCGAGGAGCGGATGGCCTCGATCATCGGCCGATCAGGTGGCCAGCGCCGGAGCGAGACGGTGGACGACGGCCTCCCGGCCGAGATCTCGCTGTCGATCCGCATCGAGGCGGACGAGGAGTCCCTGACCGAGGGCGTCCTGCGTGCCGTCCTGCAGGTGCACGACGAGGCCAACCCCCTGCACTTCGCCGACGCGTCGGTGCTCTGGCACGACGACCCGCGGATCCACCACTTCGGTCCGCGCACGCGGCAGCAGATCTCGCTGCGGCTGGCCGAGGCGACTCGGGCCTGGGCTCCGTTGGAGCGGATGCGGTTCCAGGCCTCGCCGACCGAGCTGATCCTCGAGGGCGACGAGGTCGGCTCCCTCCTGGGGGAGGGCGTCGCGGCCCTGAAGGCGATCGGCGTCGACGTGATGTGGCCCCGCTCCCTCGGTCGTGAGCTCAAGGCCCAAGCTGTGCTGGACGTGGCCCCGCGTCCCCGCGAGGAGAGCGACTGGGAGGAGCAGCTCAACACCGGCCTCTTCGCCCGTGACGACCTCTTCGCCTTCAGGTGGCAGCTCGCACTCGGTGACGAGCCGCTCACCGACGACGAGATGGACGAGCTGGCCAAGGCGGCCTCCCCGATCCTGAAGCTGCGCGGCTCGTGGACGGTCGTCGACCCCGGCATCGCCCGCAAGGCGCGGAAGCGGATGCTCCGCCCGCTCACCGGGGCCGAGGCCCTCGGTGCGGCGCTCACAGGTGTGGGCCAGATCGATGGCCGCTCGGAGTCGCCGCTCAGCGATGTCATCGTCGGCGCGACGATCGAGAAGCTCAAGCAGACGGTGGCCGAGGTCGGGCGCGGCGAGCTGCTGCCCGTGCCGCCCGCGCTTCGGGCGACGCTGCGTGACTACCAGCGCCGGGGTCTCACCTGGCTGGCAGAGCTGACCGCCCTCGGCCTTGGCGGCGTCCTCGCCGACGACATGGGTCTGGGCAAGACGGTGCAGCTGATCGCCCTCCACCTGCATCGTGGCGCGGGGCCGACGCTGGTCGTCTGCCCGACGAGCCTGATGGGCAACTGGGAGGCGGAGATCGCACGGTTCGCGCCGGGCGCGCCGGTGCGGCGGTTCCATGGCGGCGAGCGCGACCTGACGGACGCGAGGCAGGGGTTCGTGCTGACGACGTACGGCACGATGCGGCGCGACGCGCGGCTCCTCGCGACGGTGCCGTGGGATCTCGTCGTCGCCGACGAGGCCCAGCATCTCAAGAACCCTGCCTCCGCCACGGCGCGGGCGATCCGCACCATCCCAGGAACTGCACGCGTCGCGCTGACCGGGACGCCGGTGGAGAACGACCTCAGCGAGCTGTGGGCCATCCTCGACTGGTGCGTGCCCGGCCTGCTCGGCAGCCGCAAGGCCTTCCGCAAGGCGTGGGCGGCACCGATCGAGGCGGGTATCGAGGCGCCGACGAAGCAGTTCGCCGACATGGTCGCGCCGTTCCTGCTGCGGCGGCGCAAGACCGATCCGGGCATCGCGCCCGAGCTCCCGCCCAAGACGGAGACCGACCACCTGCTCAGCCTCACCAAGGAGCAGACGGTGCTCTACGAGGCGTACGTCCGCGACACGATGGAGCGGATCGAGCGGCTGCCGGGTGACGATCCGGCGCGTCGCGGTCTGATCCTGATGATGCTCACCGGCCTCAAGCAGATCTGCAACCACCCCGCGCAGTTCTTGAAGCAGAGTCTCAAGCAGACGCAGGGACGCTCAGGCGGGCGGAGTCAGAAGCTCGACCTCCTCGACGAGGTGATCGAGACCGCCACCAGCGAGGGCGGGGCGGTGCTCGTCTTCACCCAGTACGTCGCCATGGCGAGGCTCCTCGAGGAGCACTGGACCGACGTCGGCATCGCCCATCAGTTCCTCCACGGCGGCACCCCGGTGGCCGAGCGTGAGCGCATGATCGCGGCCTTCCAGGACGGACACGTGCCGGTCTTCCTGCTCAGCCTCAAGGCCGGCGGCACCGGCCTCAACCTCACGCGCGCCGATCACGTGGTCCACGTCGACCGCTGGTGGAACCCCGCGGTCGAGGACCAGGCCTCCGACCGGGCCTGGCGGATCGGCCAGACCAAGCCGGTCCAGGTCCATCGACTCGTCATGCGCGGCACCCTGGAGGAACGGATCGCGCTGCTCCTCGAGCACAAGAGGGCCTTGGCTGAGGCTGTTCTCGGCCGTGGTGAGAGTGCGTTGACCGAGCTCAGCAACGCCGACCTGCGCGACCTCGTCACGCTCGACCGCGACGGCGTCAATCGCGCCTGGCGCTGAGGGGAACCCCCACAGTTTCGATTCAGGTCGGCCGGGCAGAATCTGCGCCATGGCAACGGTCTTCCTCCATGTCGGTGCCCCGAAGACAGGCACCACCTACCTGCAGGACCGGCTGGCCCGCAACCGCGCCAGCCTGGCCCGCCATGGGGTGAAGTACCCGATCGGCATGCGCGACTCGATGTTCCTCCCCGCCGTCGACCTGACGGGCATCAAGTGGCCCGGCTTCCACGAGCAGGCCAGCGGCGAATGGAAGGCCCTGGTCCGGCGGATCAACGTCGCCCGGGGCACCGTCATCGTCAGTCACGAGGTCTTCGCCGTGACGAAGCCGTCGCGGATCGCGATGGCGATGGAGGACCTCGCCGGGCACGACGTCCATGTCATCTTCACCGCACGTGAGCCGGGGCGACAGCTCGCCGCCGACTGGCAGGAGGGGCTGAAGACCTACAACTCCCGGACCTTCGACCGGTTCCTGAACCGCATCGTCGAGGCGGATCCGATGACGTCGCGACTCTGGTTCTGGCGCGCCCAGCATCTGCCGCGCGCGCTCGCCAACTGGAGTGCGGTCCTGCCCCCGGAGAAGGTCCACCTGCTCACGGTCCCCCAGGGTCCGTCGGACACGCTGTGGCTCCGCTTCTGCGGCCTCACCGGCATCGACCCGGCATGGGCGCCGGAGGAGGCCACGAAGGTCAACCAGTCACTCGGCATCGCCGGTGCGCAGACGCTGCGGCGACTCAACGCCGCGCTCTTCAAGGCGGGCGTCAACGCCGAGGAGCACCGCGACCTGGTGTTCAACACGATCGTGCCGCGGCTGCTCGAGGTGATCGAGGACCCGGCGCCGATCTCCACCCCGCCTGCCCTCGACGCGTGGGTGGAGAACCTCGCCGAGGAGTGGATCCACTGGGCGAAGAGTGCAGCCATCGATGTCGTCGGAGATCTCGAGGAGCTGCGCCCGCTCGCCCGCACCGGCGAATGGCAGGACCCCGACGACGTGCAGCTCCGTCGTGTCCTGCGCCTGATGACGACGGCGACCGTGGCGGCCGTCCAGGAGGCGACCTCCAGGCCGGAGCCCGCCGGTCGCCTCCCCGCCCGGGTGATGCGGGCAGGGCGTCGCCTGCTGCGCCGCCCCGAGCCCGTGGACTGAGCAGGTCAGGAGCGCCGGCGCCAGGGCAGCTTCGACAGCGCGGTGTCCTTGAGCCGATGCGCGGCGACGACACCTGACTCGCCGGAGAGGATGTCTCGGCGGAGGCCGTTCTCGACATCGACGAAGCGCTGGTCGATGAACTTCGTCAGGTAGAGCACGAGGCCGAGGCCGTTCTCGCCGACGTACTGCCGGAGGGCGGCGTCCCGGACGAGGCCGTCCATCTTCTCGTGGGCGTTGCCGGAGCCGATCACGGAGTTGCCGTCGGAGCCGACCGCCGCGGGACGCTGGTGCCAGAAGGCGAGCGGCGGCCCGTCGAGGTAGGTCAGCGCCCAGCGGGAGAGCACCTTGAGGTTGAAGTCCCAGTCGCCGACGACCGAGAGCTCCTCGTTGTAGAGCCCGACCTCCGCATGCAATTCGCGGCGGTAGAGGAAGCCGATCGGCACGAAGCGATTGAAGAGCAGCGTGGAGCCGAGCAGCGGGTCGTGCAGCTGCTCCTGGAAGATCTCCCGGCCGGTCTCGACCAGGTCCGGCGTCTCCCAGACGATCTCGATCCGGCTGACCACGCCCGGCGCGAGCGGATGCGCGTCGAGGTAGGCCACCGACGTCTCGAGGAACGTCGGAGCCCAGGTGTCGTCGTCGTCATGGAGGACGAGGTACGGCGTCTCCCCGGCCGTCACCCCCGCGTTGGCGCTCGGCCAGCGCCCCAAGGAGGTCGGGTGGTCGATGATCGTGACCTTGGCGCGGTCCTCGGGACTCAGGGCGTCGACGACCTCCAGCACACCCGCAGGGTCGCCGCCGTCGTTGACGATGAACGCCTGCCAGTCGACGTACGTCTGCGCGGTGATGCTCCGCAGGGCCCGCGCGAGGAAGTGGGGGCGGTCCTTCGTGCGGACCACGATGCCGACTGCTGCCATGTCGATAGTCTCGCAGCATGGGTGCGAAGGTGCTGCTCCACGTCGGTACGCCGAAGACGGCGACGACCTTCTTCCAGGACGTGCTCTTCCGGCACCGCCTGATGTTGGCCGAGCGCGGCATCCACTACCCGGGGGCGACCTTCGACATGCAGTTCCGCGCCGCGCTCGACCTGTTGCGACGGGAGTGGGGCGGCCTCGAGGACGAGGTCGTCGGTGAATGGGACGCTCTCGCCGCCGAAGTCCGCGCCGAGTCGGGCATCCACATCATCAGCAACGAGATCCTCGCCGGCGCCACCGCCGAGCAGGCGGCGCGTGCGCTCGGATCGTTCGGTGACGCCGAGGTCCACCTCGTCCTGACGGTGCGCGACCTCTTCCGCCAGATCCCTGCGGAGTGGCAGGAGACCGTGAAGCACTTCGGCACCGAGACCTACGCCGACTTCCTCGCCGCGATCCGCACCCGGAGCGGTCGCAGCGCCGACCTCTTCTGGGCGGTCCAGGACCTGCCGGGAATCCTTGCGCGGTGGGCCGAGTCGCTCCCGCCGGAGCGGGTGCACATCGTCACGCTCCCGCCTCGAGGGACCGACCCGGCCGTGCTGTGGAAGCGACTGGAGTCCGTCTTCGGACTCGAGGGCCTCGAGCTCGACCTCACCAGTGACCGGTCCAACGAGTCGATGGGCGCCAACGCCACGAGCTTTGTCCGGGGGCTGAACGAGGTCACGCAGGACTTCCTCACCAAGGACCAGTACCGCTGGCTCGTCATGGAGCTCCTGGCCCATCGGACACTCTCCACCCGCACGGGCAAGCGCCGGATCATGGTGCCGCCCGACGACTGGGACTGGGTCTCCGACCTCACCACCTCGTGGATGACGGTGCTGCTCTCCTCCTCCTACGACGTCGTGGGCGACCTCGACGAGCTGGTGGGGGAGCGACCGGAGACGTTCACCGATCCCGATGTCACGGACCCGGAGCGGATCGCCTCCATCGCCACGGATTCCACGATCGCGCTGTTGGCGGAGGCAGGCCGCCTGATGGGTGAGCGTGACGCCCTGCGGGCCGAGGTGGAGCAGCTCCGCGAGGTGGCGGGGCTGCGCAACGCCGTACGCGCGAAGCTCGAGACGAGCGAGGCCGGCCAGCGTGTGTTGGGCCTCTACCGCGACGTGCGCGGCAGAAGCTCGCGGCGGGCGTAGCGCCCAATCTGGTAGGTGTCCCAGCCGTCGACGCCGGCGCCGACGAAGCCGCCGATGATCGGCGTGCGCTTCCCGATCGTGCTCGCCAGGCGCTTGCCCGCGACGCGGGTCAGCATCTCGGCGGCGACCTCGGAGGCGACGATGTGGTCGAGCGTCGGGTCGTGCACCGGAGCGGTCGCCACAGCCATCGGGGTGGCGGGCAGCTTCTTCTTCGCCACCTTGCTGTCGACGGTGGACTCGCCGAGCATGATCAGCAGCATGGCGTCGCGGACCCTCGGGTCGTCCAGGTCATAACCCCGCAGATGTGCGATCGACGCGATCATCCGGCACTCGATCACGGCCAGTCCGACGACGTTGGCCGGGATCGTGGCGACGGCGGTGATGAGGCCGCCGAGGTTGGTCGCGAAGCCCTCGGTCGTCGCATAGGCGACGTGCTTGCGGATGAGCGCGTTGATCGCCTTGTCCACGGTGCCGTGCTTGCGCAGCGCAGTGTCACCGGCAGCGGCAGCTCCGGGCAGCGGGCCGACGCCCAGGATGGCGCGGTTGAGCGTGTGCCCGATGAGCGAACTCGTCGCGTCGGGGGCGAGCTGGATGATCTTGGGGGCCAGCGACGTGCCGACGGCCGCGGCTGCCTTCTTGGTCACGCTCTTCATATGCTCACGCTAGCGAAGCATCGGTAACGTCGGCTCCGTGTCTGAGCGGAGTCCAGTCGAACCCGAGCCGTCGCGCTGGGTCTTCGGCGACCCGGACGACGAGCAGCTCGACGACCTGGTCGCCCTGGGCGCCGACCTGTCGCCGGGCACCGTCCTGGCGGCGTACCGACGCGGCCTCTTCCCGATGCCCGGCACCCGTCGCCGCGATCCCCTTCACTGGTTCTCGCCCGTGCAGCGCGGCGTGCTGCCGCTCGACGGCCTGCGCGTCCCGCGCTCGTTGCGGAAGTCGGCCAAGCACTTCGAGATCCGTGTCGACACCTGCTTCGACGAGGTCGTCGCGGCCTGTGCCGATCCCACGCGCGACGGCGGTTGGATCGACACCCGGATCCGGGAGGCGTACGGCGACCTCCACCGTCTCGGCTGGGCGCACTCCATCGAGGCCTGGACACTGGGCACCGACGGGGCGGCGCCGCGTCTGGCCGGCGGGCTCTACGGCCTTGCCATCGGCGGCCTGTTCGCCGGGGAGTCGATGTTCCACCGCGAGCGTGACGCCTCGAAGGTCGCGCTGATGGGACTCGTCGACATCCTGGGGGCCGACGGCGTGGCCGGGAGGCTGCTCGACGTGCAGTGGCAGACCGACCACCTGGCGACGCTCGGCGTCGTGGAGATCCCGCGCTCGGAATATCTCCGTCGCCTGGCGGTCGCCCTCGAGCTGCCGCCGATCGCCTGGCCTCAGACGACCTGAGGCGTGCCGCCGGTCTCGCTCACCATCGGCCGCCCGTCCGCCTCCCAGTCGAGCATGCCGCCGTCGAGGTTGACCACCTCGTAGCCGTTGGCCGCGAGCCACATCGTCGCCTGGCTGCTGCGGCCGCCGACCTTGCAGACCACGAGGATCTGACCCTCGGGCAGCTCGTCGGTCCGGACCGGCACGGTCGACAGCGGGATGTGGGTCGCACCCTCGATGTGGCCGTGCACCCACTCCGACTCCTCGCGCACATCGAGGACCGACAGGCCCTCCGGCAGCGGGTTCGGCAGCTGGTCGATGGTCACGGTGGGGATGCTCACCCCTCCATTATCCGCACTGATGCATCGGTCAGAACGGTGACCGACTGCGGAGGCCGCAGTCGACCGGCGCCCGGGCGCTGAAATCCCCCGTTCGGCCGGCACTGACGCATCGGTCACAACTCTGACCGACTGCGACGTCGAGTGGGGCGCGGTTCTGACCGATGCGTCAGTGGCCCGCGTCAGAGCGGTGGCCATAGCGCTCGTTTGAAACCTTCGTGGCTGGCCTCGTAGCGGAGGGCGGCGTAGAAGCGGTGTGCATCGACGCGGCTCTTGTCGGACGTGAGTTGGGCGAGGGTCGCTCCGCGCTGCTGTCCGTAGGCGTGGGCCCACCGGATAAGTGCTGACCCGAGGCCCGACCCGCGCAGTACGGCCGAGACGCGGACGGCCTCAATCTGTAGGCGTTTGGCCCCGCCGCGCGACAGTACGGGGATGACGGTGAGTTGCATGGTCGCGACGACCGTGCCGCCCTCATCGCGGGCCGCCACGAGGAACTGGTTGTCGTCCTTGTCTATCTCCTGGAACGCGAAGACGTAAGGGGCGAGGTCGTCCGACTCGCGTTGGGCTCCCAGCTCGTCGTCGGCCAGGAGCGCCGCGAGGGCTGGGACATCGGCTTCAGTAGCGCGGGTGATTGCGAGTTCGCGACCGTCGACGGTGATCGAGTCCATGGGCGGAGCATGCCAGCAGCTGAGCCCTACTTGAGCAGGCGCGACATCCGTCGGTCGGCCAAGGGCTTCCCGCCGGTCTGGCAGGTCGGGCAGTACTCGAGGGACGAGTCCGCGAAGGAGATCGAGAGGATCGTGTCGCCGCAGCGCGGACAGGGCTTGCCCGTCTGGGCGTGGACGCGGAGGTTGCTCTTCTTCTCCCGCTTCAGCTCCGAGGCCTTGAGCCCCTCGGAGCGCTTCACCGCGTCGGTGAGCATCGACTGGATCGCCGCGAAGAGCTCGGCGGCGTCTACGGTGTCAGCCGGCTTGTAGGGCGAGAGCTTCGCCTCCCACAGGATCTCGTCGCTGTAGGCGTTGCCGATCCCGGCGATCAGGGCCTGATCGCGGAGCACACCCTTGATCTGCTTCCGCCCCGCGTCGGCGAGGATCGTTGCCAGGACGTCGACGGTGAAGGACGCGGACAGCGGATCGGGTCCGAGCGTGGCGATCCGCGGGACGTCGAGCGGCGAGCGGACGACGTACAGGGCAAGGGATTTCTTCGTGCCCGCCTCGGTGAGGTCGAAGCCCTCCTCGTTGTCGAGGACGACGCGGGCCGCGATCAGCGACTTGGACGAGGGCTTGGGCGGTGTCGGAGGGACGACGTCGCGCCACTGCACCCAGCCGGCACGGGCGAGGTAGGTGACGAGGTGGAGGCCGCCGACGGAGAAGTCGAGGAACTTGCCGTGCCGGGTGACGCCGTCGACGAAGGCTCCGGAGAGCGCCGCCAGAGGCGGATCGAAGGTCTTCAGCGCCGCGAACTGGGCGAGGTGGACGGTGCCGATCGCGCGGCCCTCCAGTCGCCGGCCCAGGTCCTGGGCCAGCGCTTCCACCTCGGGCAGCTCCGGCATGTGCACAGCGTAGGTGCGGTGTCTAGGGCCAGAATGGGCCTCGTGGGAGAGAAGCGGCCGCAGGTGGTGGCCCACCGTGGCGCGAGCGCCGACGAGGCGGAGCACACCCTGGGGGCGTACATGCGGGCCCTCGACGTCGGGGCCGACGCCCTGGAGTGCGACGTCCGGCTGACCGCTGACGGTCACCTGGTCTGCGTGCACGACCGCACCATCCGGCGTACGACGGGCCAGGCCGGGCTGGTCTCGACGATGGAGCTGGCCGACCTCGCTCAGCTCGACTTCGCCAGTTGGAAGAACCCGTGGAACGAGCTCGACGACGAGGCGCCGATGCGCGACGAGCGACTCGACCAGGTGCTGACGCTGGAGACGCTGCTGGAGACCGTCCGCGACTACTCCGCGAGCACCGGGCGCCGGGTGGAGCTGGCGATCGAGACGAAGCACCCCACGCGCTACGGCGGTCTGGTGGAGAAGCGGCTGGTGGAGAAGCTGCGCGAATTCGACTGGGACGGCGCCGACTCGCCCGTGCGGGTGATGAGCTTCAGCTTCACCGCACTGCAGCGGGTGGAGCGGCTCGCCCCCGACCTGCGGCTCGTGCAGCTGATCGAGCACGGCCGCAACTGGTCGCTGCTGCGCACCGCGATCGGCCGGGACTGGATCGTTGCGCCGGGCATCAAGGAGATCAAGAAGCATCCCAAGCTCGGTCGGAAGATCGTCGACTCCGGCCGGGAGCTCCATGTCTGGACGGTCAACGGTGAGGCCAACCTTCAGCGCTGCCTCGACCTGGGAGCCACCGCGGT
This sequence comes from Nocardioides sp. Kera G14, assembly GCF_020715565.1. Lineage (NCBI taxonomy): Bacteria > Bacillati > Actinomycetota > Actinomycetes > Propionibacteriales > Nocardioidaceae > Nocardioides > Nocardioides sp. Kera G14. The sequence goes on along the minus strand of NZ_CP085839.1, from coordinate 3,071,908 downwards.
GATCAGCGACAAGCCGGCGCAGATCTTCCAGTGGCTCGCCGAGCGCGGCCTCTGAGCCCGGCTCAGCCCACCACGCGGCGCAGCGCCCACGGCTGCAGCCGCGAGTAGCCCTTGACCGAGGTCCGCCGGAGGCGCTGGAGCGAGTAGCCACCGGATAGCGCCTCGACGGCGCCGTCGTCGACGACCACGGTGCCCGGGCGAGCGATGCTGGTGAGGCGTGAGGCGATGTTGACCGTCGGGCCGAAGACGTCACCGAGCCGCGGGACGACCTCGCCGACCGAAAGCCCACCGCGCACCCGGGGGAACGGATCGGAGTCGGACTCGCCCTTGTCGGTGAGCGTCAGGGCCGCCTCGGCCGCGGCGACGGGATCGTCGCCGACGAAGAGGACCGCGTCACCGAGGGTCTTGATCAGCCGGCAGCCGTGGTCCACCACGACGCCGGTGGCGGTCGACTCGAACTCCTCGAGCCACTCGACGAGCTCCTCCTCCGACATCGATCGTGAGCGGGCGGTGTAGCCGACGATGTCGACGAAGCAGACCGCCATTCTCCGCGCCTCACCCGTCGAGACCGCGAGCACGCGACTGGCGGCGGCCGCCAGGTGACGGCGCCAGATATGGGACTGCAGCCACTCGACCCGGGGGATCACCTCCGACGCGAGCGAGGCCGCCTCGGTGGCGAGATCACCGGGCCGCTCGACGGCGATGTCGGCGAGCAGCGCCACCTCCCACTCCGCAAGCCGCGCGAAGGAGCGGCCCCACGTGCGGACCATCGCCGACTGCTCGTCGGGTGAGAGCACTCCGGCCTCGTAGAGCGCCTTGGTGTGGCGCAGCGACTCCACGTCGCTCGAGGTGAAGGCGCGCTCGTCGGGATCCGGCTTGGGAAAACCGAGGAGCCGCCACAGCTCGTCGGCCAGCGGGAGCGGTACGCCGGCGGCATCGGCCACCTGCTGGCGTGTCATGCTCGGCGACTCGCCGAGCAGCACCTCGTCGACGAGCGCCTGGACCGCCGCGAGGTCGAAACCCGGGTCGGACGCGGCCGACTCCGGGCCGGTCAGGAGACCCTCTCGGCGGCGATCTTCTCCAACGCTTCGTGGAAGGACGGCATCTCGACGTACAACCGCATGAGCGCCTCGGAGGAGAGGTGGATCAGGTCGAGCGGGGTGAGAGCCACGATGGACGCGTTGCGCAGCGCGCGGTTGAGGATGGCGGCCTCGCCGACGATGTCGCCGGCGCCGAGCTGCGCGACCTCCTCCCCGTCCTTCCGGACGGAGACCGAGCCCGACAGGATGATGTACGCCTTGTCGGCGGGGGTGTCCTCCCAGATCGGCGACCAGCCCTCGGGCAGCGAGACGCGCGTACCGGCGGAGCTGATCTTGGCGATCTCCTGTGGCGTGAACAGGGAGAAGAACGACTCGGCCACGGGGCCCTCCGGTCTGAGTGCTCGGGTGTGAGGGGGATTACATGCCGTCAACGAACGATAGCCGGAAGGGTGACGCGGGGTAGACCCCCAGCACCTTGATGTCCGTGGTGAAGAAGGTCAGCTCCTCGAGCGCCCGCGCCAGGTTCACGTCGTCGGGGTGTCCGTCGACCTCGGCGAGGAACTGGGTCGCCGTGAAGCCGCCGCCCACCATGTAGCTCTCCAGCTTGGTCATGTTGATGCCGTTGGTCGCGAAGCCGCCGAGCGCCTTGTAGAGCGCGGCCGGGAGGTTGCGGACGTTGAAGATGAAGCTCGTGACGGTGGGACCGCTGCCCGGTGCGGGGATGACCGCCTCGGGGGAGAGCACGACGAAGCGCGTGGTGTTGTGGTCCTCGTCCTCGACATCCGTCGCGAGGACGTCGAGCCCGTAGATCGAGGCGGCCATCGGTGGTGCGATGGCGCCCATCGTCCGGTCGCCCGCCTCGCGCACCTCACGGGCGGAACCGGCCGTGTCGCCGCTGATCACTGGTGTGAAGCCGTGCTCGCGGATCAGGTTGCGGCACTGGCCGAGGGCGTGGACGTGCGAGTGCACCGTCCGGATCTCGTCGATGCTGGTGCCGGGCAGTCCCATCAGGTTGAACCTGATCCGCAGGAAGTGCTCGGCGATGATGTGCAGATTGCTGGTGGGCAGGAAATGGTGGATGTCGGCCACCCGCCCTGCGAGTGAGTTGTCGATCGGGATCATCGCGAGTTGGCAGTCGCCCGACTCCACGGCGGCGAAGGCGTCCTCGAACGATGCGCACGGCACCGGCTCCCAGTCGGGGTAGTGCTCGGCGCACACGATGTGCGAGTTGGCCCCAGGCTCTCCCTGGTAGGCGATCCGCTTGCTCACCCGCGCAGTCTAGGGAGCGTCGTCGGTGCGGCTGCGTTTGTCGACATACATCGCCTTGTCGGCGATGTGGAGCGTCGCCTCGAGGTTCTCGCCCTGGTGGCAGGTGGAGGTTCCGATCGCGAAGTCGACCGCGGGGCCGCCGTAGTACTGGTTGTTGAGCTCGACCAGCTCACGGATCCGGCCGATCATCGAGGCGGCTCCCTCGTCGTCGACGGCCGGGAGCAGCAGCGCGAACTCGTCCCCGCCGATCCGCGCCGCGCACTGGCCTGTGTCGATCGCCTTGGCGAGCACCTCGCCGGCCCGACGCAGCAGCGCGTCACCGGCGGCATGCCCGGAGTCGTCGTTGATCGCCTTGAGGCCGTTGAGGTCGAGCATGATCACGGAGACCGGCCACGGACCGCGGCGGCTCAGCCGCGACACCTCGTCGGAGTAGTAGGAGCGGTTGCGCAGCGTGGTGAGGGTGTCGTGCTTGCCGAGGTACTCCAGGTAGGCCTCGGCCTTCTTCCGCGCAGAGATGTCGGTGAGCGAGATGAGCACCAGGCTCCAGTCGTCCTCATGACCGGGGAACACGGAGAACTGCATGTGTACGTCGACCCGCTCGCCCGACAGCGAGTAGTTGACCGTCTCGCGCTGCTGGTGGAGGAGGCCGTTCCACAGGTCGTTGAGCTGGTCGCCGAAGTGCCGGCGCATGTCGTCGCGGAAGACGAGGTCGAGGTTGCGCAGCAGATGGTCGCGGTCGTTCGCGCCGAACAGGGTGAGGGTCTGCCGGTTGACGTCGGAGACCCGGATCTCCTGCATGCACCGCTCGATGAACTCGGGGTGCACGTCGATGAAGGTCCGGAAGTCGCTGATGCCGCTGGCTCGGACGCCGTCCAGCAGAGCCTTCACCTCACGGAAGTCCTCCACCCACAGGGAGACCGGCGAGTGCTGGAAGAGGCCGCGGGCGTACTGCTCGCTGAGCATCAGCGCCTGCTGCGCGCGCACCTGGGAGGTGACATCCTCGACCGAGACCATCACGCGGTCCCAGGTCTCCTCGTGCCCGGGCAGCACCGTGGCCTTGACGTCGACGTCGAGCGGGATGCCGGCGAGGGTGTAGTTGATCGTGCGGGTGGTGAACTCCGTGCGGCCCTCCCAGAAGGCGACCAGCTCGTCGACGTGCATGTCGAACATGTCGCCGCTGAAGACGGTGCCGAGGTTGTCGACGAGGTGGTCGAGGTCACGGGCACCGAGCAGGTCGAGAGTGCGGCGGTTGACGTGGAGCACCCGGATCTTCGACGTGCCCTCGGCGACGCGGCCGGGACGCTCGGCAAGATGGGCGCGCAGGTCGCTGACCCCTTCGGCCCGCCAGGACTCGAAGAGCGGCCGCAGGCCGGAGAAGTCCTCGAGCCAGAGCGAGACGGGCGCGAGCTCGAACATGTCGGAGGCATCCGACGCGGGTGTGGCGAGGTGCGGGCTGGCGGTCACGACGGCAGCCTACGTAGCGGAAGGGCGGTCCGGGATGGCTTTGCCCCAAGCCGAATTCGAAGCCGACGCCGGTCAGCGGGCGACGCGGATGAGCAGCCGGCCGTGGATGTTCCGCATGATCAGTTCCTTGCCCTCGCCGACGGGATCGCCGTCGAGCTGGCGCGGCGTCTCGCGGTCGGCACGGATGATCACCTCGCGGCCGGTGAAGCGGTTGATGGTGTCGTCGATGTGCGGGCGCTTGGCGAGGATCCGGAAGGCCAGCGGGACCCACGACCAGAACCGCTGCGGGTGCAGCAGCACGACGTCGAGGAGGCCGTCGTCGATCGACGCGTCGGGGATGAGTGGCATGCCGGCGGTGAGCGTGCCGACGTTGCCGACGACGATCGTGCGGGCGCGGTGCTTGGTGAACTCACCGCCGTCGATGGAGATCTCGACCTTCACCGCAGGGAACATCAGCGCGCGCATGCCGGAGAGGACGTAGGCGAGCCAGCCGATCTTCGCCTTCACGGTCTCGTTGGCGCCCTCCATGATCGCGGCGTCGAAGCCCATGCCCGCCATGACGAGGAAGTGCGAGTCCTCCATGTTGTCGCCGGAGACCTCGACCATGTCGATCGCGCGGTCCTGGCCGTTGAAGGCCACGTCGACGGCCGAGCGGAGATAGAGCGGCAGCGCGAGGTTGCGGGCCAGCAGGTTGCCCGTGCCTGCCGGGATCACGCCGACAGAGATGCCGGTGCCGGCGAGCTCCGCGCAGACCTCGCGCACGGTGCCGTCACCACCGCAGACCAGCACGAGCGCGGCGCCGTCGACCGCTGCCTGGGCGGCCTGGCCGGTGCCGGAGTCGTCGACCGTCGTGAGGTAGTACCGCGGCTCCTCCCAGCCGCTCGCCAGCGCGATCTCGCTGACCGTCGCCTGGAACGCGCCGACCGAGTCGACCTTGATCGGGTTGAGCACCACGGCACACCGCCGGTCGTGCGCAGGCGCCGCCGGCAGGGCCAGCGGCTGCGGCACCACCGTGAGCAGCGGGATGGGTGAGTACGCCGCCAGCCCGATCAGCACGAGGCCGGACCCGATCAGGATCGCGGCCACGACATCGGTCAGGTGGTGCCGGCCGAGCACGAGCCGGTCGACGGCCACGAGCAGGATCACCAGCGTGCACGCGGCGGTCAGGAGGCGACGTACGCCCTTCTTGCGGATGAAGATCCGGGTCAGGGCGATCGCGATGCCGAAGAAGACCGTCGAGTGCATGACGTGCCCGCTGGGGAAGGCCGTGTGCGCGTGGATCAGGCCGAGCGTGTCCTGCCACGGCGGCCGGGGGCGCCCGACGAGCGCCTGCAGCAGGGGGGTGAGGACGAAGTCGAGCGCCATCAGCGCCGCCACCCAGGCGGCCGCGCGGCGGTAGCCCTTGAAGGCGAGCGTGCCGACGAAGACGAGGGAGGCGCCCACCATCGGCCAGAAGCTGAAGGTCCACGCGATGCCGTCGGCGTTCCAGTGCCAGAAGCCGTCGTAGGTCACGAAGCCCTTGAGCGAGTCGTCGAGCCCGTCGGTGACGCCGGTGTGGACGAGGAGCCACGTGATCACGGCGAGTCCGAGGAGGGCGAGGCCCCAGCAGAGTGTCATGAGACGTGTCATGGGGCGGGCCGGCACGGTCGCAAGGATAGAGGGCGACACGCCCCGATAGGCTCACGAGTGTGATCGACCCCCGCATCCTCCGTGACGAGCCTGACCGCGTGCGAGCCTCCCAGGCGAAGCGTGGACTGAGTGACGACGTGGTGGATGCGGCGCTCGCGGCCGACGCCACCCGACGCGCCTCGATCCAGGTCTTCGAGTCCAAGCGGGCCGAGCAGAAGAAGGCGGGTGCGCTGGTCGCCAAGGCCTCCGCCGAGGAGCGGCCCGCCCTGCTCGCGCAGACCAAGGCGCTCGCCGCCGAGGTCAAGGAGCTCGAGGCCGCCAACCGCGAGGCCGAAGCGGCGTGGGACGCCGCACTGCGCGCCATCCCCAACGTCACCGCCGACGAGACCCCGGCCGGTGGCGAGGACGACTTCGTGGTGCTCGAGACCGTCGGCACTCCGCGTGACTTCGCGGCCGAGGGCTTCCAGCCGCGGGACCACGTCGAGCTCGGCGAGCTGCTCGGCGCCATCGACCTCGAGCGTGGCGCGAAGGTGTCGGGCTCGCGCTTCTACTTCCTCACCGGTGTCGGTGCCGAGCTCGAGTTCGCGCTGATCAACCTTGCGCTGGAGCAGGCCCGCGAGGCCGGCTTCACCCAGGTCGTCGCCCCCGCACTCGTCCGCCCCGAGGCGATGGCCGGCACCGGCTTCCTCGACCAGGTCGACGACGGGGTCTACAAGGTGGACGACCTCTACCTCGTCGGCACGTCCGAGGTCCCGATGGCGGCATACCACTCCGACGAGATCCTCGACCCCGAGACGCTTCCCCGGCGGTACGCCGCCTTCTCCTCGTGTTTCCGCAAGGAGGCGGGCTCTGCAGGGAAGGACACCAAGGGCATCATCCGGGTGCACCAGTTCGAGAAGGTCGAGATGTTCGTCTACACGACCCTCGAGGAGGCGCCGGCGGAGCACGAGCGACTGCTCGCCTGGGAGAAGGCGTTCCTCGACAAGCTCGAGCTGGCCTACCAGGTGATCGACGTCGCCGCCGGCGACCTCGGCCCCTCCGCGGTACGGAAGTTCGACTGCGAGGCGTGGATCCCGACGCAGGGGAAGTACCGCGAGCTCACCTCGACCTCGAACTGCACCGACTTCCAGTCCCGTCGCCTCGACATCCGGCAGCGCACGGCCGAGGGCAGCACCGTCCCCGTCGCCACGCTCAACGGCACGCTCACCGCCGTCACCCGCGCGATCGTCGCCGTCCTCGAGACCCACCAGCAGGCAGACGGCTCGGTGAGGGTCCCCAAGGCGCTGCAGAAGTGGATGGGTCGCGAGGTCCTCACGCCGGTCGCCCGATGAGCTGGCCCCCGCACAGTTCGACGGCTTCGGGCTGGCGCCCGAAGCTCATCGCCCTCGACATCGACGGCACCCTGCTGGCGTGGATCGAGGGCCTCGGGCAGACGCTCGAGGTCGTGACCGAGCCCGTGCGTGACTCCATCCGCCGCGCTGCCGCGGCGGGGGCCCACATCGTGCTGGCCTCGGGTCGCTCGGCCCATGCCATGACGCCGGTCGCCGACGCGCTCGGCCTCCCGCTCGAGGACCAGGGACGGCTCTGGATCGTCGCCTCCAACGGTGCTGTCGTCACGCGGTATCCCCCGCTCGAGGTCGTGCACGAGGAGGTCTTCGACGCCCGCGACGCGGTCTCCCGGATCGTGGCGGCGCGCCCCGAGGTGCTCGTCGCGGTCGAGGAGCGCGGGCTCGGCTACCGGGTGAACCGGCCCTTCCCGGAGGGCGAGCTCACCGGTGAGCAGATCGTCACGACGGTGGAGGAGATGGTGGCCGATCCGGTCGCCCGTGTCGTGATCCGCGATCCCGACTCCTCGCCCGAGGACTTCATGGAGCTCGGGCGCGAGGTCGGTCTCGAGGGCATCAGCTATCACGTCGGCTGGACCGCCTGGCTCGACCTCGCGCCCATCGGCATCTCCAAGGCCGCCGGCCTCGCCTACGTCCTCGACGAGCTCGACCTCAAACCCACCGACGTCCTCGCGATCGGCGACGGCCGCAACGACATCGAGATGCTCGAGTGGGCCGGCCGCGGTGTGGCGATGGGTCAGGCCACCGACGACGTGAAGGAGGTCGCCGACGCGATCACCCTCCCCGTCGAGGAGGACGGTGCCGCCGTCGAGATCGACCGCTGGTTCCCGACCGGCGGCTGATCAGCCCTCGGATCGGCCCAGCGCGGCGACGACCTTCTTGGCGGTCTCCTTGGCCGAGCCGGGGTTCTGGCCGGTGACGAGGTTGCCGTCGGTGACGGCGTACGACGTGAAGGGGATCAGTCCCTTCTCGTAGAGTGCGCCCCGCTCCTTGACCTTCTCCTCGGCGTTGTACGGGACCAGCTTGTCCACCTTGGCGAGGACCTCCTCGCGCCAGGCGAAGCCGGTGAGCTTCTTCCCCGCCACGAGGTAGGAGCCGTCGGAGAGCTTCGTGTTGAGCAGGCCGCAGTAGCCGTGGCAGACGGAGGAGACGATGTCGCCACGCTCGTAGAGCTCCCGGGTGATCCGCTGCAGCCCCTCACTGTCGGGGAAGTCGTACATCGTCGCGTGGCCACCCGTGAAGTAGATCGCGTCGAAGTCCGCCGAGACGATCTCGTCGGGACTCTTCGTGGTCTGGAGCAGTGCCATCTTCGCCGGGTCGGCGAGCCACGCCTTGCCGCTCTTGTCGATGTTCGGGAACTTCAGCGAGCGCGGCTCGAGCGGTACGGCGCCACCCAGCGGGCTCACGAGCGTCATGTCGTAGCCCGCCTCCTCGAAGACGTGCCACGCGTGGGTGAGCTCGGTCAGCCAGAGGCCCGTCGGGTGGCTCGGGTCGTCGTAGTGGCCGACGTTGGTGACGACGATCAGGACACGCTTGCTCATGGGGCATCTCTTTCGGTGATGGAGAGGATGGCTGCGAACGCCGCTCCGACACGCGCGGCCACGTCGTCGCTTGACGGGGCCTTCAGCTTCCCGTCGAGGTACAGGAACGCGAGACCATGGGCGAGTGCCCAGCCTGCGTCGGTGAGGGCATCGGTCGCCCGCCCGGGAAAGACCTGATCCATCGCGGCTGCGAGCATGTCGTGGAGCTCCGCTGCTGCGAGGACGCGCTGGTCGTCGTCGGTGTCGCACTCTCGGCCGAACATCAGTCGGAACAAGGAGGGTCGGCGAAGGGCGAACCTGACGTAGATGACGCCGAGCTCACCGAGGTCGTCGGGTGTGCTGGGGGCTGGGACAGCGGCCAGCTCGGCCTTGAGGTCCCTGAGTCCTTCGGTCGCGAGAGCCGACTCGATCGCCTCGCGATCCTCGAAATGTCGGTAGGGGGCCGTGGCCGAGACTCCCGCGCGTCGTGCCACAGCACGCAGGGAGAACGTCTCGCCGCCTTCGAGCATCTCCATCGCGCTCGCCAGCAGGGCGGCGCGGAGGTCGCCATGGTGATACGTGGGCTTGGCCGTGGTGGTCACGTCGACATCCTCGCGCAGACTCACCGATGTCGGCTCATGACTCATCGGTCGGCTTCACGGGTCTCGAGCCAGGCGGCGTACTGCCGCAGGGCGCCTCGTCGATGCAGCATCTCACGGAGATAGGCACCGACGGGGTGGACGGACGGCCGGGTACGTCGTCCTTGACCCAGACGTCGCAACTGGTAGCGGACGCGGGCCATGCCCGCTGCGGAGGCGATCGCCTTGTCCTTGATCGTGACCGGCTTGAGCACGACCTTCGCCTCCGCGTCGCGGCGCCAGGTGTTCGGCAGGTCCGGATCGACGGCGAGCGCGGTGCCCATGCCCACGATGTCGATCCCACCGCTCAGAACCTCCTCGGCGATAGGACGACGCACGATGCCGCCCGTGAGCATGATCGGCAACGCACTGGACTCGGCCAGTTCGGAGGCGAGCGTGAGGAAGTAGGCCTCCCGGGCCAGGGTGCGCTCGTCGGCGGAGCGGCCCGACATCGCCGGGCTCTCGTAGCTGCCGCCGGAGAGCTCGACCACGTCGACGCCGAGCGGCGCGAGCAGATCGATGACCTTCTTGGCGTCGTCGGCGTCGAAGCCTCCGCGCTGGAAGTCGGCGGAGTTGAGCTTGACCGCGACCGCGAAGCCCCCGCCGACGACCGCGCGGATGGCGCGGGTGATGTCGAGCAGCAGACGTGCCCGGTTCTCGAGGGAGCCGCCCCACTCGTCGGTGCGGCGGTTGGCGAGGGGGGAGAGGAACTGGGAGAGCAGATAGCCGTGGGCGGCGTGGATCTCGACTCCGTCGAAACCGGCGCGCTCGGCGCGTCGAGCCGTGGTGGCGAACCGGGCGATGGTCGCCTCGATCTGGTCGGGGGTCATCTCGGTGGGCTGGGCCAGGCGCTTGCTGTTCTTGCCGATGTCGACGCGGATCGGCGACGGACCCCATGCCACGCCGGGCATGTCGGCCATGACTTGGCGGCCGGGGTGGTTGATCTGCATCCAGACCTGCGCCCCGCCGCTCTTGGCCGCCTTGGCCCACTCCCGGAAGGGCTCGATCGGTGAGTTGGCGTCCAGGACGACGCCTGCCGGCCCGGTGAGCGCCTCGGCATGCACCATCACGTTCCCGGTGATGATCAGCCCGACGCCCCCCTCGCTCCAGCGACGGTAGAGCGCGAAGAGCTCCTCGCCCGGGAGCTGCCCGGGGGCGGACATGTTCTCCTCCATGGCGGCCTTGGCGAGCCGGTTGGGAAGCACGGATCCGCTGCGCAGGACGAGCGGGGTGTAGATCGGCGACGACATGGGGCTTCTCCAGTAGTGAATGTTGACAATGTTCACATAGAGTACGAAGCTGCTGTGAGCAGTGTCAACATCGCACCGTAACGAGGAGCACTCATGTCAATCACCCAGCCGGCCGAGAGCGTCACGATTGAGCTCGGGAGACGCACCGTGACCGTCCCGAAGGGCGGCTACTACGACCGCTTCCGGATGGATCCCGACCTCGATCAGGTTGCGGCCGACCCGCGCGTCAGCAACGTCGACTTCTTCCGTGGCCTGTCCAAGACCAAGGTCGGCTCGCCGATCGGCGAGACGTACACGCCCAACTTCTACTACCGGATGTCGTCGGCGCGGCTCACCATGCTCGCCCGCTCCTCGGCGATCCGCTCACGGCTCCCCGAGGAGCTCGAGCCGCTCGAGATCGCGCCGGGCATCGGCCTGGCCTCGGTCATCTTCTTCCGGTACGACGTGTGCGACATCGACTTCTACACCGAGGCTGCCGTCGGCGTCGCCGTCAAGCCTGCCCGCCACGGCGGGCTCGGCTTCCTGGACCTCGTCACCGACCTGAAGAACGACCACCTGCACTCCTACGTCTTCGCCCTTCCCGTGAACACGGAGATCGCCCAGGTCCGTGGCCACGACGGCTACGGCTTCCCCAAGTGGGTGACCGAGCTCGACGTGGACATCGACAACGAGACCACCACCGCGCGCGTCGCCAATGACGCAGGCGGGGTCGACATCGCCTTCGCCGCCCCGACGCCCAAACAGTCCAGGTTCCGCTCCGGCGAGCGGGTCTCGTCCCTGACGTCCTACACGAAGGTCAACGGCATCTGGCAGTCGACGTTCAACCAGACCAACCTGCTCAGTGCCGGCAGCGTCAGCCTGCCGCGTGGCCTCAAGCTCGAGCTCGGCGAGGGCCGGATGTCCGACGACCTTCGTGCGCTCAAGCCGATCAAGACGCTCCGTCTCGATGTGGCGACCGAGGCCCAGGCGGCCCTCCACATGCCCGTAACGACCTCTCTCCGACCGCGTGAGGCCGCGCCCGAGAGCCGCTGACCCGGTCATTCGCAAACCTGTGTCATCAGCGAGGTGCACCGAAACTGGGCGGGCGCGGTCAGTGCGGGGGAGAATGATCGCGATGTCTCCCAGCTCCGCCGCCGCCCCCGCGCGGACTCCGCGCCTCGTCGCGACCGACCTCGACGGCACCCTCATCCGCACGGACGGGTCGGTGTCGGCGTACACGGCCTCGGTGCTCGCGGAGCTCGACCGACGCGACGTGCCGGTGGTCTTCGTGACCGGCCGGCCGCTGCGCTGGGCGCGTGAGGTCTTCGAGTACGTCGGCAGCCACGGTCTCGCGATCGTCACGAACGGTGCGATGGTGTGGGACGTGGCCACCGACGGACCGCGACTGGAGCGGGCGATCCAGCCCGACGTCGCACTGTCCGTCGCGAGCACGCTGCGCGAGTCGATGCCCGACGTGCTCTTCTCCGTGGAGACGGTGGAGGGCTGGTCGGTCGAAGAGGGTCTCGTCCACGGACGCCGGATCGCCCCGGTCCGGGTCGGCTCGCTCGAGGAGATCCTCGCCGGCCCGGTGCTCAAGCTGATGGCGAGGCGCGACGGCGCGAACCCCGACGAGTTCGTCGCCTCGGCGGTCGAGCTGGTGGGGGAGGTCGTCGAGGTGACGCACTCGTCCTTCCCGCTGCTCGAGATCAGCGCCCGTGGCGTCACCAAGGCGTCGACCCTGGCCATGCTCTGCGAGGACCTCGGCATCGCCGCAACCGACGTCGTCGCGTTCGGCGACATGCCCAACGACCTGCCGATGCTGACGTGGGCCGGGCTCTCCTACGCGATGGCCGATGCGCATCCCGATGTCGTGTCGTGCGCCTCGCGCCTCGCGCCCGGGCATGACGACGACGGCGTGGCCACGGTCCTCGCGGAATTGCTGGGTCTGTGAGGATGGGCGCCATGCTCCGTCGTCTACTGGCCCTCCTCGTCCCGAGCGCCGCGCTCGGGATGCTGGTTCTCGTCGCGCCGGGCATGGGCGGCGTCGCGAGCGCGGCGCCCGCCGCCTGTGCGAAGCCCCTCCCGGCCGCGGCCATGGACCGGGCCTCGGCGGTCTTCACGGGCGTCGTCGCCTCGAGCACGACCAACGCCGACGGATTCGTCTCCACCGTCAATGTCGACCGCGTCTACAAGGGCACAGTCGCCAACGCCTCCGTGCTGGTCACGACCCCTGCCGGGCGGTGCGGCCTCGGCAAGCTCACACCTGACGAGCGCTACGTGCTGATGGTGACCGTCAAGGGCGACCGCCTCGTCGCCGGCGCCGCCTCCGGCAGCGCCCTGGCGAGCGACCAGCTCCTCGCCCGCGTGCAGGCGGTCCTCGGTGCGGGCGAGCCTGTCGGTGCCACGCCCGCCGCCCCGACGGTTGAGCTGAAGCGCGTCGGCGAGGCCAATCCCACGCCGTTCCTCAGGGCTGCGGCACCCGGCCTCGCGCTGGCGCTGGTGGGGCTCCTCGGCTGGGCCGCCGCCCGCCGCTACGCCCACTGACCCCGCCGAATCCGGGCTCTCCCACCGTCGAACTTTGGGCTCAGGTCGTGAGCAGGAGCTTTCCGGTGTGGTCACCGGACTCCATGTGCCGGTGGGCCTCAGCTGCCTCTGCCAGCGGGAACGTCCGGCTCACCTGCTCCTTGACCCGGCCGGACTCGATGAGCGGCCAGACGTACTCGACGACCTCGGCACAGATGGCGGCCTTGCCACGCGGTCCGTCGGTCGGGCGTGAACGGAGGGTGGTGCCGATCACCGCCGCCCGCTTCCGCATCAGCGCGTTGATGTCGAGCTCGGCCTTGGCCCCACCCTGCAGGCCGATGATCGCGAGCCGACCGCCGTCAGCGAGGGCCTCGACGTTGCGCATCAGATACTTCGCGCCCATGTTGTCGAGGATGACGTCGGCCCCGCCGAGCCCCTGGGCGATCTCGACGAAGTCCTCCTCGCGATAGTTGATCGCCCGCTCCGCACCCAGACTCTGGGCGTACGTCGCCTTGTCGGCCGATCCGACGGTGGTGATCACCCGCGCACCGAGGGCGGAGGCGAGCTGGATGGCGAAGGAGCCGATCCCGCCTGCCCCGCCGTGCACGAGGAACAGGTCGCCCTGCTCGAGGCCCGCATGCATCACGATGTTCGACCAGACCGTGCACGCTACCTCGGGCAGCGCGGCAGCCTCGACGAGGTCGACACCGGCCGGGACGTGCATGACCTGGCCCGCAGGCACTGCCACCGTGGTCGCATAACCGCCCCCAGCCAGGAGGGCGCAGACCTCGTCGCCGACCTGCCAGCCGTCGACGTCCTCGCCGACCGCGGAGATCCGGCCGCTGCATTCCATGCCGATGATGTCGGAGGCGCCGGGCGGAGGTGGATAGAAGCCCTGGCGCTGCAGCAGGTCGGCGCGGTTGAGCCCGGCGGCGACGATCTCGATGACGACCTCACCGGCGCCTGGCGCCGGATCGGTCACCTCCTGGACCTCCAGCACCTCCGGCCCACCCGGCTCCCGCGCGATCACAGCCCGCATGAGCTCCAACCTAGCCTCACTACAGTGGGCGGCATGAGCGAGCAGCCGTCGTACGCCCCGGACGTGACCATCGTCGAGCCGCAGTCCCCCGGCAACTCCACCCAGGCGGAGGAGTCCGAGGAGAAGTCGATCACCGACCTGGTGGAGCAGCCGGCGAAGGTGATGCGCATCGGGTCGATGATCCGTCAGCTCCTCGAGGAGGTGAAGTCGGCTCCACTCGATGAGGCCAGCCGCGCTCGGCTGAAGGAGATCCACGAGTCGTCGATCAAGGAGCTGGAGCAGGGCCTCGCCCCCGAGCTGGTCGAGGAGCTCGACCGGCTCGCGCTGCCGTTCTCCGAGGAGGCGCCGAGTGAGGCCGAGCTGCGGATCGCCCAGGCCCAGCTCGTCGGTTGGCTCGAGGGGCTTTTCCACGGCATCCAGACCGCGATCTATGCGCAGCAGGTCGCTGCTCGGGCGCAGTTCGAGCAGATCCGCCGCGGCCTGCCGCCGGGCGTGAGCCTGCAGGGCGGGGCACCCGACGGTGAGCAGCCCGCCCCCGGGCAGCCCAGCGGGATGTACCTCTGACCGCTGGTGTCAGGCCTCGTCGAGGTCGCGCAGGTCGGTCCAGGTGTCGATGTCGCGGTGCTCGTCGCCGACGGCCGGGACGTCGGCGAGCGAGAGCGGCGACAGCAGGGCGTGCAGCGCCATCGAGTGCTGTGCCTCGTAGCTCGGCCGCACCTCCAGCAGCCGGTCGCGTCGCAGCACCATCGCGAGCTGGCGCCGTCCGGTCGGGTCGACGAGGGCCGCTCCGTCACCGCCCGCGGACTCGGCGGCGTCCGTCAGACGTCGCATCGTGCCCATGGTCAGGTGCGGCATGTCGACCGCCAGCACGCCGACGTACGCCGGGCGACGGAGCAGCGCGTCGACACCGGTCAGGAGGCCGGCCACGGGCCCGCCGAAACGTGGTGACTCCCGTGTGAAGGTCACCGGCCGGTCGGTCGGCACATGTTCGCCGACGACCACGACCTCGGAGGCGTCGATGCACGCGTCGAGGCTCCATTCGAGCATTGTCCGGCCGGCGATCTCGATGCCGGCCTTGTCGACGCCGTCAAGGCGGCTTCCGCGTCCACCGGCGAGGATGATCGCCGCCCACGTCTCGAGCACCACGTCACACTAGTGAGTTCTAGGCTGGACGTCATGGGGTGGGAGAAGCTCGATGTCGCACTGGTGCAGGCCGCCTCTGGTCTCGACCCTGCCGCGAACACCGCCCGGCTCGCCGAGCTGACCCCCGCCGGCGCCGACCTCGTCGTGCTGCCGGAGGTCTTCCAGCGCGACTTCGGTCCGGTGACCGACTCCCTGATCCCGTACGCCGAGCGGCTGGACGGTCCCTTCGCGACCGAGCTCCGCCGCGTGTCCTCCGAGAGGGCGACCACGATCGTCGCGGGCATGGCCGAGGCGACCGACGGGCCGCCGTACAACACCCTCCTCGTCGCCGACGGCGTCACGCCCGCGACCGGGCACTATCGCAAGATCCACCTCTACGACTCCTTCGGCTACAAGGAGTCCGAGCGGCTCAGCGCCGGCCCGTTGACGCCGACCGTCGTCGAGGTCGCGGGCGCGAGGGTCGGGCTGATGACCTGTTACGACCTGCGCTTCCCAGAGCTGGCCCGCGCCCTCGTCGCCGCCGGCGCGGAGGTGCTGGTCGTCCCGGCGGCCTGGGTCGCCGGCGAGCGGAAGGTCGATCACTGGCGCACCCTGGCCCGCGCCCGGGCGATCGAGAACACCGTCTATGTGGCGGCGTGCGGCCAGCCGGCGCCGCGCTACTCCGGGCACTCGGTCGTCGTCGACCCGCTCGGTGACGTCCTCGCGGAGGCCGGCGACGGCGAGGAGACGATCACCGCCACGCTGGCCGCCAGCCGCCTCGCCGAGGCCCGCGCGACCAACCCCTCGCTCGCCAATCGCCGGCTCTGAGCCCGTGACCCGCCGCGGTAAGGTCACCGACCGTGAGTGAACCTGGGGGACGTCGCCGCGCCGCAACGCCGGCGCCACGTTCCAGCAGGCGTCCGAAGGGCGGCAAGCGCGCTGCGCGACCGGCCGACACGCAGTCGATCCCGGCGTTCGTGGAGCACGATGACGGCATCCCGACGCCCGCCCCTGCGCCCGCTCCCGCCCCGGAGCCCGTCGTCACGCGGGAGCCGACCCGCATCCCGAGCGCGGACACCATCACCCGCGGTGTCCCGCCCCTGGCGCCGGCCACGCCGCGTCGACAGACCGCCCTCGAGGGCCCGACCCCGATGGCGGTCGAGCCGACCCACACCCCGAAGGCGCCGCTGGTCGAGATCGTCCTGTGGGTCGTCGTGATCCTCGTGGGCGGGGCCGCCCTCGTCCTGGGCAACGGCCTGGATCGTGGCCCCGAGTGGCTCGGCGGCGCCGGCAGCGTCGTCATCGGTGCCGCCTACGTGTGGGTGCTCTCCGCCCGCACGGGTGGCCGGCCCCTCGTCTTCAGTGTGCTGACTGCGGTGGCCGGGGTGGTCACCCTGGTGGCCGACCGGCCCGTGCTGGACACGGGAGCGGCCGCCGTACTGGCAGCGATCGCCTCGGTCCTCGGCGTGGTGATCACCGTCCCGGCGGTGCGGGTGCTCGCGGCGGTCCGGGAGACCTGCCTGGCCATCGTGGTGGCGGCCGGTGGCGCCGTGGCGGCGCTCGGGTTCAGACCGCAGGTCGACGTCGACCGCTTCGGATACGCCGTCCTCGTCCTCTCCCTCGTCTGCGCCTTCACCCTGGTCTACCGGCTTGGCGCGGGCCTGCACGGGCTCGGTCGACGCGGCGTCGTCATCGTCCTGGTCGGGGCGATCGTGCTCGTCGCGACGCTGCTCTACGCCGAGGCACTGCGCCGCTATGCCGACTCCGGACTCGTCGAGAGCGGTCTTGACCTCGTCCGCTGGTGCCGTGACCACGTCGGCGCCTTCCCGCGCCCGGTCGAGGCGCTCCTCGGCGTACCGGCCCTCGCGTGGGGCACCCACATGCGCGCCCGCCGCCGGCAGGGCTGGTGGGTCTGCGCGTTCGGCACGGCCGGCACCGCGGCGGTCGCCTCCTCGCTCATGAACCCCGGGATCGGCGTCATCGAGGTCGTCCTCTCCGTCGGCTACGGCCTCGTGATCGGCCTCATCCTCGGGTACGTCGTCATCCGACTCGACCTCGCGCTCACCGGCACGACCGCCGGTCGCAGGGCGGTCGGCCGTCGCGGCCGTCTCCTCGAGGAGCGCGAGAAGGCTGTGCGCCCGGAGCCCAAACGCACCGGCTCATTGTTGTAGGAAACGTGCACGCCCCCGCGGTGGGCGCGGACCTAGCGTCGGAGCATGTCCAGCACCTCCAGGGGCCAGCGTCCCGTCGCGGCCGAGCTCGTCGCCGTCGTCCTCGCCGTCGAGGTGACCGAGGGGCAGCGGGTCGAGGCGGGGGAGACCCTGGTGCTGCTGGAGTCCATGAAGATGGAGATCCCCGTCCTGGCCGAGGCGCCGGGCGTCGTCGAGCTGGTCAAGGTCACCCCGGGTGACAAGGTGCAGGACGGCGACGTCCTCGTCGTGCTTGCCTGAATCGCCGCCTCGACGCCGAGCCCGATATCCTCTGCGGGTTCAGGGTGGTTGGCAGAGTGGTCGATTGCGTCGGTCTTGAAAACCGAAGTTGTGAAAGCAACCGGGGGTTCGAATCCCTCACCACCCGCGTGTCTGACAGCGCTGCCGAGATGACGTACTACCGCCTCGCCCCCCAGGTCCGGGTGCGGTTCATCGGCCTCTACCTCGTGGCCCTCGCGATCGTCGTCTTCGCGTTGACGGTGGTGTTCGTCGCCGCCGATCTCACCCCCGACGTCATGATCGTCATCGCGGTCCTCGGTCTGATCGGCCTCGGCGTCCTCGCGTGGTGGCTCTCCAGCCGTGCGTACGTCGTCAGGGCCACGCCCGACGCCTACGAGGTCCGCCTCGTACGCGGCGCCGGGACCCGTTCGGCCCGCTGGGCCGCCGTCGAGGACGCGGTGACGACCTCACCGCACGGCATCGACTGCGTCGTGCTCCGCCTCAAGGACGGCACGACGACGACCATCCCGGTCGAGCTCCTCGCGGTGCAGAAGGACGAGTTCGTCCGCCAGCTCCAGGGCTTCCTGCAGCAGGGCCAGTTGCGTCGGTAGGGACCGGGTCCGAGCCCGATTGGTGACCGGGGCCACCGGCCCGGTAACCTCGGACGCGCTGTCGTGGAGGTGTCGCCTAGTCCGGTCTATGGCGCCGCACTGCTAATGCGGTTTGGGGTAACCCATCGCGAGTTCAAATCTCGCCACCTCCGCCAGCACGATGGAGATCAGCACCATCGGCGAGGCCCGGATCCGCTCACGCGGGTCCGGGCCTGCGGCATTTCGCGGATCCGCTGAGATCAGGCGACGGCGTGCTGCGCACGGCCGGCCGACTTGGCGGCGTACAGCGCCTTGTCGGCGCGGTCGAGCAGCTCGCGACCACCCTCGCCGCCCTGGTGCACGGCGATGCCGATCGAGCAGGTCTGGGCGTCAGGGACGTCGACGAGGATCTCCGACGCCACGGCCTGCGCGGCCGGGAGGTCGGCGCCGATCAGCGCCACCGCGAACTCCTCGCCGCCCCAGCGGGCCACGAGGTTGCCGGGCCCGGCGACGGCCGTCAGGCGGTGGCCGAACTCGCTGAGCAGGTCGTCGCCGGCGAGGTGTCCGTACCGGTCGTTGTACTCCTTGAAGTGGTCGAGGTCGACGAGGAGGACGGCGAAGGGCCGGCGACCGGTCGAGAGCGCGGCGATCTCGGTGTCCCACTCGCGGCGGTTCGGCAGGCCGGTGAGGGCGTCCGTGGCGGCCAGCTTCACCAGCGACCGGCGAGCCTCGGCGAGGTTCGCGATCAACCAGGCCGGCAGCTCGGAGACCGACAGCCAGACCACGATGCTGAGCGAGAGTCGTACCGCCAATTGGTCCAGAGGCAGGTCGACGACGAGGCAGTAGGCCACGATCGCCACGGGAAGCTTGACGAGCGACCCTCCGCGCGGCTGGGTGAAGCCGACGTAGAGGAAACCCACGGCCATCGCGGCGATCGAGAGGACCGCGGCCGTGGGGGCGAGCCGGGAGGCGCCGATCATGCCGAGGCAGTCGAGCAGTGGCCAGACGTAGAGCATGGGTCGCCTCAGCCAGCGGAGGCCCAGCAGCCAGACGAGGACGATCGCCGCGAGGCTCGCGAGGTAGTACGTGGTGACCTCGCCGGAGACCTCGGACGTCGTGAACGTGGCGAGGTAGCAGATCGAGGCGACGATGCAGAGACCGACGGCGCCGCGGAAGTGCCACTGGCGGACGTCGAACTCCATGGGCCCCACCCCTCTTCGCGATCGCGTCGTCACCAAGCCTGCCATGCCGCGCTGCGACAGACCGACTTTATGCGTCAGATCTCACGACGAGGCCTGCACCATCACGCTGGTCGCCTTCACGACGGCGGTCGCCGGTACGCCGGGCTCGAGTCCGAGCTCCTCGGCGGCCTCCCTGCTCATCAGCGAGACGACGCGGTAGTCACCGCAGGCAAGCTCGACCTGGGCCATGACACCGTCCTTCGTGACGGCGACGACGATGCCCTCGAAGTGGTTGCGCGCACTGGTGCCGCGCTGTGTCGGCGCGAGGGAGGCTTTGAGCTCACTCAACCGGTCCGCGGGCAGCACGCGCTGGTTTCCGCGCCGCTCGAAGGTGACCCGGCCCTCGACCTCCCATCGGCGCAGCGTGTCGGGGCTGACGCCGACGGCCTTCGCCACCTCGCCGATCCGCAGGTATTCCATGGGCCGAATCCTAAGACCGGCTTTCTGCTTAGGTATTTCCTAACTATGGTGCGGACATGAAATCGCTCGCAGTGATCGCCGCCGGCCTCGTTCTGTCGCCCCTCCTCGCCGCCTGCGGCAGCAGCTCCGACACCGGCGCCACGGAGGGTGATCTCGCCGGCACGATCACGGTCTTCGCGGCCTCGTCGCTCACGGGGACCTTCACGGAGCTCGGCAAGGAGTTCGAGCAGGCGCATGACGGTGCCAAGGTCGTCTTCGAGTTCGGGTCGTCCGGGGATCTGGCCACGAAGATCACCGAGGCCGGGGGCGCCGACGTCTTCGCGTCGGCGGCTCCGAAGAACATGGACGCCGTGGTCGCTGCCGACCTCGTCGCAGGCACGCCGGAGACCTTCGCCGGCAACACGGCCGAGATCGCGACCGCCCCGGGAAATCCGAAGGGCATCACGTCACTGGCAGACCTGGCTGAACCCGGTGTGAAGCTCGCGCTCTGTGTGACGACTGCTCCCTGTGGTGCGCTCGCAACACAGCTCGCCACTGACAACGGGCTCACCTTCACGCCGACCGCATCAGAGCCGGACGTGAAGTCAACGCTCGCCGTCGTCCAGTCGGGTGAGGTCGATGCCGGCATCGTCTACGTGACCGACGTCAAGGCGGCAGGTGACAAGGTGACGGGCGTGCCGCTCACCGAGGCGCAGGCCGAGGGTGCGACGACGTCCTATCCCATCGCTACGCTCAAGGACTCGAGGAAGTCCGCGCTCGCGAAGGCCTTCGTCGCCTTCGTCCGCGGAAAGGCCGGTGTCGCGGCACTGACCGAGGCGGGCTTCACCACACCATGAGACCGTGATGCCGACTCGTCCCCCATGGATGCTGCTCCCGCCGGCCCTGCTGGCGGCGCTGGTCCTCGTCCTGCCCACCGTCGCGCTGCTCATCCGGGCGCCGTGGGCGGATCTGCCGACGATCTACGGCCATGCCGACTCCGCGGACGGCGTGGATGTGGGCGCCGCCGTACGGCTGTCGCTCATCGCGGCGGCGATCACCACGGCGATCGCCGCAGTCCTCGGGGCGCCTCTGGCCTGGTTGCTGGCGCGGATCTCCTTCCCGGGCCGTGGCCTCCTCCGCGCTGCCGTAACCCTGCCGATGGTGCTGCCGCCCGTCGTCGGCGGTCTCTCGCTGCTGCTGGCCTTCGGTCGCCGCGGCGTCTTCGGCCAGTGGCTCGACCAGTGGTTCGGCATGTCGCTCGCCTTCACACCGGCGGCCGTCGTGCTGGCCCAACTCTTCGTCGCGATGCCCTTCCTCGTCGTCACCCTGGAGGGGGCCTTCCGGGTCGGCGACCGGGTGCACGAGGAGGCGGCCGCGACGCTCGGCGCCAGCCGGATGCAGGTCTTCCTCCGGGTCACGGTGCCGATGGCGCTGCCCTCACTCGGCGCCGGCATGGTGCTCTGCTGGTCGCGAGCGCTGGGGGAGTTCGGCGCGACCGTGCTCTTCGCGGGCAACGTCATCGACCACACCCAGACCGCCCCCACCGGTGTGCTCACGGCCTTCCAGTCCAGCCCCGAGGAGGCGATCGCCCTGTCGCTGCCGATGATCCTGATCGCCGTGGTCGTCCTCGTCGCGCTGCGCGACCGCTGGCTACGGGCACTCCTCCGCTGACGCCGTAACCTGTACGCATGGCCACCGTGACTGTCCGCTACTTCGCGGGGGCGAAGGCGGCGGCCGGCGTCGAGAGCGAACAGCTGGTGGCCTCGACGCTCGCCGACCTGAAGGCCGAGCTCTCGTCGCGGCCCGACCTCCGCGGTGTCTGCATGGCCAGCTCCTTCTTGGTCAACGGCGCCCAGGCGGAGGCCGATCAGCCGCTGCCGGACGGGGCCGAGGTCCACGTACTGCCGCCCTTCGCCGGCGGGTGAGGAGCCCCGGACTCGACGGTAGGAGACCCCGGATTCGGCGTCAGGGAAGCCGGGATTCGACGAAGCGGCGGAGGTCCTCGGGGGTGTCGAGGTCCGTGGCGACGCCGGGAACCTCGATCTCGTCGACCAGGTCGGGATGGGAGGCGAGGAAGCGTCGGGCGCCCTCGTCGGGACCAGCGAGACTGAGCGCCTCGTGCCACTCGTCGATGGCCATCACCACGGGGTGGACACGGCGACCCTCGATCGTGCCGACGCTGACGCGTCCGGGTCGCCAGGCGGAGACCACCGAGCGGGTGCCCTCGACGGTCAACCCCGGCTGGTCGACGAGCATGACGGCGACGATGCCCGGCCCGCAGCCGTCGGCCGCCTCAACGCCGATCTGCAGGCTCGAGCGCAGTCCGTCCTCGGGGTCCTCGTTGTGGAAGACCAACGCCTCCGGATAGGCGAAGGACGCCTGCCCGACGACGATCACCGGATCGCATCCGGCCTCCTCGAGGAGGCGTACCGCCCGGTCCATCAGCCGCTCGCCGTCGACGACGAGCTCCGCCTTCGGACCGCCCATCCGTCGGCCGAGACCGGCGGCGAGCACCAGCCCGGTGACCTCGGGGAAGTCGTCGTCCGCCACGACCGCCACCCTAGGCCGCGCGCCGTCGACGGGACCGCGAAATGGAAGCGACCCGCAGACCGTGCCTGGCGGCTTCACCGAGGACGATGCCGGTGCGTCTGCGGGTCGGGTGACTGCGGTGGATTCGCTGACGCGAACCTCGGCAGCCGGAGCTTCCGGGATGCGCTAGCGCGCAGCCACCTCACTCGTCCGAAGAGAAATCATGCTTCGGATCACCTCCTTTCCGTGTCCTACGAAGGTACGCCCGCTGACCCCATCAGCCAACGGGTTTTCGTCGTCCGCAGCCGGTCGCTGTGCACGACGCCCTAGGCTCGTCCCATGCGGGAGGTGAGCGAGGCGCTGGCGCGGTGGAACGCCGACCGCACGGCGTACGCCCTCGCCCGCGTCGTCGAGACCTGGTCCTCCGCCCCTCGCCTCCCCGGCGCCGCGATGGCGGTGAGCGCGGACGGCGAGGTGGTCGGCTCCCTCTCCGGCGGCTGCGTCGAGGGCGCGGTCATCGAGCTCGCGCAGCAGGTGCTCGTCACGGGTGAGGCCGTGCTCGAGACGTACGGCGTCACCGACTCCGACGCCTTCGCCGTCGGCCTGACCTGTGGCGGTGTCATCAGCGTCCTGGTCGAGCCGGTGACCGACGACCACGTGCTCCGTGACCCCGCGGTGCTCGCCACCCTCGCCGAGGGCCGCGACCTGACCCTGCGCACGACGCTGGCCGACGGACTGATCACGACGACCGCCGCACAGCAGGTGGGTGAGCCCACGGGAACGACCGACGGCGTCTTCGTGCACGCCGTCCCCGCGCCGCCTCTCATGGTCCTCACTGGGGCCAACGACTTCGTCCGGGCGGTCGCCGGCCAGGGGAGGGCGCTCGGCCACCGCGTCGTCGTCGTCGATCCGCGGCCCGCCCTCGCGACGCCCGAGCGCTTCCCCGACGCCGACGCGGTCGTCGTCGACTGGCCGCACCGCTATCTGGAGCAGATCGAGCTCGACGAGCGCTCGGTGATCTGCGTGCTGAGCCACGACCCGAAGTTCGACGTCCCCGCCTTGCAGGTGGCGCTCGCCAGCCGCGCCGGATACGTCGGCGCGATGGGCAGCCGACGGACGGACCGTGAGCGCCGCGAGGCGCTGGCATCCGCAGGTGTCTCTGCGCAGGACCTGGAGCGACTCAGCTCCCCGATCGGCCTCGACCTCGCCGCTGCGACTCCGCAGGAGACCGCGGTGGCCATCGCCGCCGAGATCGTCATGCTCGCCCGCGGCGGCACGCCGCAGCGACTGATCACGACCACCGAGGCGATCCACCGATGACCGGGCTCCTCGACACGTTCGGCCGGCGGGCCACCGACCTGCGCGTCTCCCTCACCGACAAGTGCAACCTGCGCTGCACCTACTGCATGCCGGCCGAGGGCCTCCCGTGGCTGCCCAAGGACGAGCTGCTGACCGACGACGAGATCGTGCGGCTGGTGCGCATCGCGGTCCAGGACCTCGGTGTCAACGCGATCCGGTTCACCGGTGGCGAGCCGCTGATCAGGCCCGGGCTGCCCGACCTGATCCGGCGCACTTACGAGCTCGGTGACGACCTCGACCTCTCCCTGACCACCAACGGACTCGGCCTGGAGCGCATCGCCCCCGCGCTCAAGGAGGCCGGGCTGCGGCGTCTCAACGTCTCGCTGGACACCCTCGATCGCGCCCGGTTCCATCAGCTCACGCGACGGGACCGGCTGGACGACGTACTCACGGGGCTGGAGGCCGCCCAGAGTGCCGGCCTGACGCCGGTGAAGGTCAACGCCGTGCTGATGCGAGGAGTGAACGACGACGAGGCGCCGGCACTGCTGAGGTTCGCGCTGGAGCGTGGGTACGAGCTGCGCTTCATCGAGCAGATGCCGATCGACGCCGACCACCAGTGGACGCGCGACAACCTGATCACGGCCGACGAGATCCTCGACAGCCTCCGGACGGAGTTCGAACTCTCGCCGAGTGTGGCTCCTCGTGGCAGTGCCCCGGCGGAGCGATGGCTGGTCGACGGCGGCCCCGCGACGGTGGGCGTGATCGCGTCGGTGACCCAGCCCTTCTGCCGCGCCTGCAACCGCACCCGGCTGACCGCCGACGGCCAGATCAGGGACTGCCTCTTCGCCACCACGGAGACCGACCTGCGGGCGCTCCTGCGCGACGGGTCGGATGACGCCGAGATCGCGGGGCGCTGGAGAACCGCGATGTGGGGCAAGGCTCGGGGCCATGGCCTGGACGAACCGGTCCGACTGGAGGAGTTCGCCGCGGCGAGCCGCTCCATGAGCGCGATCGGCGGCTGACCACCCGAGGTCTTGGACTGCAACTTTGTGCAATGCAAAGATATGAGGGACTAAGGTCCTAACTCGGCCTCTTGCGCACTCGGCAGACTTCTCGTTGCAGGCACCACCACTCGGGACCCACGACAACCGCACTAGCAAGGACACCATCATGAAGCTCGCACGGATCATCGCGGTCACGGTCGCCTCGGGCGCCGTCAGCCTCGGCCTGCTCGGTCTCACGTCACCGGCGGCCCACGCCAAGGACTACAGCTGGGGTTACAGCGTCCCCACGGCTCCGGTGAAGACGCTCAAGTGAGCATCTGACACCGTTTCTGGAGCGGTCACGCCCACCGCCCCCCACTGGTGGGGCCGCTCCAGCGAGAAAGGCAGCGGATACTCGGATCCGCTGCCTTTCGCGCATTTGTCAGTCGGTGGAGAGCGAGTCGGGCGTGATGCCCTGCTGGCCGATCGTGTACCCGAGCTGGAAGCGCGTCTCCGCCTCGAACTCCTCCTTGAGGTCCGAGATGTAGCCGGCGTACGTGCGAGGGCTGACCCCGAGGCGCTTTGCCGAGACCGGGTCCGAATAGCCCTCGATCAGCATCCGCATCGTCATCGCCCGCTGCTCCACCGCGATCTGGCGTACGGCCTGGTCGTCGCGGGCGTTGAACGGCCGCGCCCGCTCCCACGAGCGCAGGAAGACGTCGACGAGGTAGGCCACCACGGTCGGCTCTCTCACCGCCATCGCGACGGAGAGGTCGTCGGGAGCCGGGATCACGGCGATCCGGCGGTCGACGACGATGATCCGGTTGAAGAACTCGTCGAGCGTACGGATCTCGCCGCCGAGCTCGGTGACCGCGGCGACGTACTCCCGCGTGGCCGAGCTGCGCCGGGCGCTGTGCTGGTAGAGCGTCAGGAGCTTCGCGCCGCGGGCGAGCAGGTCACGCTCACCCTGCGCGACCTGGACGGTATAGCTCGGGCTGGTGTCGCGGCCGGTCTGCGGCTGCGCGGTGAGCAGTTCCTCCTGGCACTCTGCGACGAGGCTCTCGAGGTAGGGCCCGATCGCCCGTCCGCGCATGTAGGTGAACGGCCCGCGCTCGTCAGCGGCGGAGGAGGAGCGCCAAGCCTGCGCCAGCGACGAGAAGCCCCGCGTCCAGTGCGACGACTCCTCCAGGAGTCGCGCACCCTCGATCGACATCGGGCTGACCACCCGCGCCTGCGCCGCTGTCGGGTCCTCCGGGAGCCAGCGGCCCGCCTCCTCGTCGAGGTGGACGAGGCTGAGCTCCGCAAGCAGGTCGAACGCCGGCCGGGCGCTGCTTCCCGCCACGAGCCGCGGATCATCCGTCTCGATACCGCCCTGCGCGACGATCTCCTCGTAGAGCGGAATCGATTCCGCTTCGAAAAGGGCGCGCTGATCAGCGGAGTAGTCTCCCACGTCCGCCTCCTCCCACCGTCGAGGTCCCCACGACCGAGACCATGATCCCATACCTGCAATGACCGGCTCGTGTCCCGGATTTCGGGAACTCCTCGACTGTCCGCTACTCTCTTCGAGTCCACGTGACACGCGGCTGTAGCTCAGCTGGATAGAGCATCTGACTACGGATCAGAAGGTCTGGGGTTCGAATCCCTACAGCCGCACATTCAGAAGGCCCTCGCAGACGCGGGGGCCTTCTCTCATGGGAGCGACCGCAGCGCCGACTGGGCGGCGAGCATCCCGGACATGCCATGCGCACCGGCTCCGGGCGGCGTGGCGGCCGAGCAGAGGTAGGCGCCGGGCGCGCCGGTGAAGTACGGGTCGAGGCCCGCCCGGGGGCGGAAGACGATCTGGCGCAGGTCGGCGGCGCCGGTGGCGATGTCGCCGCCGACGTAGTTCGGGTTGTGCTGCGCCATCGCCGTGGCCGAGCGGACGTACGTCGCCCGGACGATGTCCCGGAATCCGGGAGCGAACCGCTCGAGCTGTCCGATGATCGCCTCCGTCGCGTCGCCCCGGAAGCCGGCCGGCACGTGGGCGTAGGTGTAGAGCGGGTTGAGGCCGTCGGACGGTGAGGCAGAGCGGGTCGGGTCGGCGACGTACTGCTGTCCGACGAGGACGAACGGTCGCTCGGGCATGACGCCACGCGCCACCGCCGCCTCGCTGGCCGCGATCTCGTCGAAGGTGCCGCCGAGGTGCACCGTGCCGGCGGAGCGGGCGGGCTCGAAGGCCCACGGCACGCCGCCCTCGATCGCGAAGTCGACCTTGAACGCTGCTGGGCCGTGGCGGTAGCGCCGGTAGGCGCGGCGGGCGCGGGCGGACTGGCGGCCCCCGAGGATGCCCGCCGCGGCGCCGGGGGCGGTGTCGAGCATGAGCAGGTCGGGCTCCCCGAGCTCCGAGGCGGAGGTGACGGTGCGGCCGGTCTCGATCCGCACGCCCAACGAGGTCAGGCGTGCGACCAGCGCAGCGGCGATCGCCTGCGAGCCACCTTCGGCCACCGGCCAGCCGTAGCGGTGGGCGGACGTGGTGAGGGCTACGCCGATCGCCGAGGAGAAGGGCAGGTCGAGGCGGGTGAACCCGTGCGCGGCGACCCCGCCGAAGAGACCCTTCGCCTCCTCTCCGGACCAGCGACGGGCGAGTACGGACGCCGGGAGGGCGGCGTATGCACCGAAGCGGGCGAGGTGGATGGGGTGGCGGGGGACGTGGATGACGGGCTGGAGGAACTCCTCGGAGATCGTGTCGAAGCGCTCCGTCAGCGGGCCGAACATCCGGCGCCAGCTGGCGCCGTCGGTGCCCAGCCCCTCGGCCGTCACGTCGACGGACCGGTCGAGCACCGCGCCCCGGCCGCCGTCGAGCGGGTGGGCCAGCTGGTGGGGCGCCCAGCGCCACGTGACGTCGTGATCGAGCCCGGCGGCGAGGGCGAAGGGCGAGGAGGTCGCGAACGGGTGGAAGCCCGAGCACTCGTCGTGCAGCAGTCCCGGCAGGGTCAGCTCGGCCGAGCGCACGCCGCCGCCCACGACGTCGGCCCCCTCGATGATCGTCACCGAGACGCCGGCCTCGGCGAGGGTCAGTGCGGCAGCGAGCCCGTTGGGCCCGCTGCCGACGACGACGGCGGTCACCCCTGCATTGGTCACGGGTTCACGGTAGGGGCAGCGACCGAAGCTGTCGCGGGTGCCGCCCCTACCGGCGCGGCGGGCCGCCACGTGACGGTGAGCGGGATCGGCCCGTTCGGCAGCCACGGCTGCTCGGCGACGGCGTCGTCGACCCGCCACGTGCCGCGCTCGATGACGCCGAGGGCGGCGTCGATCACGCGGTAGGACTGGGTGCCTCGGTGGATCGGCTGGGACTCGGCGTACACGACGACGAGCTCACCGGGCTCGAAGCCGATCCGCTCCTGGACGGCGGCGACGAGACGCTCGTCGTGCAGGTGGCCGTCGCCGAAGTTCCAGCCGCGGATGAGGTTGACCTGGAACTCGCCCTCACGGATGGTGCGCTGCTCGATGTCGTCGAGCTGCAGGAGTCGGGAGTAGAGCCCACGGCCCTGGCTGTGCATGGAACGCCACGAGCAGATCAGGCTCATCGCCAGTTCGGCGGTGTCGTGGTCGTACTTGAGCAGGTCGCGCATCTGCGTCGTCATGTCCTCGACCGGGAGGCCCAGCTTGGCGAGCTTCGCCTCGGCGCCGGGAGCGTAGGCCCAGACCGAGGTGGCCCAGTTGCCGGCGTACTGCCGCATGGAGGGGAGGAACGAGACCAGGTCCGGTCGGAGGTTGCCGAGCACCGGGAAGAGGACGAGGCCCGCGGCGATGGGGATCAGCGCCCACGGGTGCGAGAAGTCCGCGAGCGCCCAGCCGTCGCCCGCCGCGTGGCCGACGAAGAGGTAGACCGCGAGGAAGCCGAAGAGGACGTTCCACTCCAGCGGCACGGCCAACGGGAAGGCGACGGTGATGAAGGCGTGAAAGACGACCATCAGGATGACGGCGAGGACGACGACCGTGCGGTTGGTGGTGAAGAGCAGCACCAGCGGGGTGAGGATCTCCACGGTCGTGCCACCGACGTGGGCCATGAACCAGGCCAGGCCGGAGGGCCGCAGGTCGCCCTCGGCGACGTTGCGGTAGTGCAGGCGGCGGACCGTGCGGCCGGGAGTGAACGGGCCGTTGGAGATCATCGCCGGGACGACGTTGACGAAGTGGTGGCCGAACTTCGAGCAGCCGGCGCCGATCCAGACGACGACGATGATGAGCTTGGCGGCGATGATCAGGTCGGTCTCGCCGAGGATCACGCCGAGGATCATGGCCGGGACGTACTGCTCCCCTCGGCCGGCGAGGAAGATGATCGAGTCGCGCAGGCCGTTGAGGGCGAAGAGGACCACCGGCAGTGCGAGCAGCCACGGCCGCACCATGCCGTCGTTCGGTGGCGCGACGAGCGCAGCGACCAGCGACAGCAGCAGGGCGGCGTAGAGGGCGACGTCGACGCCGCTGCGTCGGGTGTCGCCGGTCAGCGGAAGACGCCACGGTGCCACCCGGATCGTGCCGGTGCGAAGCCAGTAGCGCGCGCCGCCGGTCATCGGCTTGAAGTGCCCGCAGAGCGGCCCCCAGGCGCCGCCGATCCCGACCACCTCGATCAGGGCGGTCCAGACGATCGCCTTCTGGTAGACCACCGTCTCCTTCCACCAGTCCCCGATGTGCCACACCGAGCCGACGTCACTGGTCAGGCCGATGACGAGCAGTCCGAGGGCGACGTACAGCACGAGGACCTTGAGGATGTAGACCACGTGGACGTAGCGGGGCGTGCCGAATCCCTCGTCGGCCCAGAAGGTGCTGCCGATACGGAGTCGCTCCCGCAGGGGCAGTGCGTTGAAGGCGGCCGGGTCGACGTCGGGGAGGACGGGGTTGAGGAAGGGCATCTCAGGCTCCTGTGGTGACAGTGCTGGTGAGGGTGGTGAGGCGGGCGCGGAGCGCAGGCTTGTCGACCTTGCCGACCGGGTTGAGCGGCAGGGCGTCGAGGATCTCGATCCGGGTCGGGAGCTTGACCCGGGTCAGGTGCTGCGAGGCGGTGCGCAGCAGGTCGTCCTCAGTGACGGAGGCATCGGGACGGATGGTGACGAAGGCGACCGGCACCTCGCCGTACACGGGGTCCGGAGCGCCGACGACCGCGGCGGCCACGACGCCCGGGTGGGTGGTGAGCGCGGCCTCGATCTCCTTGGGATAGAGGTTCTCGCCGCCGCGGATGATCATGTCCTTGATCCGGTCGACGAGCGTGAGATAGCCGTCGTCGTCGAGTACGCCGACATCGCCGGTGTGCAGCCAGACATCGCCGTTCGCGTCGGGCCGGAGTGTCCCGGCGGTGGCGTCCGGCCGATTGAGGTAGCCGCGCATGACGGTCGGTCCCTGGATGACGACCTCACCGCGTTCGCCTGTCGGGGCGAAGGTGCCGTCCTCCCGCATGATCGCGACCGTCTGGCCGGGCAGGGCGACGCCGACGGTGCCGAGCTTCCGCGGTCCGTGCAGGGGGTTGACCGTGCTGGCACACGTGCCCTCGGTGAGGCCGTAGCCCTCGATCAGTCCGATGCCGAAGGTCTCCTCGACCGCGGTGAGCAGCTCCCTGCTGGCCGGCGCGGCACCGCAGATCGCGAAGCGGAGGGAGCTGAAGTCGGCCTGCACGGTCGCGGCCTGGGCGACGAGCATCTGGTAGATCGTCGGGACGCCGGAGAAGTACGTCGGCCGGATCTCGCCCACGCGCTGCAGGAACTCGGTCGGGTGGAAGCGGCCCATGATCGTCAGCCGGCCGCCCGCGCGGATGGGGGTGAGGAAGCTGACGAAGATCGCGTTCGCATGGAAGAGCGGGAGGATCAGCAGGCAGTGGTCATCGGGTGTGATCTCCATGTGGTCCGCCATCTGCGACGACATCGCGTCGAGGTTGGCGTGGGTCAGCTCGACGCCCTTCGGCCGCCCGGTCGAGCCGCTGGTGTAGATCAGCATCGCCAGCGCGTCGGGGTCGCTCGGCGGCTCGGGGAGCGCGCGGGTGGCGAGCGTCCCCGGCTCCGGCAGCTGGGCAGCGTCGTCGATGACGAGCACCGCGCCCGAGTCGGTGATCTGATGGCCGGCCTCCGTCTCCGTGAAGGCGGGGTTGACCGGCGTCGCGGCGGCCCCGAGGCGCCAGGCCGCGAGGATCGTGATGAGCAGCTCGATCCGGTTCGGCAGCCTCACCGCGACCACGTCACCGGCCGTGACGCCGCGCTCCGCGAGCTCCGCGGCGGTGGCATCGACCCACCGGGACACCTGGTCGTAGGTGAGGGCACGGTGGTCGTCGCTGACGCAGTCGCGGTCGGCGTACGTCGACGGCCACTGCCACGGGAGATAGGTCATGGGGCTTTCCTTTCAGCTCTTGACGCCGACGCTAGGACCGCGATGTGATGCCCGTCACTGTGTTGGGAGCACGAAAGATCGCGAGGAACCTGTGATGGCGACCCGTCAGGAGTCGATCGGGACTGGTTCGACGGCCCAAGAGGCGGCCGACGTCGTCGCCGAGGTCGGCCGCGAGCTCAGCCGACGGCTGACCGAGCTCACGGTCTTCCTCAAGGCGGACATGGAGGGCAGGATCCCCGAGCTGCAGGAGGCGCCGGACTTGACCGGGCTGCTGAGCGCAAGCGTCGAGAGCAACCTCGAGGCGGTCTCGTTGATGCTGCGCGGACAGCTGGACCGCGAGCACATCGCGGCGCCGCAGGGTGCGCGGGAGTATGCGCGCCGGCTCGCCCAGCGCGGTATCGCGCCGACGGCGCTCGCACGCGCCTACCGACTCGGCCACCAGCGGATCATGGACTGGGGCCTGCGGTTGATCCCCGAACTCGTCCCCTCACCGGAGATGACCGGTGAGGCGTCGTGGTTGATGGCGGAGATCGCGTTCGGCTACATCGACGAGGTGAGCGAGCAGGTGCTGCGGGAGTACCAGGCCGAGCGCGACCGCTGGCTCGCGCTCCGCAACGCGGCCCAGGCCGACGTGATCGAGCAGCTCCTGAGCGGGACGGGGGTCGCCGATCTCGGTGCGGCGGAGAGGACCCTCGACCACCGGCTCGGTCAGCACCATCTCGGCGCCGTGATCTGGACGAGTGAGGAGGCCGCCGACCTCTCCGCGCTCGAGCACGTGGTCGGCGCGCTGGCCCGGGCGGTGGGGTCCCGGGGCCGGCCGCTCTTCTGGCCCGCCGACCTCACGACGGGCTGGGTGTGGTTCGGGCTCGGCACTCGCACCGACCGGCCGGACGTCGACTGGTCGGCCCTCGAGAGCGCGGTCGCTGACGCGCCCGCCCCGGTCCAGGTGGCGTTGGGCTCGCCGGGTCGGGGCATCGAGGGTTTCCGCTCCTCACACCTGGAGGCGCTGCGCGTGCAGGGTGTGGCGCGACTCGGCGGCGGCGCAGCCCGGGTGACGTCCTTCGGTGAGTCCGACGTCCGCGCCGCGGCCCTCCTGGCCGTCGACCCCGAGGAGACCCGTCGGCTCGTCGCCCGCACGCTCGGCCCTCTGGGTGCTGACACTCCGGCGCTCGAAGCGCTCCGCCAGACCCTGCTCCTCTTCGTGCAGACGCAGGGCTCGTACGTCGCCACCGGCGAGCGACTCCACCTGCACAAGAACACTGTGAAGTACCGCGTCGACAAGGCCCTCGCACTCCGCGGCCGGCCGTTGGAGGACGATCGGCTCGACCTCGAGCTCGCCCTCATCGCCTGCCAGCGACTCGGGGTCCGCTCATGAGTGCGCTCGTCATCGGGGAGGCCTTGGTCGACCTCATCCGCCGCGCCGGAGAGCCTGACGACGCACGGGTCGGCGGCAGTCCGCTCAACGTGGCCGTCGGGCTGGCGCGCCTCGGGGTGGAGGCCACCCTGGTGGCGCCCGTGGGCGGCGACGACCACGGCCGGCTCGTGCGCGACCACCTCGCGGAGAACGGGGTCGAGCTCGTCGGCGCCTCCTCCGACGTGCGTACGTCGACGGCAGTGGCCACCATCCAGCCCGACGGCTCCGCGCTCTACGACTTCGACATCGCCTGGTCGACCCCTCTGCTACCTGCCGGTGGTGCGGCCACGCTCGTCCACACCGGCTCCGTCGCGGCGGTGCTCGGTGCGCGTGAGCTGCTCCCGCTCCTGACCGGGCTGCGGGAGGACGCGATCGTCTCCTACGACCCGAACGTCCGGCCGCAGCTGCTCGGCCCGGTCGGCGACGCGGGGCCGGTGATCGAGGCGTTCGTCGCCTCGGCCGACGTGGTGAAGGCGAGCACCGAGGACCTCGAGTGGCTCCATCCCGGACGCCCGCTCGGCGAGGTCGCCGAGGAGTGGCTGGCCCTCGGTCCGGCGATCGTCGCCGTCACCGACGGTGGGCGGGGTGCCTTCGCGATGTGCGGGGCGGGGCGGGTCGACGTACCGGCGGTAGAGGCGGAGGTGGTGGACACGATCGGCGCTGGCGACTCCTTCATGGCAGGGCTCCTCGCGGCGCTCTCCGGTGTCAATCGCGAGGAGCTGCAGCGGATCGACCGCGTCGGCCTCGAGCGGGCACTCGGATTCGCGGCCCGCTGCGCGGCGGTGACCGTCTCCCGGCCGGGCGCGGATCCCCCGTACCGTGGGGAACCATGAGCACCGCGTGGTGGCAGGACGCCGTCGTCTATCAGGTCTACATCCGCTCCTTCGCCGACGGGAACGGCGACGGCATCGGCGACCTTGCAGGCCTCCGGTCCAAGATCGACTATCTGGCCGGACTCGGCGTCGACGCGCTGTGGATCAACCCCTGGTACCCCTCGCCGCAGGCTGATGCCGGTTATGACGTCGCCGACTACCGCGACATCGAGCCGGACTACGGCACGCTGGCCGAGGCCGACCAGTTCCTCGCCGAGGCGCACGCCGCCGGCCTCAAGGTCATCCTCGACATCGTCCCGAACCACACGTCGTCGGAGCACGCATGGTTCCGCGCCGCGCTCGAAGGTGACGAGGCGGCGCGGGCGCGCTACATCTTCCGGCCGGGTCGCGGAGAGGCCGGCGAGGAGCCGCCGAACGACTGGGAGTCCGTCTTCGGAGGACCGGCCTGGCGGCGTACGACGAATGCCGACGGCACGCCCGGTGACTGGTATCTCCACCTCTTCGCGCCCGAGCAGCCCGACCTCGACTGGTCCAACCCGGAGGTGCGCCGCGAGTTCGAGGACATCCTGCGGTTCTGGTTCGACCGCGGAGTCGACGGGTTCCGGATCGACGTCGCGCACGGCATGGTCAAGGCCGACGGCATGCCCGACGCGGGGCGCCGCGACAGCCTCAGCAACAACACCGAGCCGCACCCGGCGTGGGACAACGATGGCGTCCACGAGATCTACCGCGCCTGGCGTGAGGTCGCCGAGGAGTACCCGCACAAGCCGATCTTCGTGGCCGAGGCGTGGGTGCCGAGCAACGAGCGGCTCGCGCTGTACCTCCGTCCCGACGAGCTTCACACGGCGTTCCAGTTCGACTTCCTGCGGGCGCCTTTCGAGGCGGCGTTCATGAAGGAGACCGTCGACGACGCGCGCTCGGCGGTCGCCGCGGCCGGCGGCGTCAGCACGTGGGTGCTCTCCAACCACGACGTCGTCCGCCACGTCACCCGCTATGCCCGCTCGCAGCCGGACGGGCCGGTCGAGTCGGTCTGGGACCGCCTTCGGTGGTCGTCCGAGCCCGCCGAGCTCGAGCTGGGCGTACGCCGGGCGCGGGCCGCCACGCTCTTCGTCCTCGCCCTGCCCGGGACCGTCTACCTCTATCAGGGCGAGGAGCTCGGCCTCCCCGAGGTCGAGGACATCCCCGATGAGGCTCGGCAGGACCCGATCTTCCTGCACGCCACCAACGGCGACGTCGGCCGTGACGGCTGCCGGGTGCCGCTGCCCTGGGGGTCCGGCACCTCGGCCGGGTTCAGCCCCGTCGGCGCGGCCACGGAGCCGTGGCTGCCGCAGCCCGACTGGTGGGCTTCGTACGTCGCCGACGGCCAGTCCGCCGATCCTTCGTCGGTGCTCAACCTCTATCGCGCGGCGCTGGCGCTGCGCCGCGCGCGGCTGGGCGAGGACGACACGTTCGAGTGGGTCGCCGGTGGCTCGCCCGGGGATGGATATGTCGCGTTCCGCCACGGTGCGGTCGAGTGCTGGATCAACACCGGCAGTGCCGTCGTACCGCTGCCGGCCGGCGACGTGCTCCTCGCCTCGTCACCGCTCGGTGCCGACGGAAGCCTTCCGGCCGACACTGCCGTCTGGTTGATCAGGGGCTAACTGAGCGCGAGCACCAGGCCGACGATGCCGGGGATCGTGCCGAGCAGGAGCCACGGCGCGTGCCGCCGGTCGAACGGCGGCTTCCGGTGGATCGCGATCCCGGCGGCGACACCGAGGATGCCGAAGACCATGGCGATGATGTTCAGGCCGATCCGCGCGGCCGTCGCGTCGTCGTTGACGAACTGTGCGGCGATCGCGACGCCGACCGCGAGGTGGGCGATCGTGAAGACGACCAGCACCGAGAAGACCCAACGCTGCACGTTGGTGAGGCTGCGGTCGTTGACCGGTCGCTGCAGGTTGTTCGGGTCCATCAGGTGACGCGGGCGCTTCACCGGCCGCGCTTCCACCGACTTGCCCGCTGACTTGGACGTCACCCCTTCAGTGTGGACCTTGCGGCCAGTCGCGCCCCAATCGGCTCCATCAGCCGCGGCATCATCGGGCCGACGACGGCAAGGATGAGGACGTACGCCGCCGTGGTGGTGCCCAGCTCCGGCGTGACCGCTCCGGCCACCAGCCCGGCGACGATGATCGAGAACTCTCCCCGGGGCACGAGGGCGGCTCCGGCCCGCAACCGCGCCCGGGGTGTGACCTTCGCACGTCCGCCCGCGAACCAGCCGGTCGCGATCTTGGTCAGGACGCCGACGATCGCCAGCAGGACCGCGGGGAGCAGGACGCCGGGCAGCTTGCTCGGGTCGGTCGAGAGCCCGAAGAAGACGAAGAAGACCGCGGCGAAGATGTCGCGCAGCGGCTCGAGCAGGCGGTGGACCGTCTCGGCGATCTCGGAGGAGAGGCCGATGCCGAGGAGGAAGGCGCCGACGGCGGCGGAGACGTGCGCGGCCTCGGCGAGCCCCGCGACGAGGAGCGCCAAGCCGACGACACGCAGGAGCATCACCTCGTTGGTACCGCCGGTGACGAGTCGGGTCACCTGGGCGCCGTACCGCAGCGCGACGACCAGCACGACGGCCAGCACCGCGAGGGCGATGGCCACGGCCCTGATCGTCGACCAGCCGCCGGAGGCGGCGGCGAGCGCGGTGATCAGCGGCAGGTAGACGGCCATCGCGAGGTCCTCGAGGACGAGCACGCCGAGGATCGCGGGCGTCTCCCGGTTTCCGAGTCGGCCCATGTCGGTGAGGACCTTGGAGATGATGCCCGAGGAGCTCACGGCAGTGACCCCGAACATCGCGACCGCCGCGGTGGTGCCCCACCCCAGGACGATCGCGAAGAGCGCGCCCGGCAGGCCGTTGAGGACAAGGTCGACGAGGCCCGACGGCGCCTGGGTGCGCAGGTTGTCGACCAGGTCCTCGGCGGTGTACTCGAGCCCGATCAGGAGGAGGAGCAGCACGACGCCGATCTCGGACCCGGTGTGGAAGAAGCCCTCCGGTGCGTCGAGCGGAACCAGTCCGCCGTGGCCGAAGGCGAGCCCCGCCAGGAGGTAGAGGGGGATGGGGGAGAGGCCGAAACGCCCGGCGACACGGCCGAGCACGCCGAGCGCGAACAGGACGGCGCCGAGCTCCAGCAGGAGCTGCGCTGTGGGGCTCACGAAACCGGGGCTCAGGCTTCGAGGATGGCGGAGGCGGCGCGTACGCCGTCCTCCGTGCCGACGACGACGACCTTGTCGCCCTGGCGGAAGACGAAGTCGGGCGTAGGCGAGGGCGTCACCTCATCACCACGGAGGATGGCGACAATCGAGGCGCCGGTCCGGCTGCGGATCTCGGCGTCGCCGAGCGTCCTGCCGGCGAGGGAGGCGCCGAGGGGAATGCCCGCGGTCTTGATCCCCTCGACCTGCTCGGCCAGTTTCGCCAGCCGCTCGATGACCCGAGGAGCACCGAGCAGCTCGGCCAGCACACTGGCCTCCTCATGGTCGAGCTCGATGCTCGCCTTGACCGCGTCCTCGTCGTCCTCCCGATAGATCGACAGGTGCCGGGAACCGCTCTTGGTCGAGATCACACCGATCCGTCGACCGGACGCCGTGACGAAGTCGTGGCGTAGTCCGACACCGGGCAATTTCGTCTCTTCGACCTCCATTTTTCGACCCTATCCCGGCCTCTCGACGCTTGGATCGATCCACTGGCCCTCGACGTGACGTACCACTCACGCTGGGTCATGGACCGCACCTCAACAGCGTCGTTGAGTCAGGTAGCGTGCCGGAACATGTCCGCAGCCCCGAGGGGTGATGGCGGATGCCGGGTGAATCTGTGAAGGGCGTTTTTGATGGTTGACGTGGACAAGGTGCTCGACGAGGCAGGGCTGACGAATCCCCATGTGCGGGAGTTCGTCGCGCAGTGGGCAGCGATCACCACGCCCGACCGGATCCAGGTCGTGAGCGCCGAGGACGACGCGCGGCTCCTCAAGGAGTCCGTCGACGCGGGCGAGCTGCTCCCCGTCAGCGGTGACCGCTACTACAGCCGCTCCTACTACAAGGACACCGCCCGCTCCGAGGAGCGCACCGTCGTGGCGACGTCCAACCCGGCCGACAAGGGCATCTACAACAACTGGAAGCCCGCGGAGGAGACGGTCGCGACGCTCACCGAGCGCATGACCGGCGCCAGCAAGGGCAAGACGATGTACGTCATCCCCTACCTGATGGCCCCCGCCGGCTCGCCGCTCGAGGCCTGGGCAGCCGGCGTCGAGCTCACCGACTGCCGCCCGGTCGTCCAGCAGATGATCCGGATGGCCCGCGTCGGCATCGACCACATCAACAACCTCGCCGACCCGTCGTCCTTCGTGAAGGCCGTCCACGTCACCGGCGACCTGCCCAACCTCGGTCAGGGCACCGAGAACGACCAGCGCCTCTTCGCCACCGTGGCCGACCAGCGCACGATCCTGCACTTCGGGTCGTCGTACGGCGGCAACGCACTGCTCGGCAAGATCGCCCACGGCCTGCGCCAGGCCTGCTACGACGGCAAGGCGAGTGGCAAGTTCCTCGCCGAGCAGTTCCTCCTGCTGGGCATCAAGGACAAGGAGACCGGCAAGACGTTCCACGTCGTCGGTGGCTTCCCGTCGGCCTCGGGCAAGACAAACCTCTCGATGACGCTGGCGCCCGACGCGCTCGGCGACCGTTACGAGGTCACCTTCTACGGCGACGACATCGCATGGCTGTGGGTCGACGAGGACGGCAAGATCCGTGCCTTCAACCCGGAGAACGGCGTCTTCGGTGTCGCCAAGGACACCAACGAGGAGACCAACCCGGGCGCCGTGAAGGCGATCCTGCCCGGCTCGGGCGCGATCTTCACCAACGTCGCCTACAACGAGAAGACCCAGGACGTCTGGTGGGAGGGCAAGACCAAGCACCACCCCGACGACCTCGACGGCTGGCTGGACTGGAAGGGCGAGCGTCTCTCCGAGCGCAACCCCGACGAGCTCAAGGAGCCGTGGGCGCACCCCAACAGCCGCTTCACCACGACCATCGCGAACGTCCCGAACGCAGCCGACGACTACAACGACCCGGCCGGTGTCGTGATCAACGCGATCATCTTCGGTGGCCGCACCCGTGACCGCGAGCCGCTGATCCGCGCCATCACCGACATCGCCGAGGGTGTCTACGACGGCATGACGCTCGGCGCCGAGGCGACTTTCGCCGCCGAGGGCGTCGAGGGCCAGCTCCGCTACGACCCGATGTCGATGCGCCCCTTCATGGCCTACGAGGAGGGCGACTACGCCCAGCACTGGCTGGACATCATCGGCTCCTCCACGAAGCCCCCGGTCTTCGCCCACGTCAACTGGTTCCAGCGTGACCCGGAGGACGGCCACTTCCTGTGGAACGGCTACCGCGACAACGTGCGTGCGCTGCTCTGGCTGCTGCAGTTCCAGGCCGGTGAGGTCGAGGGCAACCCGACCGCCGTCGGCATCCTGCCGAAGGCCGACGAGCTCAACCTCGAGGGCATGTCCTTCAAGGACGGCGACCTCGAGAAGCTGCTCTCCATCGACGCCGACCGCTGGCGCCAGGAGATGAAGTTCCGCGAGGAGCACCTCTCGCAGTTCAAGCTGCCCGAGGCGATCTGGGAGGCGCACCGCCGCGTGGCTTCCGACCTCGACAAGGCGTGAACCTCGCCCTGACGTAGTCAGGTAGTGGCCATGTGACCGGACCTAGCGTCCGGCGCATGGCCACTCGTCATTTCGCAGCGCCGAAGGTCCCCGAGATCTTCGCGCTCTTCTGGATCATCAAGCTGCTCACCACCGGCATCGGCGAGACAGCCTCGGACTTCATGGGCACCAAGAGCCTTGTGCTGGCGGGCGTCGTCGGAGTCGGCGGGTTCTTCCTCGCGCTCGCCTGGCAGCTGCGGTCGTCGACGTACCACCCGGTGAGGTACTGGCTGACGGTCCTCATGGTCGCCGTCTTCGGCACGATGATCGCGGACGGCCCGCACGTCGCGCTGGGGACGCCGTACTACGTGGACTCGGTGATCTACGCCGTGCTGTTGGTGGGGCTGCTCACCTGGTGGCGTCGCTCAGAAGGCACTCTCTCGGTGCACTCGATCGTGACGCCGCGACGCGAGCGGTTCTACTGGGGCACGGTCCTGCTCACGTTCGGGCTCGGCACGGCACTGGGCGACACGACGGCCGAGAACCTTGGCCTTGGCTTCTGGCCGTCGGCGTTGATCTTCGGCGTCCTGATCCTCGTCCCGCTCGCGATCTGGGCGGCGGGCCGTCGCCGGACCAGGGGAGAGGTCCGTGCCGTGATCTGCTTCTGGATCGCCTACGCCTTGACCCGCCCACTCGGGGCGAGCGTCGCCGACGGTCTGGGCTCGCATCACCACGACGGCCTCGGGTTCGGCACCGGACCCGTGACGGCGGTCGGGCTGCTCGTCTTCGCCCTGCTCGTCGCGTACGTCGGTGTTACCCACTCCGACGAGGGGGGTGCCCACGCGCGGCATCGGCTCGAGGGTGCCGACGGTGGTGGGAAGCCGGACGAGAACGAGTTCGTTGTCGACGCGGTGATGGACTGACGCGGGTCGCGGTGCGCCCTGCGAAGCCTGACGCTTGCGCGGCTCCGTCCGCAAGCCGCCGGATGGTCGGAGGCATTCCTCCGGCAGTCCGACCACGTCGGCGCTCTGATCTCCAGACCCGCCAAGCCCTGGCGCCTCTAGCTCGGGTTTCGACAAAAGTCGACGACGAATAGTCAAAAGCGGTTGCGCCTTCTTGGCCTTGCTGATAGGATCGGCGAAAGCGCAAGCAACCACGCCGACCTCGGGAGAAGCGATGGCAGACACCCCCACCACGGACGACATCCGCGGCTTCGGGATGTCCATCGCCGGGCCGATCGACGGCGACCTGGACAGCATCTGCACCGAACTGGGCGAGCTCGAGACCCTCAAGCACCAGATCGAAGCCCGCCAAGCACGCTTGGCTCTCGCAGTCGACCGATTGATGCGCGAACGCGCTGCCGCGCAGGGTGTGCCCGTCGAGCGGCAGGGCAAAGGCGTCGCTGAGCTGGTGGCTCGCTCGCGTCGGATCTCACCCGCCCACGGCCGGACCGTGACGGCCCTGGCGAAGCAGCTCCGGGCGCTGCCACAGACGTTCGCCCGCTACACAGCCGGTGACCTGTCGGAATACCAGGCCACGTCGGTCGCGCGTGAAGCCTCCATCCTCGAAGGCCACGATGTCTCGGCGTTCGACCAGCGGTTCGCCGCCACACCGGGGTTGAAGGAGCTGGGCAACCGCAAGACCGCCCACCGCGCCCAGGCCATCGCGCTCGCCCTCGACGAGGAGGCGGTCGTACGGCGTCGGGACAGGGCCGTCGCCGACCGTCACGTCTCCATCCAGCCCACCGACCGTGGCGACGGGATGGGTTGGCTCAAAGCACTCATGCCCATCGAGCAGCTCGCGGCTGTCAAGGACAGTCTTGGTGCTGCTGCGGACACCGCGATCGCGCTGGGGGTCGATGCGACCCGGAGCCAGGTCATGGTCGACACGTTGATCGCCCGCCTCACCGGTGCTGGCAGTGGCACGCCCGCCACGGTGGCGTTGGAGCAGCCGGCCCACCCAGTGAGCATCGGCCTCCTCATGACCGACAGGGCACTCCTCGACGGCGACCACACCCAGCCCGCCCTGCTCGCCGGACACGGACCCATCCCTACCGCGCTGGCGAAGCGACTGATCCAGACCGCGGTGCTCGATGTGCAGAAGGTCGAACTCCGTCGCCTCTTCACCGCCCCTGAGACCGGGGAGCTGGTCGCGATGGAGTCCAAGGCCAGGCTCTTCCCCAA
Source organism: Nocardioides sp. Kera G14 (assembly GCF_020715565.1). Lineage (NCBI taxonomy): Bacteria > Bacillati > Actinomycetota > Actinomycetes > Propionibacteriales > Nocardioidaceae > Nocardioides > Nocardioides sp. Kera G14. Next base: position 3,031,175 of record NZ_CP085839.1, on the reverse strand, counting down.
GGCCCTGGCCCAGTTCATCCGACTCCGCGACCAGCTCTGCCGAACACCCGGCTGCGGTGCCACCATCGCGCACATCGACCACATCACCGACTGGGCCTCAGGCGGTCAGACCTCAGCAGTCAATGCCCAGGGCTACTGCCGGCAGTGCAACTGGGCCAAACAGGTCATCGGCAACCAGCCCAGCCACCCACCACCACTGCTCGGACCCTCGGCCTCGACCGGCCCCGCCATCCCGCGACGGCCCCACTTGGTCATCGGCTACGACGCCGACCTCGAACTCGCCGCCTGACCGGACACGGGCAGGCGGAGGACGAACTCCGTCTCTCGGCCGTTGCCGTCTCCGTGACGGGCGAGGGTGACGTCACCGCCGAGCGAGCGGGCGATGCGGCGGCTGATGCCGAGCCCCAGCCCGGTGCCCTCACCGGCCGTGGTGCCCGGCTCGAAGAGCGTCGCCTGCAGGGCCGCCGGTACGCCGGCGCCGTCATCACGGACGACGAGCTCGACCCCTCCTTCGGTACGTCGTGCGGTCAGTGTCACGGCGCTGCTGGCGTGACGGCCGGCGTTGTCGATGAGCGGAGCAAGGGCTCGAACGACCAGCTCCGTCGGGGCTGCGACCTGAGGCAGACCAGCCGCGAGATCGGCGCTGAACCGGACGTGCGGCGGCACCAGCACCTCGAGCGCCGGGGGGACCTCGTACAGGCTGCTGGATCCGGCGACGGTGCCTCGGCGCGCCAGCTCGAGCAGGGTGGTGATGGTGTCGGACATCCGGGCGGCCGCCGTCGCGATCTCGGCGAGGTCGTCGCGCAGCTCGCGGTCTGCGTCGGCGCCGAGGCGGAAGAGCGCAATCTCGGCCGAGCCCTGGATCGCGGTCAGGGGCGTGCGCAGCTCGTGGGCGAGTTCGGAGGTGAGCCGTTGTTCGTCGCGTATCGCCTGGGCGACACGGTCCAGCAGGTGGTCGAGCGTCTGTCCCAGTTGGGCGAACTCGTCGACCGGCGCACCGAGCGCGAAGCGATGGCCGAGGTCGCGGGCCGACCACTCCTCGGCGCGCTCGGCCATCTGCCGCACCGGGTCGAGCACGCGTCGGGTCGTGACCCATGCGACGACGCCGACGAGGGCGACAGTCACGGCCGCCATGACGAGCATCGTGTAGAAGACGTGGTCGGAGGCGTACTTGCGCTGCTCGCCCTCGGTCAGCTCCAGCGCGACCCGCAGGACGAGGACAACGCCCACCATGACGGCACCGACCAGCAGGACGGTGGACAGCACCAGCCGGGTGCGGAAGTTCCTCATCTCAGCTCGAAACCGACACCGCGCACGGTGGCGAGCTCCAGTGGCGAGCCGACCTCCTTCAGCTTGCGGCGGATCCGCGCGGCGTAGGCGTCGATGGTGTTCTCGGCGACGATCGCCCCATCTGGCCAGGCAGCGGCGACGACGGCGCGGCGGCGTGCGACCTCGCCGGGACGTGACGTGATGGCGGCCAGCATCCGGAACTCCGTGGGCGTCAGCTTCACCTCATGCTCGCCGCAGCGCACCGCGTGGCGACCGGGGTCGAGCACGAGCTCGTCGCCGGCCGTCGTCGGAGGCTGGGCCGAGCGGCGCCGGGTCAGCGCCTCGACCCGGGCGACGAGCTCGGCGACGGAGAACGGCTTAGCGAGGTAGTCGTCGGCTCCCGCCGCGAAGCCCGCCAGCCGGTCATGGAGCTGCCCAAGGGCGGTGAGGAAGAGGATCGGCGCGGGTTGTCCGTTGCTCCGCAGCGCCAGGGCGACGTCGCGGCCGTCCGCGTCGGGCAGTCCGATGTCGAGGATCAGGGCGTCCAGGGTGAGGTCGTGGGAGAAGCGGCGGACGGCTTCGCCGCCGTCGTACGCCGTGACCACCTCATGCCCGTGGAGGCGCATCCCCTCGGCGACGACGCGCCTGATCGCAGGGTCGTCCTCACACAGTCCGATGCGCGCCACGGACTCCAGTCTCGTGCTCGAACCTGACCGCAGCCTGACCAAACCCGTGATTCGTCCACAGTTCAGTAAAAATCGGCGAAGTTGCGGGACGTCGGCGTGGGCGAGGTCTACTGTTCTCGTCAGACCCCCTGCTGACCCGAGACGGCAGGGGGTCTTTCCATGTCCGCTCCCTCTCCGGCTGCAGTCGTCCAGTCATTCAGGTTGCGGTCAGCAGCGCGTCACTACGTTCCGCCGTATGACAGAACCCATTCCCCTGGCGGTGGACGCGGAGCGGCTCGTGAAGTCCTTCGGCAACGTCCGCGCAGTCGACGGCGTCTCCTTGCAGGTGTCGCCCGGAGAGGTCTACGGGATCCTCGGGCCGAACGGCGCCGGGAAGACCACGTTCCTCCGGATGCTCTTCGGTCTCATCCGGCCCGATGCGGGCACGCTTCGCGTCCACGGTCGCGAGTGGGCCACCGAGGGCACAGGCGTGCTCGACGGCGTCGCGGGCTTCATCGAGGCGCCCCGCTTCTACCCCTACCTGACCGGCCGCCAGAACCTCGAGAGTATGGCCCGGCTCGACGGCAACACCCGCCCGGGCCTGATCGACGAGGTCCTGTCCACCGTGGACCTCCTTGACCGTGCTGACCGCAAGGTCGGGGGCTGGTCCTACGGCATGCGGCAGCGCCTCGGCGTGGCCGCGTCGCTGCTGCGCGAGCCCAAACTGCTTGTGCTGGACGAGCCGGCCAACGGTCTCGACCCGGCCGGCATCCGCGATATGCGTGCACTGGTGAAGGACCTGGCCTCCAGCGGCCTCACCGTCCTGCTCTCCTCGCACAACATGGAGGAGGTCGAAGAGATCTGCGACAACGTCACGATCATGAAATGCGGCACGGTCGCCTTCCACGGCTCGATCGCCGACCTACGGGCGATGGCTCCCGACCCCGGGCACGTGCTCGACACCACCTCCAACCTGCAGGCCCTGTCCGTCGCCGCGGGGCGGCCGGGCCTCGTCGTGGACCTCGACGAGTCTGGCCAGCTCCATGTCGTAGGCGCGGAGGAGCCGGTGGCGGCGTACGTCGGCGCGCTGGTGCAGGCGGGGATCGGGCTGCGTCAGCTCACGCCCACCCAGACGCCGCTCGAGTCGCTCTTCTTCCTGCTGACCGACTCGGGCCTGCCCGAGAATGAGGGAGCTGCGGCATGAGGACCCTCGGCTTCGAGCTGCTCAAGCTCCGTGCCCAAGTCCGCACGCGCGTGCTGCTGATCAGTGCGCTGGTCGCGCCCATCCCGATCGCGTTCGCGATCCATGCCCAGGGCAACCCGCCCAAGGACACGCTCTTCGGCCGCTACGCGACGACCAACGGCTTCGCACTCGGCCTCCTGGTTCTGGCGTTCGCCGCCCAATGGATCCTGCCGCTGCTGACGTCGATCGTCGCGGGGGACATCTTCGCCAGCGAGGACCACCACGGGACGTGGAAGACGATCCTCACCCGCTCGGTCAGCCGCTCGTCGATCTTCATCGCGAAGACCCTTGCTGCACTGGGGTTCGGTGTTCTCGTACTCATCGTTCTAGGGATCTCGACGATCGTCGCGTCGGCACTGGTGGGCGGTCGCGGCGCCCTGATCGGCCTGACCGGTCAACTCATCCCCGCTGCACATGCGTGGCGTTTCGCCGCACTCGCATGGCTCACTGCCATTCCGCCGGTCATCGCCTTCACCTCGCTCGCAGTGCTGCTCTCGGTGTGGTCGCGCAATGTCGCCGTCGGCGTCGCGACACCGGTCGTCCTCGGCATGGTGATGCAGCTGGTCGGCGCCATGGGCGGAGCCGAGGCGCTCCGGCCCTACCTCCCCACCACCGCCTTCGAAGCGTGGCACGGGCTCTTCGCCTCCCCCTCCTTCCTCGGACCCTTCGTCACCGGGCTGATCACCTGCACAGCCTGGACCGCGGCCTCACTTGGTCTGGCCTGGTCCATCCTTCGCCGTCGCGACATCACAGGAGGCTGACATGCGACGAATCATCCTGACCCTTCTCCTCTCCGTCCTGGTGGCCGTGGGCCTCGGCGGCGTCGCTGTCGCCACCTCGAGCGGGAGTCCGCTCACGCAGGCTCGCCTCGAGCGCTCGGTCACCGCATCCTTCGCCAACGTCTACGCCCAGCAGGCGGCGATCCTCGGCCATGAGGGCGTCACTGCGGCGTCGGCCGCACCGAAGGCCATGTGTGACAAGGGGCCCGGTGTCACGCAGAGCGGGCCGGGCACGAGTTGGAACTGTCTGATGTCGTGGAGCGACCCCAACGTCCCGATGCCGTCGACCGGCTACGGAAAGTTCGAGATCACCCTGCACAGCAACGGCTGCTACACGGTGGGCTCGCCCTCGACGCTGGTCGGGTACCAGACGATCACCGACCGCCGGGGCCGCACGGTCAGCAACCCGGCGTACGAGTTCGACGCCTGCCTCGACCCGAAGTCACCAGACACGCCGACGGGGGTGAGCTTTCCGTCGGCCGTCGCCATCACCACGACGACGGCCACTCCCGCCGCCGACGGCACACTCTCCGACGGGCTGGCGTGCGGTGTCGGCAGGGGTGGATGCGTCGGGACGATCACAGCGGTGGCCACAACGCCGAGCGGCGACGTGCCGATCGGAGAGGGGTCGTTCCGGATGAGCGAGCAGGCGACGCGCAATGTGCCGATCTCCGGCACGCTGCCGGCCGGGGCGACCCGGGTGACCTACACGGTCGACACGACGACCGGTGTCGCGCCATCGCCCCTGACGGTGCCCGTCGCCCGATGACGATCCGGCTCGTAGTCTCGGCAATGTGAAGCGTCTGCTCCTCGAGGGCGCCGGCTGGATCCTGGTGGCTGCAGGGATCGCGGCGCTGGTCCTGCCCGGCCCGGGCCTGTTGATGCTCTTCGCTGGACTCGCGCTCCTCTCCCGCCAGTACACGTGGGCCGAGAAGCGGGTCGAGCCGGTCAGGTTGCGGGCGCTGCGCAGCGCCGCCGACGGTGTCAGCACGAACCTGCGGGCAATGATGTCGACGCTCTTCGCACTCGCGCTCGGCGCAGTGGGCGTCCTGTGGATCGTGCAGCCGCCGGCTCCGAGCTGGTGGCCGCTGCGGAGCGCCTACTGGCTCCTCGGCGGAGCGTGGACGGGTGTGACCCTGCTGATCTCGGCACTCCTGGCCCTCGCGCTCGTCGGCTACTCCTACCGTCGTTTCCACGGCCATCCCGAAGCGGTCGCAGAGCTGCGAGGAGAGATCCGCGCCGCCGATGACGCCGACGAGTGACGGGCGTCTCCCTCGGGTCGGTAAGTCCGCCCACATCCGATCCACACTTAGGACCGGGACGATGTCCCGGAAAATCCGCGCCACCTGCGGAAACGCTGCCCTGTTACCGGATTGTGGATCATCCACGGTGCTTCTGATGCGGGCCAGAATCTCCGTCTGAGGGGGATTCACATGGGAGACAGCTCTGCTCTGGGCCCGCGCGTGAGTGTCGTTGTACCGGCACTCAACGAGGCCATGAACGTGCACTTCGTGCTCCGGCAGTTGCCGACGGTGCACGAGGTGATCCTCGTCGACGGAGGATCCGTCGACGGCACGGTCAGCGCCGCCCGCCAGGCGTGCCAGCACCTGACCGTCATCCGTCGCCTCGGCGCGGGCAAGGGCGCCGCGCTCGCCGCCGGCGTGACCTCGGCGACCGGCGACGTCATCGTCACCCTGCCGGTCGACGGCACCGTGGACCCGTCGACCATCCCGGCGCTGGTCGGTGAACTGGTCGCAGGCGCGGGCTTCGTCGCAGGCTCCCGGCGACTGTCGGGCGGCGGCTCCGCGGAGATGACGGCGCTGCGTGCGCTCGGGGACCGCCTCGTCAACCTTCTCGCCAATCGGCTGTACGGCAGTGGTACGACCGACATCGGCTTCGGCTTCTACGGGTTCTGGGCCGACCGGCGCGACGTGCTGGACCTCCCGGTCGCCAGCCAGGGCCGATGGGCCGACGGGGATCAGATCGACGTGCTCCTCACCGCCCGCGCCGCCCGCGCGGGGCTGACCGTGGCCGAGGTGCCGGTCGTCGAGCGCTTCCGGATCTTCGGTGAGCAGCCACGCACCGGCCTGCGGGACCTGGTGAACGCGCTGCGTGCGCTGTGGTCGGAGCGGCGCCGTCCCGTGTCCGTCGCGCAGAGCATCGAGGTGCATCCGGCGCATGCGCTGCAGATGCTCGAGCGAGCACTCGCGTCGTAACGCCGTGCCGGCTGTCGGCGCGGGCAGATAGGTTGCGACGGTGGTCCTCCACCTCCATCGCGCCGCGCGTTCGGACCTGCTCGTCGCAGGTCTGGCGGAGCTGCTCGCCGTGCCCGGGGAGGACCCCTTCGCGACCGAGGTCGTGGTCGTTCCGGCCCGCGGGGTCGAGCGTTGGCTCTCGCAGAAGCTGTCGGACCGCCTCGGTGTCTGTGCCGGCGTCGACTTCCGCACCGCACCCTCGCTGATCGCGGAGATCCTGGGGACCGGTGACGAGGATGCGTGGGCCCCCGAACGCCTCACCTGGCCGCTGATGTCGGTCATCGACGCCACCCTCGGTGAGTCCTGGGCGTCGCCGTTGGCCCGTCACCTGGCCCAACCCGGTCGTCGCCTCGCGCTCGCCCGTCGCCTCGCCCGCCTCTTCTCCTCGTACGCCGGCCAGCGTCCGTCCCTCGTCGCCGACTGGACCGCGGGCGGGTCGTCGGACGGCCTCGGCGGGGTGGTCCCCGAGGACCTCGCATGGCAGCCCGAGCTGTGGCGGCGCCTGGTGGCGTCGGTGCCGGTCATGGCGCCGCACCTGCGGCAGGCTGCGGTGGTCGCGCATCTGCAGGACGGTCCCGCCGGCGACCTGCCGTCGCGCGTCTCGCTCTTCGGCCACACCCGGCTGTCCGCCTCGGAGATCGAGCTGCTCGGCGCGCTCGGTGAGCACCGCGAGGTGCACCTGTGGTTGCCGCATCCCTCGGCCCCCTTGTGGGCGGCGCTCGACGATCTGGGCGGGCCGGTCGTGCGGGCCGAGGACCGCTCACACGAGCACGTCGGGCACCCGCTGCTCGCCTCACTCGGGCGCGACGTACGGGAGCTGCAGCGGTCGCTGTCCCGGGTGGAGCTCGTCGACGAGCCGGTCGCGGCCGGCGTCGAGGCTCCGCCGACGCTGCTCGGCTGGCTGCAGTCGGACCTGCGGGCCAACGTCGTCGAAGTGACCTCGGATCGGGTGGTGGCCACGGGCGACCGGTCGGTGCAGCTGCACGCCGCCCATGGGCCGGCGCGCCAGGTCGAGGTGCTGCGCGAGGTGGTGCTCGGGCTGCTCGCCGACGACCCGACGCTCGAGCCACGCGACGTCCTCGTGATGTGCCCCGACATCGAGACCTATGCACCGTTGTTGGAGGCCTCCTTCGGGCTCGCCGACGTGGTCGGCCCTGAGGGACATCCGGCGCACAAGCTGCGCGTTCGCCTGGCCGACCGCTCGCCCGAGTCGACCAACCCGCTCCTCGGCATCGCCTCGACGCTCCTCGACCTCGCGGGTGGCCGTGCGGGTGTGGGTGAGGTGCTCGACCTGGCCCATCTCGAGCCCGTGTGGCGGCGGTTCGGACTGCGCGACGACGACCTCGAGCAGCTGGCGACCTGGGCCGCGGAGACCGGCATCCGCTGGGGTTTCGATGCGGCGCACCGCGAGCCGTTCGGCCTCGGCGACTACGCCGCCAACACGTGGGAGTTCGGCCTCGACCGGCTCCTGACCGGCGTTGCGCTCTCCGACGACGCCGGCGCCTGGCTCGACGCCACCCTGCCCCTCGACGACGTCGGCAGCGGCTCGATCGAGCTGGCGGGCCGGCTCACCGAGCTCGTCCACCGCCTCCGTGACGTCACCGACCGTCTCGTCGGTGAGCACCCGCTCGGGCACTGGCTCGACGCCCTGGTCGAGGGTGTCGATGCGCTCACCTCCGTGAAGGGGGACGACGGATGGCAGTACGGCCAGCTGGTCCGCGAGCTCGGGCGGATCCGCGCCGCAGCGGACGGGGTGGATGCCGGGACGCTGGGCATCGCCGACGTGCGTGCGCTCCTCGCCGACCGCTTGGCCGGGCGGCCCACGCGTGCGAACTTCCGCACCGGATCACTCACGGTCGCCACGCTGGTGCCGATGCGCTCGGTGCCGCACCGGGTCGTCGCCGTACTGGGACTCGATGACGGCGTCTTCCCGCGCGCGCGGGCCGTCGACGGGGACGACCTGCTCGCCCGGACACCGATGACGGGGGAGCGCGACCTGCGCACCGAGGACCGGCAGCTGTTGCTCGATGCGATCCTCGCGGCGAAGGACACCCTCGTCGTCACCTGGACCGGTGCTGACGTCTACTCCGGCCAGCCGCGCCCGCCGGCCGTGCCGCTCGGTGAGCTGATCGACGCCCTCGACCTGACGGCCACCGCTCCCGACGGGCGGCGGGTCTCCGAGGTCGTGACCGCGCGACATCCGCTGCAGCCGTTCGACGCCCGCAACCTGACGCCCGGAGCGCTCGTGCCCGGCCAGCCGTTCACCTTCGACCGCTCCGCGCTCGCCGGCGCCCGCTCCGCCCTCCAGGAGCGGACTCCGGTGCCTCCGTTGCTCGATGCGCCCCTGCCCGTCGCCGGCGACCGTGACGTCGGACTGGAGGAGCTGCTGGCGTTCTGGAAGAGCCCTGTGCGCGGGTTCTTCCGGCAGAGCCTCGATCTCGCCCTGCCCCGGGACGAGGAGTCGCTCGACGACGGGTTGCCCGTCGAGGTCGACCAGCTCGTGCAGTGGGGTGCGGGCGACCGCATCCTCGGCGACCTGCTCCGCGGCTTGCACCCCGACCAGGCGCGCCAGCGGGAGTTCCGCCGCGGCGTGGTGCCGCCCAAGTGGCTCGGCTGGCGGCTCCTCGACGAGGTCGTCGCCAAGGCGAAGCCGATCGGCGCCGAAGGCCTCCGGCTCCGCGGCAGTACGCCGTCGCGGACCGTCGACATCGATGTGGACCTGGGCGGCGGCCGCCGCCTGCGCGGCACCGTGGGTGACCTCTTCGGCGACCGGATGGTCACCGTCCACTACAGCCGGTTGGGTGCGTCCCACCGGCTCCAGTCGTGGATCAGGTTGCTCGCCCTGGCGGCGACCGACGAGGACCGGGCTTGGTCGGCGCTGACCCTCGGGCGAGCCGGCGGCGCGCGCGGCGCGGCCTTCTCGCTGTCCCAGCTCGGCCCACTCGACCACACCGCGCGCGCCGTGCTCCGCGACCTCGTCTCGCTGCGCGAAGAGGGGCTCGCGATGCCGTTGCCACTGCCGCTGAAGACCTCCCTCACCTACGCGCGCCATCGCCGCACCGGCATGGATCACGACGGTGCCCTCGAGAAGGCCGGCTGGGACTGGCGCGACGGGAAGTTCCCCGGCGAGCAGTCGGCGGCCGAGCATGCCCGCGCCTGGGGCGCCCGGGCGCCGCTGCCCGAGCCGGATCGCTTCGCCGATCTCGCGCTGCGGCTCTGGAGCCCGTTGCTGGTGGCAGAGCAGGGGTCGTGGTGATGGTGCCCTTCGACCTCGCCGGGCCGCTGCCGACCGGCACCACGCTGCTCGAAGCCAGTGCCGGCACGGGCAAGACCTTCGCCCTGGCCACGCTGGTGACCCGCTATGTCGCCGAGGGCGTCGCGACGCTGGACCAGATGCTGGTCATCACCTTCGGCCGGGCCGCGACGCAGGAGCTGCGCGAGCGGGTGCGCGAGCATCTCGTGGTGGCTTCTCGCACGCTGGAGGATCCGGTCCAGCGAAGGCGGGTGCTCGACGCCCTCGCCTCCTTCGACGGCGCGACGATCGCGACCACGCACCAGTTCTGCCAGATCGTGCTCCGCTCCCTCGGTGTCGCGGGTGACTCTGATCCCGGCACGACCCTCGTCGACTCGGTGGACGACCTCGTGGTCGAGATCGTCGACGACCTCTACCTCGGACGCTACGGCTCGGTGAACGCCACTCCGCCGATCTCGCGCGACGTCGCCCTGACCGTGGCGCGGGCGGCGGTGGAGGATTCCCAGTCGGTGCTGGCGCCCTCGGCCGGCGATGCCCCTGGCGAGGCTCGGGTCTCCTTCGCCTGCGCGGTCCGTGACGAGCTCGAGCGCCGCAAGCGCCGCCTCGGCATCCTGTCGTACGACGACCTCCTCTCCCGTCTCGCCGACGCACTGTCCGACGAGCACTCGCCGGCCCGGCTGCGGATGCGGGAGCGCTGGCGGATCGTGCTCGTCGACGAGTTCCAGGACACCGACCCCGTGCAGTGGCAGGTCCTCTCCCGGGCCTTCGACGGGCACGCGACGCTGGTGCTGATCGGTGATCCGAAGCAGGCGATCTACGGCTTCCGCGGTGGTGACGTCGCGACCTACCTCGCTGCGGCTTCGACCGCAACCACGCGCGCCACGCTGGCGGTCAACTGGCGCACCGACGCCGACCTGATCTCCTCGCTCCGCGTCGTCCTCGACCAGGCGCAGCTCGGCGACCCGGAGATCGCGGTGCTGCCGATCGAGGCCTCACGGCCGGGCACCCGCCTCGTCGGGGCGGGCGCACCATGGCGGATGCGGCAGGTGCGTCGCGAGGGTTTCAAACTGCGCAAGGGCGACATCGCGGCCGCTGACGCCCGCTCCTTCGTCGCGCGTGACTGCGCGGCTGACATCGCCCGTGTCCTCTCCGAGGGTGCGAGCTGGGACGGCGAGCCGGTCCGCGCGGGGCAGATCGCGGTCATCGTCTCCCAGCGGGCGCACGGCGCCCTGGTCGCCCGGGCGCTCGCCGCACGCGGAGTGCCGGCCGTGACGACCGGCGGCGGTGACGTCTTCCAGACCGAGGCAGCTGATGCCTGGTGTGCACTCCTCGAAGCCCTGGAGTCACCGCACCGCACCGGCCTCGTCCGGGCCGCGGCTGTCACGCCGTTCTTCGGCCTCCGGGCGTCCGAGCTGGTCGCCGGCGGAGAGTCGCTCACCGCCTCGCTCGCCGACACCCTGCGCGGCTGGGCCCTCCTGCTTCGCGGCCGTGGTGTCGCCGCCCTCGTCGAGGCCGCCGAGGAGCGAGGACTGACGGCCCGGATCCTCGGGCAGGTCGACGGCGACCGGCTGCTGACCGATCTCCGCCATCTGGGGCAGTTGCTGCACGACGTACAGACGACGGAGGGGTTCGGGCTCACCGGGCTGCTGGAGTGGTTCCGCGACGAGCGCCGGCGGGTGGCGGCGACCGAGCGGCCGCGGCGGCTCGACTCCGATGCGGCGGCCGTGCAGATCGTGACGATCTGGGGAAGCAAGGGGCTGGAGTACCCGATCACCTATCTGCCCTTCGCCTACGACAACTGGGTCAATGACCGGCCCGACGTCGTGCGCTTCCACGACCGCGACGTCTCCGGTCTGCCGGTGCGCTCCCTCGACGTGTCCGGCTCGGGTGCACACCTGGCGGCGCACCTCAGTGAGGGCCTGGGCGAGGAGCTGCGCACCCTCTATGTCGCGCTCACCCGGGCGCAGTCACAGGTGGTCACGTGGTGGGCGCCGACCTTCAACACGCCCCCGTCCGGCCTGCATCGACTGCTCTTCGGCCGTCGACCCGGCACGGCCGAGGTGCCGGAGCGGATGGACCTCCGCGACGACGACGGCGCCGCCGCGGTCTTCACCGCATTGGCGCAGATGGGCGGTCCCTCTCACGAGATCGCGGCGATCGCACCGGCGTCGGCCCCTGCGGTCCGGGCACCGGTCCCCGAGCTGGCCGTGCGCCGCTTCGACCGCTCCATCGACCTCGACTGGAAGCGGACCTCCTACTCGGCCCTCATCCGGGTCGAGGAGACCGTCCCCTCGATCGGCTCGGAGGCGCCCGAGGCCGGCAAGGACGACGAGCCCGACCCCGCCGAATCGGCGGTCCCCTCCCCTCGAGTCGGGGAATCCCTGCTGCCGAATCCGGACCTCCCTGACGACGAGCTGGGGCTGAGGTCGCCGATGGCCGACCTGCCGGCCGGGGCCGGCTTCGGCTCACTCGTGCATGCGGTGCTCGAGCACGCCGACCCCGAGGCGCCGGACTTCCGCGCCGAGCTGGTCCGCTGCCTCGAGGAGCAGCTGCGCTGGTGGCCGGTCGACGCGTCGGTCAACGAGCTCGCCGACGGGCTGCTGCCGCTCAACCAGACCTCCCTCGGCCCGGTGGCCGGCGGGTTGTCGCTGCTCGGGATTCCGTTGCGCGACCGGCTCCGAGAGCTCGACTTCGAGATCCCGCTCACCGGCGGCGACGAGACGCGCAGCGAGGTCCGGCTGCGCGACCTGGCGGGTGTGCTGCGGCAGCACCTGCCCGCGGACGATCCGCTGTCGTCGTACGCCGACAGGCTGGAGAGTCCGGCGCTGGGCGACCAGCTGCTGCGCGGCTATCTCTCGGGCTCGATCGACGTGGTCCTTCGCCTTCCCGGTGATGACGGCGGGCGCTTCGTGATCGTGGACTACAAGACCAACTTCCTCGGCGAGACGGTGGGCGACTACACGCAGCCCAAGCTGGCCGAGGCGATGCTGCACTCGCACTACCCGTTGCAGGCGATGCTCTACGGCGTCGTGCTGCACCGCTACCTCTCCTGGCGACTTCCTCTCTACTCACCTGAGCGTCATCTCGGCGGGGTGCTCTACCTCTACGTCCGCGGCATGGCCGGTGCCGAAACGCCAGTGCTCGAAGGGGATCCGACCGGTGTCTTCCGCTGGGAGCCGCCGGCGTCGCTGATCGTCGCGCTCTCGGAGCTGATCGAGGGGGAGACGCCGTGATCGAGACCTGGGAGCCGGTCGATGCCTTCGACGCGCGCTACGCACGCGGCACCGTCGGGGCGTTGCGGGTGTTCAACGAGGCGGGCGTGCTCACCGCCGCCGATGTGCATGTGGCGGCGCGGCTGGGCGAGCTGGTCCGCGAGCCTTCCGATCAGGCGCGGCTCGCGCTGGCACTCGCTGTCCGCGCGGCGCGGCAGGGATCGGTGTGTGTCGACCTCGCGGCACTGATGGCCGAGGCACCCGAGCTGCCGTGGCCCGTCGCGTCTGGGGAGGAGTGGCTGGAGCTGTGTCGCGGGTCCAAGCTCGCCGAGCAGGTCCTGCGCTTCGAGGACGGCCTGCTCTACCTCGACCGCTACCACCGCGAGGAGGGGCAGATCCGCGACGACCTCCTGGCGCGACTGTCGGCGCCCGTCCGCGAGGTCGATGCCGCCCAGCTGGAGGCGAGTGCGGCACGGATCTTCCCCGGTGAGGGGTACGCCGACCAGCGGGCCGCTGCGCTCTCGGCCGCTCGCCAGTCGACGACCGTGCTGACGGGTGGGCCCGGCACCGGCAAGACGACGACCGTCCGTGGTCTGCTCGAGCTGCTCGAGGAGCAGGCCGCTGCTCCTCTGCGCATCGCCCTGACAGCACCGACCGGCAAGGCGGCGGCGCGGTTGCAGGAGTCGGTCGGCCGGACTGACCTCGTCGCCTCGACCCTGCACCGCCTGCTGGGCTGGCGACCGGGCTCGTCGACGCGGTTCCGGCACCACCGCGGAAACACCCTGCCGCACGACGTGATCATCGTCGACGAGACGTCGATGGTGTCGCTCACCATGATGGCGCGGCTGCTCGAGGCCGTGCGGCCCTCAGCGCGGCTGGTGCTGGTCGGGGACGCCGACCAGCTCGCGTCGGTCGAGGCGGGAGCCGTGCTGGCCGACCTGGTCGAGGGCCTGCGGAGCCGTGCGCCGGAGGCGGTGGCGGCGCTCCGCACGTCGAAGCGGTTCGGCGCGGAGATCGGTGCCCTGGCCTCGGCGCTGCGAGCAGGTGACGCCGACACGGCCCTCGAGCTGTTGGGCTCCGGCTCTGCGGCGCTCTCGCTCATCGACCCGGAGGACGCCGTGGCGATGGGTGTCCTGCAGGCGCGGCTGACCGCCCACGCCGTCGGCCTGCATGAGGCCGGCGCGCGCGGAGACGTGGCGGGAGCGCTCACCCTGGCCGACGAGCACCGGCTCCTCTGCGCCCACCGCGACGGCCCGGCCGGAGCGGCCTTCTGGAACCGCCGCATCGAGCGCGCGCTGGCCGATGCGCTCGGGCTCGTGCACCTGCCGGAGTGGTATCCCGGACGACCGATCCTCGTCACTGCCAATGACTACGGGCTGGAGCTCTTCAACGGCGACACCGGCGTGGTGGTCTCGTCGTCGACCGGGTCGAAGCTCGAGGTGGCGATGTCGGGCGCCCACCCGTCGACGTACGCACCGTCGAGGCTGGCCGAGGTCGAGACCCTCCACGCGATGACGGTGCACAAGTCGCAGGGCTCCCAGGCCCGCGCCGTGACGGTCCTGCTGCCGCCGGCCGACTCGCCGCTGCTGACCCGCGAGCTCTTCTACACGGCTGTCACGCGGGCGCAGGAGCGGGTCACGGTGGTGGGTTCGACCGACTCGGTGAGGGCGGCGATCGAGCGTCGTGCGCAGCGGGCGACCGGTCTGGTCCAGCGGCTCCGATGACCGTGGGCGTGACGCGGGAGAAGTGTCTCCGTCACACCCATCCGGTAGGTTCGTTCGGTGCCTTACCTGCTGCGCGTCGAGCTTCCCGACGTCCCCGGCTCGCTCGGTCGACTCGCCTCGGCGATCGGTGAGGCCGGCGGCGACATCGAGGCGATCGAGATCGTCGAGAAGTCCCACGAGGGATGGGCGGTCGACGATGTGCTCCTCGAGACGGCGCCGGGATCGATGCCGGACTCCATCGTCTCGGCGTGCAACCAGCTCGACGGCGTGCGGGTCATCTGGATCTCGCGGTACGCCGCCGGCGGCAACCTCTTCCTCGACCTCGAGGCCGTCGAGAGCCTGACCGAGGAGCCCGCCCAGGCGCTCACGCGTCTGGTCGAGGTGCTGCCCCACACGTTCCGCTCCGACTGGGCGGTCCGGATCCACCGGGCGAGCGGCACGATCGACACCACCGAGTCGGCACCGCAGGACCTTCCGTTCGTCGAGATCGAGCGGGCCTGTGCCCTCGAGATGGACGTCGACGACGAGCATCCCGACGACGAGGCGATCTACGCCGGGGCCCGCATCGACGGCAACGAGATCGTCGTCATCGGCCGCCGCGGGGGACCGGACTTCCTTGACTCCGAGCTGGCGCGGCTGGGGCACCTGGTCAGCCTCGCGGCCTCGATCGCCCGGCCCTAGTCACTGGTTCCTCGTCACCGGCCCTCGACGACCTGGAAGGTCGCCAGCGTCGGGTCGGCGGCATAGGCGATCCGTACGCCGGCCGCGGCTGCGGCCTGCAGCAGGTCGATCGTCGACGCCGTGATCTCCTCGCCCGGCACGAGGACCGGGACGCCCGGGGGATAGGGCGCGATGACCTCCGCGCTGATCCTGCCGATCGCGTCGGACGCCGGGACTGTCGACGTACGGGCGAAGAAGGCGTCGCGCGGGGTCATGGGGGCGGGAGGAAGCGCCCATTCGGCGGTGAGCGACTGCCCTTTCGGGCGTGAGGGAGTGCCCTTTCGGCGGAGGACGACCTCGACGAGGCGCTCGATGTCGGAGGGGCGGTCCAGCAGGGTGAGGATCGGGATGAGCGTCGTCTCGTCGGCCTGCTCGGGAGCGAGTCCGGCAGCGATCAGGTCCTGCTCGATCTCGAGGCCGCCGCCGGGGAGGCGGATGACGAGCTTCGTCGGGTCGATTGAGTGGGTGTCGGGGCCCGGGACCTCGAGCCCCGCGGCCCGCAGTCGGGTGCGGGCGGCGGCGACGGACTCGACGAGCTCGCCGAGGAGACCGCGACCGATCTCGCTGTCGAGCAGCGTGACCGCGGCATCGGTGGAGGCGAGGATCGATCCGGCCGGGCTCGTCGTGAACGAGAGGTCGAAGGCCCGCTCGAGCCGGTCGGCCGAGAGTCGCTCGGTCCGGGCGAGCACGAGGGAGGCCTGCGAGTAGGCGGGCAGGTTCTTGTGGGCGCTGGTGACCAGGGCGTCGGCGCCCAGGGACAGCGCATGCGGCGGCAGCGAGGGATGGAAGCCGAGGTGGGCTCCCCACGCCTGGTCGACGACCACCGCGAGTCCCGCCGCGTGGGCGATCTCGATGAGGGACTCCCGGTCCGACAGTGTCCCGAGGTACGACGGCTCGACGAGGAAGAGTGCGCGCGCGGCGGGCCACTCGGCAACGGCCGAGCGCAGCTGGGCGGGCGTGATCCCCGTGATCAGCCCGTCCGTCACGGCGGGTGAGATCCACCGCGGCGTCAGGCCCGCGAGGAGGAGCCCGGAGAGCACCGACCGGTGAGCGTTGCGGGCGACCAGCACCTCATCGCCCGGCGATCCGACCGCGAGCGCCAGCACCTGGTTGGCGTGCGTCGACCCGCCGGTGGAATAGCGGCACCAGTCCGCGCCCCAACGGACCGCGGTGCGGGCCTCGGCCGTGGCGAGCGCCGAGACGGCGGTCTTCACCGGAGCCAGCCCGCCGAAGAGCGGGACGTCACCCTGGTTGACCTCGCCGAGCTCGGGCCAGATCTCGCCTGAGCGCTGCTTGTGGCCGGGGATGGTGAACGGGTGTCCGGGCCTGGACACGAAGCGGGACCACGCGTCCAACAGCTCGGAGTGCATGGCGTCAGTATTCTCGAAAGCATGACCTCCTCTGACTACATCCCCAGCCCCGCCGAGTGGGTCCGCGACCAGGTCGAGGCGTTCGAGGCCTCCAACGGCGCTGAGGCCAACACACTGCGCGACACCGGCGACCCGATCATCCTGATCACCAACCGTGGCGCGAAGA
This sequence comes from Nocardioides sp. Kera G14, assembly GCF_020715565.1. Classification (NCBI taxonomy): domain Bacteria; kingdom Bacillati; phylum Actinomycetota; class Actinomycetes; order Propionibacteriales; family Nocardioidaceae; genus Nocardioides; species Nocardioides sp. Kera G14. Next base: position 3,014,519 of record NZ_CP085839.1, on the reverse strand, counting down.
CCGGCGCGATCCGCAAGACCCCGCTGATGCGCGTCGAGCGCGACGGCAAGTACCTCGCCGTGGCCTCCAAGGGTGGCGCCGACGAGAACCCCGTCTGGGTCAACAACTTCCGCGCCTACCCCGACGTCGAGCTCCAGGACGGAGCGACGAAGAAGAAGTACGTCGCCCGCGAGCTGTCCGGTGACGAGCGCGCGGAGTGGTGGGACTACGCGGTGCAGACGTGGTCGACGTACGGCGAGTATCAGAAGAAGACCGAGCGGCAGATTCCGCTTTTCCTGTTGGAGCCCGTCGGCTGACCTCCGCGTCGGGCCGATAGCCTCGCAGGCATGAGTGCGATCGAAGGCGTCAGCGAGATCTTCGACCCGGCGGACTGGGACGTGGTGCCCGGCTTCGACGACCTGACCGACCTCACCTACCACCGGGCTCGCGCGCATGGAACTGTCCGGATCGCCTTCGACCGCCCCGACGTGCTCAACGCCTTCCGGCCGCACACCGTCGACGAGCTGCTGCGCACCCTCGAGCACGCGCGCCAGTCGGCCGACGTCGGGTGCGTGATCCTGACCGGCAACGGACCGAGCGCCAAGAACGGCAAGTGGGCCTTCTGCACCGGCGGGGATCAGCGCATCCGCGGTCGCGCCGGCTACCAGTACGAGGACAAGCTGATCGGCGCCGACGAGACCGGAGGCGAGGAGCCGTCGGTGATCGACAAGGCCAGGCTCGCGCGGCTGCACATCCTCGAGTGCCAGCGACTGATCCGCTTCATGCCCAAGGTCGTCATCTGCGTTGTCCCCGGCTGGGCCGCTGGTGGCGGTCACTCACTCCATGTCGTCTGCGACCTGACGCTGGCCTCGAAGGAGCACGCGCGGTTCAAGCAGACCGACGCCGACGTCGGCTCGTTCGACGGTGGCTACGGCTCTGCCTATCTCGCCCGGCAGGTGGGCCAGAAGTTCGCCCGCGAGATCTTCTTCCTCGCCGACGAGTACACCGCGCAGGACATGCACGACATGGGTGCGGTCAACCGTGTCGTCGAGCACGCGCAGCTCGAGAAGGTCGCGCTCGAGTGGGGCCGGAAGATCAACGGCAAGTCGCCCACCGCGCAGAGGATGCTCAAGTACTCCTTCAACCTCCTCGACGACGGCCTCGTCGGCCAGCAGCTCTTCGCCGGCGAGTCGACGCGCCTCGCCTACATGACCGACGAGGCCCAAGAGGGTCGCGACCAGTTTCTCGAGAAGCGCGAGCCCGACTGGAGCCCGTACCCCTGGTACTACTGATCAGCGGGCTGCGCGGGCGTCGCGCAGATCACCAGGCGACGCTGAAGTACTGCGTCTCGGTGAACTCCTCGAGCCCGGCTCGAGCGCCCTCGCGTCCGAGGCCGCTCTGCTTCACACCGCCGAACGGGGCGGCGGGGTCGGAGACGAGGCCGCGGTTGACGCCGACCATGCCCGCCTCGAGCCTCTCGGCCAGGTGGAGTGCGTCGCCGAGGTCACCGGCGTAGACGTACGCCGCGAGGCCGAGTTCCGTTCCGTTGACGAGTTCCAGGAGCTGGTCGGTGTCGGTCCAGGTCACGATCGGAGCGACCGGGCCGAAGATCTCCTCCTGGACGACGTCGGCGTCAGGGGGGACGTCGGCGAGCACGACCGGACTGTAGAAGTGTCCGTCGGCGGTGGCGGCTGGAGCACGGTGGGCGATGCGCGCGCCGCGGGCGAGTGCATCGTCGACCAGACGGGCCACTCCGTCGACGGCCTGCTTCGAGATGAGTGGGCCGATCTCGGCCCCTCCGTCTGCAGGGCCGACGGTCAGCGCCTCGACCCGGGCCCCCAGCTGGGCGGTGAACTCGGCCGCGACGTCGGCGTGGACGTAGAACCGGTTCGCCGCGGTGCACGCCTGGCCACCGTTGCGGAACTTCGCGATCATCGCCCCCTCCACTGCCGCCGGTACGTCGGCATCGGCCGTCACGACAAAGGGAGCGTTGCCACCCAGCTCCATCGAGGTGTTGACGACCCGGTCGGCCGCCTGGCGGAGCAGCAGTCTGCCCACGCGGGTCGAGCCGGTGAAGGAGAGTTTGCGGACCCGCGGGTCATCCAGCCAGGCCGAGACGATGGCACCCGCGTCGGTGCCGGGGACGACGTTCACGACGCCGTCGGGCACGCCCGCTTCGGAGAGGAGGCGGGCGATGGCCAGCGCCGTGAAGGGGGTCTCGGCGGCCGGTTTCAGCACGACGGTGCACCCCGCCGCCAGGGCGGGTGCGATCTTCCGGGTCGCCATGGCGGCGGGGAAGTTCCACGGCGTGACCAGCGCGGCCACGCCGACGGGTCGGTGGGTCACGATGGTGCGCGTCCCACCGGCCGGCGAGGAACCGAAGTCGCCACCGGGGCGGACGGCCTCCTCGGCGTACCAGCGGAAGAACTCGGCGGCGTAGACGACCTCGGCCTTCGCGTCGGCGAGGGACTTGCCGTTCTCGGCCGCGATGAGGGCGGCGAGGTCATCGGCGTCGCGCAGCATGAGCTCCCGGGTTCGCGAGAGCAGCTCGCTGCGCGTCCGTGGCGGCACCACCGCCCATCCCGGGAAGCGTGCGTCGGCCGCATCCACGGCTGCGATCGCGTCGCTGCGGTCGGCGTCGGCGACGTAGCCGAGGACTTCGGTGGTGGCCGGGTTCTCCACTGCGAAGACCCCGGAGCCGCCGGAGCGCCACAGGCCACCGACGAGGAGACCGGTGTCGGGTTCGAGCGCTTCGATGAGCCCCGAGATGGGGGAGATGTCGGTCACGGGTAGAGCCCTCGCAGTTCGTGTGCTCGATAGACGCGCTCCACCGCCATGCACGTGGCGGCGAGGCGCAGGGACAGGTGCTTGCTGTCGGCGTAGGCGACGACGTCGTCCCAGGCCTTGTTCATCCGGCCGACGAGGCGGTCGTCGACCTCCTCCTCGCTCCACCAGTACGACTGGTTCGCCTGGACCCATTCGAAGTACGAGACGACGACCCCGCCGGCGTTGGCGAGGATGTCCGGTACGACGAGGACCCCCTGCTTGGAGAGGATGCCGTCGGCCGCGGAACTCACGGGGCCGTTGGCGCCCTCCACGATGACCTTGGCCCGGACCGCGGCGGCGTTGTCGGCGTGGATCACGCCCTCGATCGCCGCCGGGACCAGCAGGTCGACCTCGAGGGCGAGGAGCTGTTCGCCGTCGATCGGCGCGGAGCCCGGAAATCCGACCACCGTCCCGGTGGCGTCCACATGTGCCTCGAGGGCCGCGATGTCCAGCCCTTCCGGCGCGTGCACCGCTCCGTCGACGTCGCTGACCGCGACCACGGCGAGGCCCGCCTCGGCCAGGAACCGCGCGGCACCGCGGCCCACCTTGCCGAAGCCCTGCACCGCGGCGGTCGCGCCTTCGGGCGCGATGCCGACGTGACCGAGCGCACGCAGCGCCACCGCTGCGACGCCGCGCGAGGTCGACGAGGCACGGCCCAGGGAGCCACCGGCGTCGATCGGCTTGCCGGTGACGACACCCAGGACCGTGTAGCCCATGCCCACCGAGTAGGTGTCCATCATCCAGGCCATGGTCTGCTCGTCGGTCCCGACGTCGGGGGCGGGGATGTCCTGGTTGGGACCGATCAGTGGCGAGATCTCCGACGTGTAGCGACGCGTGATGCGCTCGAGCTCAGCCCGGCTGTAGGCGCGCGGGTCCACCCGTACGCCGCCCTTCGCGCCGCCGTACGGCACGTCGAGCAGGGCGCACTTCCAGGTCATCCACATCGCCAGGGCGCGGACCTCGTCGAGGTCGACACGTGCGTCGAACCGTACGCCGCCCTTGCCCGGACCACGGGAGTAGTTGTGCTGCACGCGGTAGCCCCTCAGGACCTCCACCGTGCCGTCGTCACGTCGCAGCGGAATCGAGACGCTCAACTCCCGACGGGGCTCGGCAAGAAGGGCGTGCACGTGGGGACGGAGGCCGAGGACCTCGACCGCCTGGGCGAGCTGCTCGCGGGCATCGTCGAGCGGGGAACGGGTCGACGCAGGGGTCGACGCGGCGGTCGGCACGACGGTGTCGCTCATCGCGCGGCCTCCAGTCCTGCGGCGACCACGTCGATTCCCTCGTGGAGGAGCGCATCCGAGATCGACAGAGGCGGGAGGAAGCGCAGGACGTTGCCCCAGGTGCCACAGGTCAACGTGATGACGCCCTCGCCGTGGGCGTACGCCGCCACGGCCCTCGCCAGCGCGGCATCCGGGTTGCCGCTCGTCGGATCCACGAGCTCCACGGCGATCATCGCGCCGCGACCGCGCACGTCGCCGATCCGGGCGTCCGCCTCCTGCAGCTTGCTGAGCCGCTCGCGGAAGACCGACTCGATCTCGCGGGCGCGGCCCAGGTATCCCTCGCCCTCGATCGTCTCGATCACGGCCAGCGCGGCGGCGCAGGCCAGCGGGTTGCCGCCGTACGTGCCGCCGAGACCGCCGGCATGGACGGCGTCCATGATCTCGGCGCGACCGGTCACCGCGGAGAGCGGCAGGCCACCGGCGATGCCCTTGGCGCTCACGATCAGGTCGGGCACCACGTCCTCGTGCTCGATCGCGAACCAGGTGCCGGTCCGGCCGAAGCCCGACTGCACCTCGTCGGCGACGAAGAGCACGCCGTTGGCCCGGCACCACGCAGCGACGTCCGCCAGGAACCCCGGTGCGGGGACGATGAAGCCGCCCTCGCCCTGGATCGGCTCGATGATGACGGCGGCGAGGTTGTCGGCGCCGACCTGGGCCTCGACCATGGCGATCGCCCGGCGGGCGGCCGCGGCGCCATCGACGTCGGCGACGTCCCGGAACGGGTAGGACATCGGTGCGCGGTAGACCTCACCGGCGAACGGACCGAAGCCATGCTTGTAGGGCATGTTCTTCGCCGTGAGCGCCATCGTGAGGTTCGTCCGGCCGTGATAGGCGTGGTCGAAGGCGACGATCGCGTCCTTGCCGGTGAAGGCGCGGGCGATCTTGACGGCGTTCTCCACGGCCTCGGACCCGGAGTTGAAGAGGGCCGAGCGCTTCTCGTGGTCCCCCGGCGTGAGCCGAGCCAGCTGCTCGGCCACCGCGACGTAGCTCTCGTAGGGGGTGACCATGAAGCAGGTGTGCGTGAACGACCTGACCTGGTCCACCACCGCGTCCACCACGAGAGGCGCGCTGCTACCGACGCTGGTCACGGCGATACCGGAGCCGAGGTCGATGAAGCGGTTGCCGTCGATGTCCTCGACGATGCCGCCCTCGGCGCGGCGGGCGAAGACGGGCATGGTGGTCGCGACGCCGGCGCTCACCGCGGCCTGCTTGCGTGACATCAGGGCCTGGGAGCGCGGTCCCGGAACGGCCGTCGCCAAGTGGCGAGTCTGGGGGAGAGAAGTCATGCCTCCACCATGCTCCCGCGACAGCTATGACGTCCAAGACTTGTTCGGCACTAGAATCATGCCTTGTGAGCATGGATCTACGCCTGATCGATTACTTCGTCGCGACGGCGGACCACGGGTCGGCGACGGCGGCCGCAGCGGCGCTGCACCTCACCCAGCCCTCGTTGTCCCGACAACTGCGCCATCTCGAGCGGCAGCTCGGCGTGACCCTCTTCGACCGCGATGAGCGCAGGCTCGTCCTGTCCCGTGCGGGAGAGCAGTTGCTGCCTCTCGCCCGTGAGCTGCTGACCCGCGCGGACGCCTTCGTCACGGCCGGCGCCGACCTCGCGGCGGGACGGCTGCAGCAGGTCCACCTGGCGGTGCCTACCACGACGTTCACCGACGTCGTCGCGCCCTTCCTGGCCACGCTCGGTGATGATGATCCGGTCGCCGTCGTACGCGAGCTCGACCCGCGCGGTGCGGAGGCGGCCATCGCCTCGGGCGCCGACCTTGCCATCGTCGGCAACCCGCCGGGCCGGCAGGTGCGGTCACTGTCCTTGGCGCGCCTCCCGATCTGGGCCTACGTCCGACCCGACGATGAGTGGAGCGGGCGTGCCTCCGTGGGTCTGGCGGACCTGGTCGCCAGACCGCTCGTGCTGATGAGTGAGCAGTTCCGCCCTCGCGTGCTGCTGGACGCCGCCGTCTCCGGAGCCGGGCTCGCCTACACCGAGGTCGTCGAGTGCGGGAACGCCCAGATCGCGCAGGCCTTGGCGGCGGCCGGCCGGGGCGTCGCGGTCGTGTCGGACGACCCTCGCTTCGACCTCGTCGCGGTGCGGGTGGAGGCCCCCGAAGGGGACCTCCGGCTCCGGTTGTACGCCGCCTGGGACCCGCGCCACCACGCCGCGGAGGCCCTCGCGACACTCGCGGGGCGCATCGCCGCCTTCTGTGCCGAGCGCTACGGCGCCGTCGGCGCCGTGTAGACGCACTCGCCGCCGACCCAGGTCTCCAGGACGTCGATCTTCGCGAGCGACTCCGGCGCACAGGTGACGGGGTCGTCGGCCAGCACCACGAGGTCGGCGAGCTTGCCCGGCGTCAGCGTGCCGCGGTCATCGTCGGCATGCACGGCGTACGCGCTGCCGACGGTGTAACCGCGCAACGCGGTGACGACGTCGATCGCCTCCTCCGGCATCCAGGGCTCGCCGCCGTCGAGCGGCGCACGGGTGACCGCGCACTGGATGCCGACCAGGGGCTCCATCTCGGCGACGTTCCAGTCACTGGAGAGGGCGAGGACCGCACCGGTCTCAGCCAGGGAGCGCAGCGGCCAGGCCTGGTGCCAGCGCTGTTCGCCGATGGCGTCGGCCCACGCATGACCCGGCCCGGCGATCTCGGGGCTGGCGTGGCGGGGCTGCATGCAGGCCACCACGCCCAGCTCGGCGAAGCGGCCGACATCCTCGGTCCGCAGGCACTCGACGTGCACCACCTGGTGACGGGCGTCGCGCGGACCGTTCACCGCCTGTGCGCGGGCGACGGCATCGAGCACCGTGGTGATCCCGCGGTCGCCCGTGGCATGCACGAAGAGCTGGAACCCGTCGGCGTCCAACGTCGTGACCAGCTCGGCGAACTCCTCGGCCGGCACGTAGGTCGCGCCCAGGTGCCCCGGCTCGTTGGCGTAGGGCGCATGCAGTGCCGCGGTGTGTGGCTCCACGACGTCGTCGATGTAGAGCTTGAGCGGCCCGACGCGCAGCCGGTCGTCGGCGTACGTGCGGGCGAGCTCACTGAACTCGCGGCGGTCCTCCTCCGTCGTGCCCGGGCCGTGGAACATGGCCAGGACCAGGCGTGAGCGGAGTCGCTGCTCCGTGCGCGCTCGCAGGAAGAGAGCGAGGTCGTCGGGGGAGTTCTGCGGCTCGACCACGGTCGTGATGCCGCACGCGATGGCGTGGTCCAGGCTGGCGGCGAGACGGCCGTACTGCCGGCCGGTGTCGGCCCAGGGCAAGCCTCGAGCCGCGAGCCCGGCCAGGCCGGCACGGGAGAGGCCCTTGACCGCGAAGTCGGCGACGAAGCCGGTGGGCCGTCCGTCCGCGTCGAGCTCGGCGGTGCCGAACGGCAGCTCGGCGCCGTCCACCCCGAGCGCCGTGAGTGCGGCGGAGTTCAGCCACAGCGTGTGGACGTCGTAGCTGAAGACGACGGCCGGGAGGTCGGGCACCAGCGCGTCGAGCTGGGCGGCGGTCGGATGGGCACCGTCGGCCAGTCCCGTGTAGGAGTACCCCTCGGCCTCGACCCAGGTGGCGTCCGGGTTGTCGGCTCGCCACGCCTCCAGCCGTGCGCCGATCTCCTCCATGGAGGACGCTCCGGCCAGCTGTGCGCACGCAGCGTCGGAGCCCAGCCGGACGTGGTTGTGCGCGTCGACGAAGCCCGGCACGACGGTCCGGCCCTTGAGCGGGATCACGCGTGTCGCGTTCCGCACGGCCTCGGGCGCGTCCTCGTACCTCCCGGTCCAGGCGATGCGGTCACCGGTGAGGGCGATGCTGTCGGCGTGTGGCGTGGCCGCGTCGAGCGTGTGCACGACGCCGCCGGTGAGGAGTACGTCGATGCTCACTGGTCGTCCCGGGCGTCGACGAGGAACCGGGTGGTGCCGCGGGGGCGGAGGTAGCCCACGTAGTAGACCAGCGCGAGCACGACCAGCGCGCCCGTGATGAGGAGGTCCGACCACGCGGACTCGAACAGCGCATAGCCCACCCCGACGATGACCAGGATCGGCGCGGCAGGCCACAGCGGCATTCGCCAGCCGGCGTGCGGACGCCGTCGGACGACGAGCGCGGAGGCGGCCAGCGTCAGGTAGACCGCCGACACGATCACGGACGTGATGCCCAGCAGCGACTCGATGTTGACCAGGTAGGCGAGCAGTGCACCGGGGAGTGCCACCGACAGCGTGGCGACCACCGGGGTGGACAGCCGAGGGTGGAGGGTGCTGAGGGCCTTGTTGACCGGGGCCGGCCATGCCTGGTCGCGGCCGGACGCGTAGATGACGCGGCCGTTCTGGAGCACCATGACGATGACGGCGTTGAGGATCGCGATGGCGATGCCGACGCTGATCGCCGCCGAGACGCGTGAGCCCGCCCACTCGGAGACGAAGTCGGGGAACGTGTGGTCTGCGAGCGACTCGATGCTTCCGGCGCCCAGCACGGTGGCGATGGTGGGGACGAGGATGATCACGGCACCGAAGAAGAGGGACCCGAAGACGGCCTTCGCGACGTTGCGACGGGGGTCGATGATCTCCTCGGCGAGGTAGGAAGCGGTGCCGAACCCGTTGACCACGAAGGTCGCCACGGCCAGACCCGAAAGGGCCACGCCCGCGGTGAGCGGCGTCAGGCCTGAGCCGTCGAGGACCTGGGGATGCCAGAGCGACTCGACTCCCCGGTGGGCATGGGAGAAGCCGAGGTAGGCGACGACCGCGGCCGCCACCGTCTCGACGGCGAGGAAGCAGCTGGTGACATAGGCGTTGGACTTGATGTCCAGCAGCCCAGTGACGGTCGCGAGCAGCATCACCAGGGCACCGGTGGTGGGTCGGTCGAGGTTGATGACCGGGGCGAGGTAGTCGGCAGTGCCGAGGGCGATGACCGGGGGAATGACGATCAGCGTGGCGGCGGTCAGCACGAAGGTGATCCAGCCCATCGCGCGGCCGAGGGTGTGGGTCACCATCACGTACTCGCCGCCGCTGCTCGGCGTGCGCGTGCCCAGCTCGGCGTAGCAGGCTCCGACACCGATCGAGATGACGATGCCCGCGACGAGCGCGAGAACCACGCCCGAGCCCTGACTCGCCAGCAGCTCGGGAACGATGATGAAGAGACTCGAGGCGGGAGTGATGCAGGAGATCGTGAGCATGATCGCGGCCGCGACGCCGAGCACGGGTTGGAGGCCCGCGGGCTTTCCGGGCGCCGTCAGGTCCTCGGCGACGGCAGGGGCGGACTCGCCGGACAGTGTGGGCAATGTGGACACCTCGTCGTGTGATTTGAACAACATACAAAGTTAGATCTGCAGCACTATGACCCCGATCACGTCTAGGGTCAAGGGGTGGGTGAGATGCAGCGACGGAACCGGCGGCTGGACCGCCCGCGCGAGCGGGTCCTCGAGGTCGCATGGGAGCTCCTCGTCGAGAAGGGTCTGGCGGATCTGACGCTCGCCGAACTGGGCCGCCGGGTTGACACCAGCGCGAGCCACCTCCTCTACTACTTCGGCAGCAAGGACGAGCTCCTGCTCGAGGTCCTGCGCTGGAGCGAGACGCAGCTGTGGACCCGCTGGCAGCGGATCCTTGCCGAGGAGAGCGACCCGGTGGAGCGCATACGCCGGTTCTGCGCGCTGTATCTCCCGCCTCGCGCCAAGGATCCCCGGTGGTTGCTGTGGATGGAGATCTGGCCGCGAGTCCTGCGCCTGGAGGTCCTGCGCGAAGCGCACGCCGGACTCGACGAGCGCTGGCGCGTCTCCCTGGCCGGTCTCCTGGTCGATGCCGGCGTCGCCGACGCAGGGCCGCTGGCGCGCCGCATCTGCGCCCTCCTCGACGGCCTCTCCGTCGCCCTCACCCTCGATGAGGCCGGGCTGACGATCAAGGAGGCATGTGACCACGCGATGGCGCTGCTTCCGAGCGAGACGCGCGCGCTCGACTGACGGCTCGTTTGCGCAATGTGATCGGCACCACTACTTTTGAACAACGTTTTGAGTGACGTTCAAAAGTGAGGAGGTCGACCATGTGGTCGATGCCTGCCGAGACAACCCGGCATGACGCCACCTGGATGGCGTGGCCGGCGGGGTCCTACACCTTGGGTGAGACCACCGCCGAGGCCGACGAGGCGCGCGGGACCTGGGCGGCGGTCGCGAACGCGATCGCTGGCTACGAGCCGGTCCACATGCTCGTGCCGCCGACGGAGCGGGACGCGGCCCGCCGGCTGCTGAGTTCCGCCGTGACGTGTCACGAGGTCCCGCTGGACGACGCGTGGTACCGCGACATCGGCCCGACATTCGTGCTCGGGCCCGACGGCAGGGGCGGGCAGCTGCTGGGTGCCGTGAACTGGACCTTCAACGGCTGGGGTCAGCAGTCGTGGGCCGCCTGGGAGCACGACGCCGTCGCCAGTGTGGTGGCGACCGAGGCGAGCGGTGCGGTGCGGATCGACTCCGCCATGGTGAACGAGGGTGGCGGCATCCACACCGACGGTGCCGGGACGTTCCTCGTGACCGAGACCGTCCAGCTGGACCCCTGGCGCAACCCCGGATGGACGCGGGAGCAGGTCGAGGCCGAGCTCACGCGCACCGTCGGCGCGGAGCGGACGATCTGGCTCGACCGGGGCCTGACCCGTGACCACGAGCGCTACGGCACCCGCGGGCATGTCGACATCGTCGCGACCTTCGCCGACCGCGGCCTGCTGCTGGTGCATGACCAGCGCGACCCCGCCCATCCCGACCACCTCCTCTGCCGCGACACGGCGCAGGTGCTCGCCGGTGCCGAGGACGCGGACGGCAAGCCGGTCGACGTCGTCTACCTGCCGGCGCCGACCGTCCTCCGTGACGACGAGGGCTGGGTCGACTTCAGCTACGTCAACCACTACATCTGCAACGGCGCCGTCATCGCCTGCGCCTTCGACGACCCCACCGACGCCGAAGCGCGCGCCGTACTCGCCGACGCCTATCCCGGCCGTGAGGTCGTCCAGGTGGACGCCCGCCCGCTCTTCGCCCGCGGCGGCGGCATCCACTGCATCACCCAGCAGCAGCCCTCCGTCCCCGGAGCAAACCCGGAAGGAACCCGATGAAGCTCATCTCCGCCCCCGCGCCGGAGTCACTCGCCCGCGTCACGCCCGGCCCCGGCCGACGGCTCAGCGTCGGTGTGGTCCAGATGCACTGGCAGGCCGATCCGGCCACACACGCCGCCACGCTCGCAGAAGGCATCGGGCAGGCGGCCTCGGCCGGTGCCCAGGTCGTCTTCCTGCCAGAGCTCACTCTGTCGCGCTACCCCGCGGACACCCGGCCGTCCGGCCGCCCCGCGGACCTCGCCGAGCCGCTCGAGGACGGGCCGACCCACCGCTTCGCAGCTGCTGCGGCCGCGGAGCACGGCGTCTTCGTGCACGCCTCGCTCTATGAGCGGGCCGAAGGGCCGCGCGGTGAGGACGGCCTCGGCTACAACACCGCCGTCCTGGTCGCGCCTGACGGCCGGATCGTGGCGCGGACCCGCAAGCTCCACATCCCGGTGACCGAGGGCTACTTCGAGGACCTCTACTTCCGGCACGGTCCGGCCGACGAGCCCTACCCGGTCCACGAGGTCGACCTCCCCGGCCTGCCTCGTCTCGGGCTGCCGACCTGCTGGGACCAGTGGTTCCCCGAGTTGGCCCGGGCCTACTCGCTCGGGGACGCCGAGGTACTGGCCTACCCGACGGCCATCGGCTCCGAGCCCGACCACCCCGACTTCGACACGCAGCCGCTGTGGCAGTCGGTCATCGTGGGCAACGGCATCGCCAACGGCCTCTTCATGGCCGTCCCGAACCGGTGGGGCGAGGAAGGACGGATCAGCTTCTACGGCTCCTCCTTCATCTCCGACCCCTACGGCCGGATCCTGGCGCAGGCGCCGCGCGAGGGTGACCACGTCCTGGTCGCCGAGCTCGATCTCGACCAGAGGCGGGAGTGGCTGACCCTCTTCCCGTTCCTGGACACCCGGCGTCCGGACACCTACGCAGCGCTGGCCTGAGCCCGCCCCACCAGACACCTCCCCAAGAAGGATTCGAAAGAGATGACCAGCTCGTACGACACCGTGGTCGTCGGCGCAGGCGTGACCGGCCTGATGACGGCGTACCGACTGACACAGGCGGGCCAGCGCGTGCTGGTCCTCGAGGCACGCGACCGGGTCGGGGGTCGGCTCCGCACCGAGAGCCACCACGACTCCGACTTCGAGATCGGCGGCCAGTGGGTCTCGCCGGACCAGACCGCGCTCATCGGCCTGCTCGAGGAGCTCGGCCTGGAGACCTACGCTCGCTACCGCGAGGGTGACTCCCTCTACGTCGACCGGGCCGGCGCGGCCCTCCGCTTCGCCGGTGAGGACCTCCCTCTCGAGGAGCGGACCGCGAAGGAGATCGACCGGCTCATCGGCGTGCTGGACGAACTCGCCGCCGACATGGACCCCGACCGGCCGTGGAACCACCCCCGGGCCGAGGAGCTCGACCACGTCACGTTCGGTCAGTGGCTCGAGCAGCAGTGTGACGACCCCGAAGCACGGGACAACGTGGCGCTCTACATCGGCCCCGCCATGCTCACCAAGCCGGTCTGGTCCTTCTCCGCCCTGCAGGCGGTCCTCATGGCGGCCAGCGCCGGCTCGTTCACCCATCTCGTCGACGCGGACTTCATCCTCGACCGACGCGTCATCGGCGGCCTCGCCTCCGTCCCGGCCGCGCTCGCCGACCGTCTCGGCGACCGGGTCCGCCTGGGTGCCGACGTCGAGCGGATCGAGTGGGACCCCACGGCCCCGGACGCCGGCGCCGACGTGCAGGTCGGCGGTGAGAGGATCCACGCCGACCGGGTCGTCCTCGCGCTGCCGCCGACCCACGTGCAGCGGATCAGGATCGCTCCCGAGCTGCCCGCCGAGCACCGGCACGCCCGCGAGCACCAGTCCTTCGGCCTGGTGATCAAGGTGCAGGTCGAGTACGCCACGCCGTTCTGGCGCCAGCACGGCCTCTCGGGCACCGGTTTCGGTCCCTATCAGCTCGTCCACGAGGTCTACGACAACACCCTCCATGACGCGACGAAGGGCACCCTCGTCGGCTTCGTCTCCGACGTGCGCGCCGACGAGGTCGGTCGGCTCGACGCCGGTGAGCGGCAGGAGCGGATCCTCGCCTCCCTCGCCGCCTACTTCGGTGAGGAGGCACTGCACCCGATCACGTACGTCGAGAGCGACTGGCAGCACCAGGAGCTGACCGGCGGCGCCTATGCGACGAGCTTCGACGTCGGTGGCCTGACGCGCTACGGCGCCAGGCTGCACGAGCCCGTCGGCCCCCTGGAGTTCGGCAGCAGCGACATCGCCGGTCTCGGCTTCCAGCACGTCGACGGCGCCGTCCGCATGGGCGAGCGGCTCGCCGCCCGCGTGCTCGGCGACCCGACCGCCGTCTGAGGAGGAGGACACGATCATGATCGCCAACGTCATCGACGGCCGGCTCGTGGAGGCGGCCGACGGTCGCACCAGCGAGGTGGTCGACCCCAGCACCGGGAAGACCTACGACGTCGCCGCACTCTCGGGCGCGGCCGACGTGGATGCGGCGTACGCCGCCGCCGAGCGCGCCGTCCGCGAGTGGCGCCGCACCACACCGGCAGAGCGGCAGCGACAGCTGTTCGCACTCGCCGACGCGCTCTCCGCTCGACTCGACGACCTCGTCGAGGCAGAGGTCGCGAACACCGGGAAGCCGGTCTCCCTCACGCGGTCCGAGGAGATCGAGGTGGGCATCGACCAGCTGCGCTACTTCGCCGGTCTCGCCCGCTCGCTCGAGGGAGCGGCTGCGGGGGAGTACCTGACCGGGCACACCTCCTACGTCCGACGCGAGCCGGTCGGCGTGATCGGTCAGGTGGCGCCCTGGAACTACCCGTTCATGATGGCGATCTGGAAGATCGCGCCCGCCCTCGCGGCCGGGAACACCGTGGTGCTCAAGCCGTCCGACACGACGCCCGCATCGGCGGCGCTCGTCGGGGAGATCGCCGCGTCGGTGCTGCCACCCGGCGTGCTGAACGTCGTCTGCGGCGACCGTGACACCGGGCGTCTCGTCGTCGCCCACCCCACCGCGGCGATGGTCTCGATCACCGGCTCGACGGCGGCAGGTCGCCAGGTCGCCACCGCTGCCGCGGCGGACGTGAAGCGGGTCCACCTGGAGCTGGGCGGCAAGGCGCCTGCACTGGTCTTCGCCGACGCCGACCTCGACGCGACGATCGAGGGAATCGTGACCGGCGCGTTCTTCAACGCCGGCCAGGACTGCACCGCTGTCACGCGGGTGCTGGTCGCCTCAGAGATCACCGAGCTGTTCACCGAACGGCTGGTCGCCGCCGTCGCGGACATCCACACCGGCCCGCCGGTCGACGAGTCGGCCTTCTACGGCCCGCTCAACAACGCCGATCAGCTCGCCCGCGTGACGCACATCGTCGACTCACTGCCCTCCCATGCCCGCGTGCTGGCGGGTGGTCACCGAGTCGGGGAGACCGGATTCTTCTATGCTCCGACGGTCGTGGTCGGCGTACGGCAGGACGATGCGATCGTGCAGCAGGAGACGTTCGGGCCCGTCGTCACGGTGCAGACCTTCGACTCCGAGCAGGAGGCGATCGAGCTTGCCAACGACGTCGACTACGCGCTCGCCGCAAGCGTATGGACCCAGAACCATGGCGTCGCGCACCGGTGCTCGGTCGAGCTCGACTTCGGCTGTGTGTGGGTCAACACCCACATCCCGCTCGTCGCCGAGATGCCGCACGGTGGTTTCAAGCAGAGCGGGTATGGCAAGGACCTGTCACGCTACGGGCTCGAGGACTACACGCGCATCAAGCACGTGATGCACGCCTTCGGCTGAGCTCAGGGCGGCGCGAGATCGCGATGAATCCCCAGGCCAGCAGCAGGGCGACACCGAGGATGACGACGACGTACGCACTCACGCCGAGCCAGCCGAGATCGCCTCGGCGGTCGAGGAAGTCGTAGGGGACACGGGACGTGCCGTGCGGCCGCTCGAAGCGCGGGTTGCTCACCTCGGCGCGCACCAAGGTGTAGATCAGCCAAGCGATCGCCCAGGCGAGGAACCACCACGACCGTGGACCGAGCCACGTGCGCGGGCGCGCCAGGAGGAAGCCGAGGACGGCGAGCACCGGGATGACCTGGTGCAGGAGCGCGTTGTAGACCACGTCGATGCCGTGCAGGTCGACCGTGCCGGCCAGCAGCAGGTTGAAGACCACGCCGGTCACGGTGATGCCGACCAGTCCTGCCAGCCGCAGGGCCTCGAAGAACGGGCCCCGGCGGAGCGGATCGAGCGCCACCAAGAGTGCGCCGACGCCGACCAGGATGTTGGACTGGATGGTGAAGAAGCTGAACGTGTTGGCCAAGCTGCGCCCGACGTGGATGTTCTGCACGACCTGACCGACGATCGCATAGGTCACGAGCACGGCGACCACGGCATGCCAGCCGCGGACCACTCCGTTGTGGTTCGGCATGGGCACACCCTAGGGCTGGGCTAGGTTCGGGCCGTGCACCGAATCTTCGCCACGCCCTTCTCCGACGTCTATCCCCACTTCGTCACGAAGGTGGAGAGGAAGGGCCGGCCGATGGAGAAGGTCCTCCGGTGACCGGGAAGGAGCCGGCGGACGCTGAGCCGAAGAACCGCACCGGTGAGAACCGCCTTCCGCCGGCAGCAGCGGTCGTCGTCGCGATCGTCGTCTATGCACTGCTGCCCAGCTCGCTCCTGCTGACCGGGCGGCTGCTCACCCCGATCGTGGAGGCGCTGCTCCTGATCGCCCTCATCGCGACCAACCCGCGCCGGATGAATCGTGAGACCCGCTGGTCGCGCGGCGCCTCGATCGCCCTGGCGGCGATCATGATCCTCACCAACCTGGCCTCCCTCGGACTGCTGGTCTCCGCCATCACCGGGTCGAAGCCCGACGGGGCGCGCCTGCTCGTTGCGGCGGTCCAGATCTGGGGGACGAACGTCATCGGATTCGCCCTCATGTACTGGGAGATCGACCGCGGAGGCCCGGTGGTCCGGGCGCGCCGCAAACGGTCCGACCTCCCGCTCGCGGACTGGCGCTTCTCCCAGGACGAGGACCGCGACACCGTGATCGAGGTGCAGCGCGGCTCCAGCGAGACCAGCGGGTGGCTGCCGACCTTCGTCGACTACCTCTACGTGTCCCTCACCAACTCCAGCGCCTTCAGTCCCACGGACACGATGCCGCTGAGCCCGCGCGCCAAGCTCCTGATGGGCACCCAGGCGTCGACTGCCCTCTTCACCTCACTCGTGCTGGTGGCGTTCGCCGTCAGCTCACTGGGCGGCTGAAGAGTGACCCTCCCTAGGTCTCCAGCAGTGCGCGCCGGGCGGCATCGGCGTGCAGCTCGGCGATGGCCTGCTGCTGATCGCGCGCCTGCTGGGCCAGCCTCTCCAGCTCGGCGCGGTCCAACCGAGGTTCCTGGTCGACGATCGCGAGCAGCGATTCCCACCCGGCCAGCTTGCCGGCCAGGGCGACCCGCATCGTCTCGAGCTCCACGTGCTCGGTGCCCGAGCGGTCGTACACGAGCCGGGCGAGCGACCGGACGCGGCTCACGCGCTCGCTTGCGCTGGCGGCCATCACGCTGATCGGGTTCTCCCGTACGCCGACGGCGGCCATCATCCGGCGCAGCGTGGCCCGCTCCTCGACCAGCTCGCCGTGGATTCGCCGGATGACGTCGGACGCGCCGCCGAGGTGCTCGTCGGCCGCCCGGTCGAAGAGGCCGACGCCCGCGGTCGAGCCGGCCAGGTGGGTCCGCATGTAGTGCGCGAGGTGGGACATGGTGAGGCGGTACCCCGCTAGGTTCGGGACATGACGGCGTCCCGGGAGCCGGTCACCGCTGAGCTGACCACCTATCGCTACGTGCGGTTCGCACTACTCGCCCTCCTGCTGGCGCTGGCGATCTCGGTCGCGGCCGAGACGGTGCGTGACGGCTGGCAGACCTCGATCAGCGCCTACTACTACACCGCCGCCGGTCCGGTCTTCATCGGAGCGCTCACGGCGATCGGCGTCTGCCTGATCGCCTTGCGTGGCTTCACCGACGCGGAGGACGTCTGCCTCAATCTCGCCGGCATCTCCGCGCCGATGGTCGCGTTCGTGCCGACGCCCGAGGAGGGGCGCAGCCCCGACGTGCACGCGATCGTCAACAACGCCTCCACCTTCCTGGCCGTCCTCGCGATCGGATACGTCGTCGTGCTGGTCGCCCTCGCGCGGAAGCCCACGCGGCCCAGTCGATGGGCTGCCCTCGGCCTGGTCGCTACGGCCGTGGCGTGGGGCGTCGGGGCGATCTGGCTGGCGAGTGACCGCGACTTCTTCGCGGCCCACGCCCACGGCCTGGCCGCCGTCTTCACCTTCGTGCCGTTCGCCGGCGTCGTACTGCTCAACACCGACTGGGGTGTCCGTGTCCTCGCCACGGAGGCGGACGCGAGCCGCACCCGCTTCGACGGCGCCTACTGGGGCGTGATCGCCGCCATGGCCGTGGTCTGTGTCGGAGCGCTCGCGCTCCACAGGTGGGAGTTCGTGCTGCTCGCCACCGAGGTCGCCCTGCTCAGCCTCTTCGCCCTCTTCTGGCTGCTGCAGAGCATCGACCTGATGGACCCGCGCCGCGATCAGGCGTCGGCGAGCAGTCGGTAGATCGCCTGGCGGGCCGTCTTGACCGCGGCCACGGCCTGGTCGGTCAGCTCGTCGTTGTCGGTGAGGCCGACCTGCTTGACCGCGAGATGCAGCTGGGCGAGCTCCGTGCGGAGCTGGTTGCCCGCGCCACCGCGGCCTTCGGCGAGCCTGTCGAGGGCGGAGGCATCGGCCTCGGCCGTGCCGGACTCGGTGAGGACGAAGGTCTTGCGGCCGCCGTCCTCGGTCGAGGAGATCAGGCCCTCGTCCTCGAGCTGCTGCAGCATCGGGTAGACCGAGCCGGGGCTGGGGCGCCAGCGTCCCTCGGCCTTCTCCTCGAGCCGTTTCATCAGCTCATAGCCGTAGGCCGGTCCCTCGATGAGGCCGGCGAGCAGCAGGGGACGGATGTCGCCGCGTCGGCGCCGCCCCCCCATGCCGCCCATGCCTGCCATGCCGCGCGGTCCGTCGGGTCCGCCGCGACGACCGCGGCCCTCTCCGTGACCACCGGGGCCACGTCGGCTCTGTCGGTTGCGTCCGGGGCGCTGACCCCAGTCCATGTCGTTTCGTGATTCCACGATGAGCTCCTTTCATTGATGCTCGAATGAACCGTATCACGATATATCGCGATAGTTCAAGAGGGAGGGACCCGAGTGAATCGCCGTGGAGGTCAGGCCCTAACCTGAGGAGGGTGATCGTCTTGGCCAGTGACGCCGCCACCGACCTGAGCACCTGGGCTCGTGGGTCGGGGCTGGAGATCGTCCTGTGGATCACCGGCGCCGTCCTCTTCGCCCGCTTCGTGACCTGGGTCGGCGAACGTCTCGAGGCGCGCCTCGAGGTCGATGCGAAGGGCCCCGACAACCTCGTCCGTTCCGAGGAGGCCAAGCGCCAGCACGCGCTCGCGCAGGTGATCACATGGGTCCTGGTCGTCCTCTTCGACATCCTCGCCGCCGTCAAGGTGCTCGAGGCCCTGGGCGTCGAGCTCTCCGCCGTGGTGCCGGCGGCGACCGTCGCCGGCGTCGCCCTCGGCTTCGGCGCGCAGAAGATCGTCGGCGACCTGCTCTCGGGCTTCTTCCTGCTGGCCGAGCGGCAGTACGGGTACGGCGACCTCATCCGCGTCTCGGTCGTCGGCCTCGGCACGCCGATGATCGGGACGGTCGAGGACGTCAGCCTGCGCATCACGACGATCCGCACGCCCGCGGGTGAGGTGGTGATGACGCCGAACGGCCAGATCGCCCAGGTCACCAACCTCTCGCGCGGCTGGGCGCGCGCGGTCATCGACGTGCCGATCCCGGTGACCGTCGACGTCAACCGCGTCACGGACATTCTGCGCGAGGTCGGCGCGAACGCCTTCCGCGACGCCGACCTGCGCCCGCTGCTCCTCGACAAGCCTGCGGTGATGGGCGTCGAGTCGATCGAGGTCGACCAGTTCCAGGTCCGCGTCGTCGCCCGGACCCTTCCGGGCCGGCAGTTCGACGTCGGCCGCATGCTGCGCCAGATGATCACCCGTGCCCTGCTCGCCGAGGGAATCCGACTGCCGACCCAGCTCGCGACGGGAGAGCCGACCAGCTCATGACCGAGACGTCCCGCATGACCTGGCCCGCCTGGGCGCCGCGACCGTCGACGGTTGTCCTCATGGTGGTCTTCGTGGCCGCCCTCGTGACGTGGCTCTTCGTCCGGCCGCCCACGTCCGACACCGGGGGCACGCCCCAGCCGGCGGTGACCTTCACGCCCAAACCGACAGCCACCCCGACCCGGCAGCCGTCGCGGACACCGACGCCGAGCGCCGGGGTCACGCCGAGCAGTTCGCCGATCCCGGTGCCGACCACCACCACGGCGGCCCCGGCTCCCGGTCACACCGCGAGCACGACGCCGAGCGTCCCCGTGACGACGACGCCGCCGGCCACGACGCCTGCGCCGACGACCACGGCGCCACCGGCCGTTCAGGACACGACCGCACCCGCGCCGACCGACACCGCCACGCCTTGACCGTCCGCGGCCGCCGGACGCGGGAATACATACGTGCCCTATCGAGTTGCGCCCCCACGTGACCACCGCCGAGACCGTCTCCCGTAAGTCCGTCGGCCTGCGCAGCGAGCGGGGTCCGATCCTCCTCGGCGTGATGCTCAGCGTCGGGCTGGTCGCGATCGACTCGACGATCCTCGCGACCGCGGTGCCCAGCGTGGTCGACGACCTCGGCGGCTTCACCCAGTTCCCGTGGCTCTTCTCGATCTACCTGCTCGCGCAGGCGGTGACGGTCCCGATCTACGGCAAGCTCACCGACGTCCTCGGACGTAAGCCCGTCATGCTCGCCGGCATCGCCGTCTTCCTGCTGGGCTCCCTGCTCTGTGGCCTCGCTTGGGGGATGGTGCCACTCATCATCTTCCGCGCGCTCCAGGGCCTCGGCGCCGGCGCCGTGCAGCCGACCGCGATGACGATCATGGGTGACATCTACACGCTCGAGGAGCGGGCCAAGGCGCAGGGTTACATCGCCTCCGTGTGGGCCGCCGCCAGCCTCATCGGCCCGACGCTGGGCGGTGTCTTCTCCGACTACGTCAGCTGGCGTTGGATCTTCTTCGTCAACCTGCCGCTCGGCCTCGTCGCGATGTTCCTGATCAACCGCGACTTCCACGAGTCCTTCAAGCGTGCTGCGCACAAGTTCGACCTCGGCGGCGCCGCCCTGCTCACCGGCGGCGGTGTCCTGCTGCTCCTCGGACTCCTCGAGGGAGGCCAGCGCTGGGCGTGGGACTCGACCATGGGCGTCGGGATCTTCGTCGTGGCCGCGGCCATGCTCGCCGCCTTCGTCTGGGTCGAGGCCCGCGTCGCAGAGCCGGTGCTGCCGCTCTGGGTCTTCCGTCACCGCACCCTCAACGGCGCCAACCTCGGCAGCTTCGCAGTCGGCCTCGTGATGCTCGGCCTGTCGTCGTACGTGCCGCTCTTCTGTCAGGGCGTGCTCGGTGCGGGCGCGATCGTGGCTGGGCTCGTCCTCGCGGCGATGACGATCGGCTGGCCGCTCGCGGCCAGCAACTCCGGACGCTTCTACCTCACCGTCGGCTTCCGGGCGACCGCCACCGTCGGTGCCCTCTTCGTGATGGCCGGCGGACTCCTGCTGCTCACGATCGACCAGCACAGTCACCTGTGGTGGGTCGCGGTGCCCAACTTCCTGATGGGACTGGGCTTCGGCTCACTGGCCAGCCCCGGCCTGGTCGCCGCTCAGAGCAGCGTCGGACGGTCCGAGCGCGGCGTGGCGACCGGGGCCAACATGTTCGCCCGTAACGTCGGCAGCGCCGTCGGCGTCGCCATCTTCGGTGCGGTCGCCAACGGCGTCGTCAAGCACCGCACCGGTTCGGTGCCGACCAGCCTCGAGCACCTGCCCGCCGACGTCCTGAGTCCTGCCATCCATGAGGTCTTCCTCGTCGCGGCCGTGCTGACCGTCCTGCTGCTCCTCTCCGCGCCACTGCTCCCGAAGCGGGTGACCGCGGCCGAGTAACGGCGAGTAACGTCGCCGGCATGACGTGCCAGCACGAGTCGGCGTACACCATCGACGCCTCCCGCGTGACGTTCGGCGAGGGCGCACTGCGCGAGGTGGGGGAGCGTCTGCGGCAGTACGCCGGCGAGCGGGTCGCCCTCGTCACCGACCCCCGCGCGGGTGAATGGACCTGGCACCCCCAGGTGCTCGAATCACTCACCTCCGCGGGCTTCGACGTGGTCGAGTTCAATGACGTCGAGGTCGAGCCGACCGACCGCTCGATGCAGGCCGCCGTCGAGTGGGCCCGCGACGCCGAGCCGGACCTCTTCGTCTCGCTCGGTGGTGGCTCCGTCATCGACACCGCGAAGGTCGCGAACCTCCTCTCGACCCACGACGGCGAACTGATCGACTACGTCAACGCACCACTCGGCGGCGCCCGCCCCGTGCCCGGCCCACTGAAGCCGCACCTCGCCCTGCCCACCACGTCGGGCACCGGCTCGGAGGTCACCGGCATCGCGATCTTCGACCTGCTCGACATCCACGCCAAGAGCGGTATCTCGTCGGCCGCGCTGCGCCCGACCGAGGCCATCGTCGACCCCGCCGTGACGGAGACACTGCCGCCGGCCGTCGTGGCCTCGAGCGGTCTCGACGTGCTCTGCCACGCGCTCGAGTCCCTGACCGCACGGCCCTTCACCGCCCGCCCGGTGTCCTCGCCGGCCACGAGTCGGCCTGCCAGCCAGGGCCACAACCCGTGGAGCGACCTCGGCTGCCGCGAGGCCCTCACGCTCATCGGCCGCCACCTCCGCGACGCCGTGGCCGGTGACCCTCACGCCCGCCACCAGATGATGTGGGCCGCCACCCTGGCCGGCATCGCCTTCGGCAACGCGGGCGTCCACGTCCCGCACGCGATGGCGTACGCCGTCGCCGGCCGGATCCACGACACGAGCAGCTACCGCCCCGAGGGCTATCCGGGCGACGAGGCCCTGGTGCCGCACGGCTTCGCGGTGGCGGTGAACGCTCCGGCCGCCTTCCGCCTCCTCGCGGAGACCAGCCCCGAGCGACACCTCGAGGGTGCCCGCCTGCTCGCACCCGCCCACATCGCCGACGCGGCACCGTCGGAAGCAGGAGAGGTGCTCTCCGAGACCCTGGCCACCCTGATGCGCGACGTCGGCGCGCCCAACGGTCTCAGCGGCGTCGGTTACACGACGGACGACATCCCGGGTCTGGTCGAGGGCGCGAGTCCCCAGCGCAGGCTTCTCGACAACGCCCCCGCACCGATCCACGACGACGAGCTCACGCAGATCTTCGAGCAGGCAGTGAGCATCTGGTGACCGCCGACAGCACCGCAGGCAGCAGCTCCGAACGCGCAGACACCGAGCGCGCCGTCATCCCGACCCTCGCCGACTACCCCCACCACATGGCCCTCCAGACCCGCTGGATGGACAACGACATCTACGGCCACGTCAACAACGTGACCTACTACAGCTACTTCGACACGGTCGCCAATGCCTGGATGGTCGCCCACGGGCTCGACATCCAGGACGGTCCGGTCATCGGTGTCGTGGCCGAGTCGACCTGTCGCTACCACCGCGAGATCGCCTTTCCCGACGCCCTCATGCTGGGTCTGAGGATCGACAAGCTGGGCAACCGCGCCGTCACCTGGGGCATCGGCATCTTCCGTGAGGGCGAGTCGCAGGCGGTCGCCCATGGCACCTTCGTGCACGTCTTCGTGGGGCGGGACGACCGACGCCCCGTCGTACCCCCGGAGCCTCTGGCCACGGCGCTCAAGGAGCTGGCCGAGGCGTCAGGTCGGGGGAGCGATCCGGGGAGGGTTACCGGCCGGTAACTTGCTGACGTAGACTCGACGGTATGGCACTCAAGCGCGACATCTACACCGAGGATCACGAGGACTTCCGGGCCTCCGTGCGTCAGTGGCTCGAGCGTTCGGTCATCCCGAACTCCGAGCAGTACATCGCCGACAAGGCGCTTCCGCGCGAGTTCTGGCTCGAGGCCGGCAAGAACGGCTTCCTCGGCCTCGCCCTCGACGAGGAGTACGGCGGCGCCGGCGACTTCCGCTTCAATGCGGTCCTCGCCGAGGAGCTCGCCAAGGTCAACGCGGCGCTGCCGACCTGCGTGGGCATCCACTCCGACATCACCGCGCCCTACATCAACGAGCTCGGCACCCCGGAGCAGAAGGAGCGCTGGCTCCCGGGCGTCGCCGCCGGCGAGATCCTCCTCGCGATCGGCATGACCGAGCCGTCCGGCGGCTCCGACCTCGCCGCGCTGAAGACCACCGCCGTTCGCGACGGTGACGAGTGGGTCATCAACGGCTCCAAGACCTTCATCACCAACGGCTTCTCCGCCGACCTCGTGGTGACCGCGGCCCGCACCGACCCGGAGAAGGGCCCGAAGGGCATCACCCTCTTCGCGATCGAGGCGACCAAGGAGGGCTTCAGCCGCGGCCGCAAGCTCGACAAGGTCGGCATGGAGGAGTCCGACACCGCCGAGCTCTTCTTCGAGAACGTCCGGGTCACCGACGCCGAGATCATCGGTGAGCTCAATATGGGCTTCATCCACATGATGCAGAAGCTCCAGCAGGAGCGCCTCTCCTGCGCGGTCGCCAACCTCGCGCACGCCAAGCAGATCCTGATCGAGACGCTGCAGTACACCAAGGACCGCAAGGCCTTCGGCCAGTCGATCGGCCAGTTCCAGCACAACAAGTTCCTCCTCGCCGAGCTCTTCACGCAGGTCGAGGTCTCCGAGGCGTTCCTCGACCGCTGCGTTCTCGAGCACTCGAAGGGCAACCTCTCCCACGTCGAGGCGTCCAAGGCCAAGTGGTGGACGAGCCAGGTGCAGAGCGAGGTGCTCGACCACTGCGTCCAGCTCCACGGTGGCTACGGCTTCATGAACGAGTACCGGGTGGCCCGCGCCTGGCGCGATGCCCGCGTCACGAAGATCTGGGCCGGTTCCAACGAGATCATGAAGGAGCTCATCGGCCGCGATCTGGGCCTCTGACGCTCGCTGTCCTCTCCTTCGGCAGTACGACGCCGCCCACTTCTCCGGGAGCGGGCGGCGTTGCCGTTCCGTGACCAAAATTTGCCTTACGCGGCGACGTTCCGCCATGGCACCATCCCGAGCACGTGTGGTGCGCCCGCACCCCACGAATCTCGGGAGTATTCGTGAACAAGTTGACACGTCTGTCTGTTGCCGCGCTCGCGGCAACGACACTCGGCGCCGGAGCACTGATCGTGCCGGCCCTCGCACCGGCGGCCTCGGCCGCGCCCCTCACCCACAAGCAGGGCGACTTCGTCGCCTCGACGGGGATGGGCAAGTCCGTCGCCGTCAGCAAGTACGACAGCTATGTCGTGCTGCTCAAGTCGGATCCGCTGCTCGGTAAGTTCTCGAAGGACCAGCTCGACACCGAGGCGGCGAGCAAGGCGCAGGCCGCGATCGTTGCGGACCACGACGCGGTCCTCGAGGACGCCGGCGTCGCCACCTCCACGGTCA
This sequence comes from Nocardioides sp. Kera G14, assembly GCF_020715565.1. Taxonomy (NCBI): domain Bacteria; kingdom Bacillati; phylum Actinomycetota; class Actinomycetes; order Propionibacteriales; family Nocardioidaceae; genus Nocardioides; species Nocardioides sp. Kera G14. The sequence goes on along the minus strand of NZ_CP085839.1, from coordinate 2,989,833 downwards.
CGCAGGACCTGACCGTCGCCGCCAACGGCTTCGCCGTCGCCGGCGTCGACCACGCCGACGCCCTCCGACTGGCCGCCGACCCGAAGGTCGCGGCCGTCGTACCGAACGAGCTCCGCCAGGCCGAGGACTCGACCGCGGCGCCGGCCTCCTTCAAGGCCGGCCCGGTCCGGAAGCACGACCGTGAGCAGACGACCCTCCCGAGCAGCACGCAGAAGACCCGCCCCGGCGGGACCAAGGCGCCGTCGGCGTACACGCCCACGGCGAAGGGGAAGGTTCCGACCGAGGAGCAGTTCCTCAACCTGACCGACAAGGGCGAGGCCTACGCCTCAGGCATCAACGGCGAGGGCGTCCTCGTCGGTGTGATCGACACGGGCATCTGGCCCGAGCACCCGAGCTTCGCCGACGACGGCACCTTCCCCGCCGCGCCGGACCTCGGCCCGGACTCCTGCCAGTTCGGCAACACCGCCGCGAACCCCAACGACAAGCCGTTCACCTGTAACAACAAGCTGGTCGGTGCGCGCGACGAGACCACGACCTATCGCGCGGTCGAGGGTGCGGAGCCCGACGAGTTCGTCTCCGCACGTGACGACGAGGGCCACGGCACGCACACCGCCTCGACCACCGCCGGCGACGCCGACGTCAAGGCCTACATCCAGGGCCGGTACGTCGACACCACGACCGGCATCGCGCCGCGGGCGCAGATCATCGCCTACAAGGCCCTCGGCAACGGCGGCGGCTTCACCTCCGACCTGTCAGCCGCGATCGACCAGGCCGTCGCAGACGGCGTGGACGTGATCAACTACTCGATCGGTGGTGGTGCGAACCTCCTCGGTGCCGACGCGGTCTCGTTCCTCTTCGCGGCTGACGCGGGCGTCTTCGCCTCCGTCTCCGCGGGCAACTCGGGCCCCGGCCCGGAGACCATCGGCGGCCCCTCCGACAGCCCGTGGGTGACGTCGGTCGCCGCCGGCACCGAGCCGCGGTTCTACCAGGGAACGCTCAAGCTCGGCAACGGCCGGACCTACACCGGCGCCTCCGTGACGGCCACGCTTCCGTCGAAGCCGATCGTCGACGCCGCTGACCTCGGCAACCCGCTCTGCCTCGTCGACACGTCGTTCACCGCCAGCGTGAAGGGCAAGATCGTGGAGTGCCACCGCGGCTCGAACGGCCGCGTCGAGAAGAGCCTGACCGTCTCCAACGCCGGTGGCGTCGGCATGATCCTCGCCAACGTCGACACCCCGGAGCAGGACAATCTCTTCACCGACACCTTCTTCGTGCCGACCGTGCACGTCGACCAGTCGGTGGGCGACAGGATCACGGCGTACATCCACTCCGCCAAGGGCACGGCCACGGCCGCGATCACGGAGACCTCGACGATCGTGACGGAGCCGTGGAAGGCGCCGTCGGTGACGGTCTTCTCCTCCCGCGGTGAGTCGCCGACGGCGGCCTCGATCATCAAGCCCGACATCACCGCACCCGGCATCCAGGTGCTGGCCGGTGCCTCGCCGTTCACCGATGAGGGCTTCGTCCAGGGTGAGACCTTCCAGGCGATCGCCGGCACCTCGATGGCCGCTCCGCAGATCGCGGGCATCTACGCGCTGCTCAAGCAGGCCCACCCCGACTGGAGTGCGGCCGAGGCCAAGTCGGCGCTGCAGACGACCGCCTCGCTCGACATCCGGGACAACGACCGTACGACGCTCGCGGGCCCGTTCGATCGCGGTGCCGGGGAGGTCAACCCGGGCGTGCTCACCAAGCCCGGCCTCTTCAACCCCGGCCTGGTGTACGACGCAGGCTTCAACGACTACCTCGGCTTCTACTGCGACGCGGCCCCCGGCCTCTTCGCCGACGCGGCCAAGACGTGCGGATCCCTTGCGGCGGCAGGTGTCCCGACGAAGACCGAGGACCTGAACCTGGCCACGATCGGCGTCTCAGCGCTGGTGGGCTCGGAGACGGTGAAGCGCACGGTCACCAACGTGAGCTCCAAGTCGATCACGGTCACGGCCGACACGTCGGGTGCCCCGAAGGGCTACGCCCTCGCGGTCTCGCCGTCGACGCTGACCGTCGGTGCGGGGGAGTCGGCCTCCTTCGAGGTCACGATCACCAACACCGGCTCGGCTCCTGAGGGTGAGTGGCGCTTCGGGAACCTGACCTGGAACGGCTCGGGCTACCGGGTCAACAGCACGATCGCGGTCAAGGCCTCCGCGCTCGGCACGGAGGCGGCCGTCTCCGGGTCGGGTGCCTCGGGCACCGCCGAGATCCCGGTGAAGTTCGGTGACACCGGCACCTACTCGGCGGTCGCGTCCGGCCTGGTGGCCTCGGCGCCGCTCACCGGCTCCGTCGCGCAGGACCCGGACCAGACCTACCCGAGCTCGGACGACGATCAGGGCGGCGTGGTGAAGGTCCCGGTCACGATCGGTGACACGGCCTACTGGCGGATCGCCTACGCGGTGCCCGGCGAGGACGACATCGACCTCTACCTCCTCGGTCCCGACGGCACGGTCGTCGCGAAGTCGACCAACGGCGGCACCGACGAGGAGATCGACCTGTCCCACCCGGCGGCGGGCGCCTACACGCTGGTCGTCCACGGCTGGCAGGTCGGCGCGGCCACGCACGAGTTCTCGATCGACAACTGGATCGTGCCCACCGCTGGCGGCAGCCTGACCGTCACCTCGGCACCGGCCTCGGCGACCGTCAACACCAGCGGCACCGTCGGCGTCAGCTGGAGCGGCGCCTCGCCGGCCGGTGAGTACCTCGGCGTCGTCGATCACACCGACGGTTCGAGCGTCCTCGCCCAGACGGTCGTGGACGTGACCGGCACCGACTGATCGGGTCGCGGTCGACGTACCGACTAAGCCCCGCCTTCGTGGAATCTCCACGGAGGCGGGGCTTACTGTTCCGGCATGGCGGAGCTGATCGATCTCCACGAGCACGCGCACGGCGATGTCGGCGAGGGGCTCAGCAACAGACTGAACTGGCTTCGGGCCGGTGTCCTCGGGGCCAACGACGGCATCGTGTCGGTCGCGGGCATCGTCATGGGTGTCGCGGGCGCCACCAGCAACCGCAGCGACATCGTGATCGCGGGTGTCGCGGCACTGGTCGCCGGTGCGCTGTCGATGGCGGCCGGTGAGTACGTCTCGGTCTCGACCCAGCGCGACGCCGAGCTCGCGCTCATCGACGCCGAGAAGCACGACCTCGCGCACATGCCCGAGGAGGAGTTGCATCACCTCACGCACATGCTCGAGGAGCGCGGCCTCACGCCCGAGACCGCCGCCAAGGCCGCTGTCGAGCTGACCGAGTGGAACGACCTGCGTGTCCACGCGAAGCTCGAGTTCAACATCGACGTCGACGACGTGACCAACCCATGGGGCGCGGCGCTCGCCTCCGCCGTCTCGTTCACGATCGGCGCGCTGCTGCCGGTCCTCATGATCCTGCTCCCGGCCGGTGTGCGCATCTGGGCCACGCTGGCGGCGGTCGCGGTCGCGCTCGCCATCACCGGATGGGTCTCCGCCAAGGTCGGCTACGCCAAGCCCGGCCGCGCACTCGTTCGCAACGTCGCCGGGGGAGTCTTGGCGATGCTCGTCACCTGGGGGATCGGCCACCTGCTCGGCACCACCGTCGTCTGACGCATGAGGGTCTTCGCCGCACTCGTCCCGCCCGCTGACGTCATCGAGCACCTCGATGACTTCCTGGACGTACGCCGTGAGCACGGTGATCTGCGCTGGGCCGGGGCCGAGCAGTTCCATGTGACGCTCGCCTTCGCCGCCTCCACCTCGGAGACCGTGGTCGACGACTGGGCCGAGCGCCTGTCTCAGTCGCTGGGTCGACGTACACCCTTCGAGGCGGCGCTCGGCGGAGGCGGCGCCTTCCCCGACGCGGCCCGCGCCAAGGTCCTGTGGGTCGGCGTCACCGCCCCCGAGGGCGCGGTGGAGGCGCTGGCCGTCAACGCCCGCAACGCCGCCAATGCCTCGGGCATCGCCGTCGACGGAGCCCGGTTCCGCCCACATCTCACCGTCGCGCGACTCGGTTTCCCGATCGACGTCACCCGCTGGATCCGGATCCTCGACTCCTACGAGGGTCCGGCCTGGACCGTCGACACCGTCACGCTGCTGCAGTCGCACCTCGGCGAAGGCCCCCGCCGCCGCCCCCGCTACGAGCCCCTTGCCGAGCTCCCGCTCGGCGGTTGAGGCCTACTCCGCGAGGCCGTAGAGGCGGTCGCCGGCATCGCCGAGACCGGGGACGATGTAGCCCTTCTCGTTGAGCCGCTCGTCGACGGCGGCGGTGACGACAGTGACGGGCACCGACACCCCGGCGAGGCCGGACTCGAGCGCGGTCAGGCCCTCGGGGGCGGCGAGCAGGACGATGCAGGTGATGTGGTCGGCGCCCCGGTCGACGAGGAAGCGGATCGCCGCGGCGAGGGTGCCGCCCGTCGCCAGCATCGGGTCGAGCACGTAGCACTGGCGACCCGTCAGGTCGGCGGGAAGGCGCTCGGCATAGGTGATCGCCTCGAGCGTCTCCTCGTTGCGCGCCATGCCGAGGAAGCCGACCTCGCCCGTCGGCACGAGCCGCATCATCCCGTCGAGCATGCCGAGGCCGGCCCGCAGGATCGGTACGACGAGGGGCGTGGGTGATGACAACTTGGTGCCCGTCATCGGGGCGACCGGGGTCACGACCTGGACCGGCTCGACACGCACCTCACGCGTCGCCTCGTAGGCCAGGAGGGTGACCAGCTCGTCGGTCAGGGAACGGAACGTCGGGGAGTCGGTGCGCTCATCGCGGAGCGTGGTGAGCTTGTGGGCGACGAGCGGATGATCGACGACGACGGTCTGCATAAGCCAGACCCTAATAGGGGTTTGTTTCCCTTGGCTTGTCTGCGACGCTGGACCACATGGCAGGGAGCGCTGACGACATCGAGGGCATCGACTTCGCCCTCGCGGTCTACCGCGAGGAGGGCGCCTGGCAGGTGGCCGAGCTGGCCCACGACCTGCTCAACGACGTCGAGTCGTTGACCGCCGCCCTGCGCCGTTTCCCCGGTGACGGCGGTGCCGCCGGCCTGATCGGCGTCGACGAGGACTTCTTCATCGTTGCCCGCGTCGCGGGCTCGAGCGTGCGACTCCTGCTCAGTGACGTCACCGCCGCCGAGGACTGGGAGCTGGCCGAGTCCGTCCTCGACCACCTCGGCCTGCCCGACCCGGATGACGACGAGGATCCCCAGCCCGCCGGCGATCTCGGCATCTTCGCCGACGCCGGCTTCTCGGCCATCGACATGGGCATCCTGCTCGACGACGACCTCTACCCCGACGAGGCCCTCTCGGAGATCGCCCGCAAGGTGGGCTTCGGGGAGCTCTTCGACGACGCGGTCGGCCTGACCAACGCCTGACACCTTGCCGCTCTCCGACGTCGACGCGATGGGCCTGGCCCTCGACGAGGCACGCCTGGCCCTCGCGACGGACGACGTCCCGATCGGGGCGGTCGTCGTGTCGCCGTACGGCGAGGTGATCGGGCGCGGACGCAACATCCGCGAGGCGACCGGCGACCCGACGGGGCACGCCGAGGTCGTCGCGATCCGGGAGGCGGCGGCCACGCTCGGGGAGTGGCGCCTCGCGGGCTGCACCCTCGTCGTGACGCTGGAGCCCTGCACGATGTGCGCCGGCGCGATCGTGCTCTCCCGCGTGCAGCGCCTCGTCTTCGGTGCGTACGACGACAAGGCCGGTGCGGTCGGCAGCCTGTGGGACGTCGTCCGTGACCGCCGGCTCAACCACCGCCCGGAGGTCCACTCCGGGGTCCGCGCCGACGAGGCGACCGGGCTCCTGACCGACTTCTTCACCGCACAGCGGGCGGCCGGCGGCTCAGGCCAGGGTTGAGGCCCGGGCGACCAGCTCCGGAGTGAAGACCACCTGCTGGTGGTGGTGATGGATGTTGGTGGCTTCGTCGATGACGAGCTCGGAGGCGACCCTGCCCAGCTCCTGACGCGGCTGGCGGACCGAGGTCAGCGGCACGGCCGCTGCTGCGGCGAACTCGATGTCGTCGTAACCGACGATTGCGAGCTGTTCCGGCACCCGCAGGCCGGCGGTGGTGGCCTGCTGAAGGATGCCGAGGGCGACGAGGTCGTTGGCGCAGAAAGCCGCCGTGGGCCTGCGTCCCGACGGGATGCCGGTCAACCGCTCGCCGGCGGAGCGCCCCGCAGCGACGGTCAACGACTCGACGGCGATCAAGGTCAGGTCCTCAGGGGCGAACCCGGCGGCAGCCCAAGCCTCCTGGGCGCCCTGATAGCGGTCGGCCACCTGGCCGATGCTCAACGGTCCGCCGACGAAGGCCACACGTTGGTGGCCCCGGTCGATCAGGTGCTCGACGGCCAGCCGCCCGCCCAGGATGTCGTCGACGGCGACCGAGCAGAACTGCTCACCCTTGCGGATCCGGTCGACGATCACCAGCGGCGTGCCGCGCTCGGCGATCGCGTCGAGCGCGGCACTCTCCGGATCGACCGGTGTCATCAGGATCCCCTGGACCCGCTGCGCCTGAAGATGGTCGACATGGGTCGCCTCGCGGACGGCTCGGCCCTGGCTGTTGCACAGGAAGAGCGAGAGCCCCGCATCCTCAGCAGCCTGCTCGATGCCCTGGGCGACATCGGTGAAGAAGGGGTTGCCGGCATCGAGCATCACGTAGGCGAGTGCGCGGGTGCGACCCGCCCGCAGAGAGCGGGCCGACTCGTTGCGGACGAACCCGAGGTCAGCCATCGCACGCTCGACCCGCTCTCGGGTCGAGGCGGTGACCCGGTCTGGCCGGTTGAGGACGTTCGAGACGGTGCCGAGGGAGACGCCGGCGGCAGCGGCGACGTCCTTGACGGAGACGGACGCGGGCGGACGGGCCATGCCACCTCCCTCTCGAATTGAAATGAATTGAAACGGTTCAGGCACTGACGTGTCAACACGGCCGTAGAAAATGTAGACGCAAAAGACGCCGAAGTGCTTGACGAGTGTGAGGTTCGTCACATACGTTCTGTCCGTCGTATTGAAACGTTTCAAAGGAGCGAGTATGCCGGACACGGCCGCGAGCCCTGTGGTGCTGGAACTGCGGGACATCGCCAAGTCGTTCGGGGCGGTCACCGCCCTCCGCTCGGGCAGCCTCGTCGTCGAGCGAGGTTCCATCCACGCCCTCGTCGGTGAGAACGGCGCGGGCAAGTCGACGCTGGTCAAGATCGTCGCCGGTGTCCATCGCCGCGACTCCGGGGTGTTCCGCTTCCTCGGCGAGGACGTCGACTTCGCGTCCACCGCCGCCTCGAAGGCGGCCGGTATCGCGGTGATCTACCAGGAGCCGACGCTCTTCCCTGACCTCTCGGTGGCGGAGAACATCTTCATGGGCCGCCAGCCTCTGGGGACGGCACGCCGGATCGACTACACCACGATGTACGACGACGCCGAGCGTCTCTTCACCCGCCTCGGCGTGCGGATCGATCCGCGTCGACCGGCGCGCGGGCTCTCGATCGCCGACCAGCAGGTCATCGAGATCGCGAAGGCGATCTCGCTCGACGCCACGCTGCTCATCATGGACGAGCCGACTGCCGCCCTGAGTGGTGTCGAGGTGGAGCGCCTCTTCTCGATCGCACGGAGCCTGCGCGACGAGAACCGCGGGCTGGTCTTCATCTCGCACCGCTTCGACGAGGTCTTCGCGCTCTGCGACACCGTCACCGTGATGCGCGACGGCGCCTACATCTCCACCGACCCGATCGCCTCGACCACCGTGGACGAGATCGTCGCCCGCATGGTCGGCCGGGAGGTCTCCGAGCTCTTCCCGAAGACAGCCGCCCCGATCGGTGAGGTCGTCCTCGACGTCCGAAGTCTCGGCTCCGCGGGCCTCTTCCACGACGTCTCCTTCCAGGTGCGCGCGGGGGAGATCGTCGGTCTCGCCGGGCTCGTCGGCGCCGGCAGGTCGGAGATCGCCCGCGCCGTCTTCGGCGTCGATTCGTACGACGACGGCTCGGTGCGCCTCGATGGCAGGGACGTGCCGCGGCGCAATCCGAGAGCTGCGATCCGCGCCGGTATGGCCTTCGTGCCGGAGGACCGCCGCAGCCAGGGACTGGTGATCGACGAGTCGGTCGCACGGAACATCGGCTCGGTGATCCGCCGCGGGCTGGGCCGGGCCGGCCTCCTGACCGCGTCCGCGGAGAACCGCGCCGCGGCCCCGTGGGCCGGTCGGCTCGAGGTCAAGACCTCGGCGCTCGACATGCACGCGGCCACCATGAGCGGCGGCAACCAGCAGAAGGTCGTCATCGCCAAGTGGTTGGCCACCCAGCCCAAGCTGCTCATCATCGATGAGCCCACCCGGGGCATCGACGTGGGGACCAAGGCGGAGGTGCACCGGCTCCTCTCCGACCTCGCGGGTCAGGGCCTCGCCATCGTGATGATCTCCAGTGAGCTGCCCGAGGTCCTCGGGATGGCCGACCGGGTGCTGGTCGTCTGCGAGGGCCGGATCACCGCCGAGCTCGACCGCGAGCAGGCCACCGCCGAGTCGGTGATGCGCGCCGCGACCCGCACGGCCGCCGAGCTCGCCTCCCAGGGAGCGGAGGTGCCGGCATGAGCGAGCTCTTGATCGAGCCGAGCCGGACCTCCCCGGCTCGCCGGATCCTCGGGACGCTGCTGCGCTCCCGCGAGATCGCTGTCGCCGTCGTGCTCCTGCTCATCGTGCTGCTCACCACCCTGAAGAGCCACAGCTTCCTCATGAGTTCCGACGGCTGGCGCAACCTCTGGGTCAACCCGTCGCTGCTGCTGGTGCTCGCCGTCGGTCAGGCAGTCGTCATCGTGACCAGGAACGTCGACCTGTCGGTAGGCTCGACGCTCGGCCTGACGGCGTACCTGGTGGGCAAGATCTTCATCGCCCAGCCGCAGCTCCCCGTGCCGCTGATCTTCCTCATCGGGCTCGCGTTCGGTGCGGGGCTCGGTCTCGTCAACGGGGCCCTCGTCGCCTACGGGCGGGTGCCGGCCATGGTGATCACGCTCGGCACGCTCTACATCTACCGCGGCATCTTCCTGACGTGGGCCGGCAGCAACCGGGTGAACGCCTCGGACTTCCCGAGCTCGTTCAACAAGCTCGGCACGAGCGAGATCCTCTCGCTCCCCGTGCTCACCCTGATCGCGCTGGCCGTGATGGCGCTCGTGGGCTACTACCTGCGTACGGCGCGCAGCGGTCGTGAGCTCTACGCGATCGGCTCCGACCCCGCCGCGGCCGAGCTCTACGGCCTGCCTGTGACCCGCCGGGTCCTCGTCGCCTTCGCCTTGAGCGGCGCCATGGCCGGACTTGCCGGAGTGATCTACGCGGCCCGCTACGGCACCGTCTCCTCGGGAGCCGGCTCGGGCATGGAGCTGCAGGCCGTCGGCGCGGCCGTCATCGGTGGCGTCGCCATCGCGGGCGGCGTCGGCACCGTCTGGGGCGCGGCGCTCGGCGCACTTCTGCTCACCACCATCAACCAGGCGCTGCCGATCGTCGGCATCTCCGACTTCTGGCAGCGAGCCGTCGTCGGCGCCCTGATCATCGCCGCCATCGTGCTGGACCGCGTGCTGGCCGCACGCCAGCAGCGCCAGCTGGTCGCCGCCCGCGACCGCGTCCGACGCGAGACCGTCCGGCGCGGCCCGGCCGACGCCGTACACCAGGCAGGGAGCCCCGCATGAGCAACGCCACTCTCCTCCAGCCCGATGCAGCCCCGGCCCGCACGTACGCGGCGTATTCACGCCCGCTCTGGCGTCGTGCACTGCTCACGCGGGAGTTCGCGATCATCGCCCTGCTGCTGGTCGTGTACTTCTACTCGCTGGGCAATGTGCCGAACTTCGACGGCCCGCTCACGCTCTACTACCTCTTCCTCGACATCGCCCCGATCCTGCTGATCGCGCTGCCGATGGCGATGGTGATGATCACCGGCGAGATCGATCTGTCGGTGGCCAGCGTGGTCGGCCTGTCGAGCGTGCTCGTCGGCCTCCTGCATCAGGACGCGCACCTGTCGATCCCGGCCGCTGCGCTGGTCGCGATCGTCGTCGGGGCCGTCTGCGGAGCCGTCAACGGATTCCTGGTCGCCTACGTCGGCCTGCCGTCACTCGCGGTCACGATCGGCACGATGGCGCTCTATCGAGGCATCGCGGTCGGTCTCCTCGGGACCCGTGCCGTGACGGACTTCCCCGAGAAGTGGACCGATCTCGCCAAGCAGCGCATCTTCGGGGACGGCACCAGCTACCCGATGATCCTCATCCCGTTCCTGGTGCTGCTCGCTGTGTCGGTGTGGCTGCTGCACTTCTCCGGCTTCGGACGGGGAGTCTTCGAGATCGGGCTCAACCGCGAGGCGGCGCACTTCTCCGGTGTCAACGTCGAGCTCACCAAGTTCTGGCTCTTCGTGATGGCTGGCGCCGTCTCCGCCTTCGCCGGGGTCTACTACACGTTGCGCTACGGCAGTGCCCGAGGCGACAACGCGACGGGACTCGAGCTCCAAGTGATCGGTGCGGTCGTGCTCGGCGGCATCTCGGTCTTCGGCGGCCGCGGCGCCCTGCACGGGGTGATCGCCGGGGTCATCCTCATCGGCGTCATCTCCAGTGCGATGCGCCTCGAGGGCCAAACGGTCAACGTCATCAACATCGTCATCGGCGCGCTCCTGATCGCCTCGGTGATCTCCTCCAGTCTCCTCGCTTGGGCCACTCGGCAGCTCCAGGCCAGGTCGCGGGGCCTCGGCTCCGCCTCACGCCGGCGTGCGGTCGCCGCAGGCATCCAGAGTGAAAGGGAAGAACAATGAAGTTCCGGAATGGGCGGATCACCGCGCTTGTCGCGGTGGCACTGTCCGCCAGCCTCGGCCTGACCGCATGTGGCGGCAGTGACAGCAAGAGCAGCAGCGACGGGAGCAGCAGCTCCGGCGGGGACGTCTCCGTCACCTTCCTGCCCAAGAACCTCGGAAACGCGTACTTCGACACCAGCGACGCGGGTGGCAAGAAGGCGGTCAAGGAGTTCGGCGGGACGTACGCCGAGGTCGGTCCCGACGCGGCCAGCCCCGACGCGCAGGTGCCGTTCATCAACACCGCCGCGCAGCAGGGCGTGAAGGCCCTCGTGATCTCGGCCAATGACCCCAAGGCGATCTGTGACGCGATCGACGAAGCGCGGGACGCGGGCACCAAGGTCGTGACCTTCGACTCCGACACCAGCGCGGACTGCCGTGACCTGTACATCAACCAGGCCACCGCAGAGGGCATCGCCAAGGTGCAGGTCGACCAGATCGCCGAGCAGATCGGCGACTCCGGTGAGGTCGCCATCCTCTCTGCTGCGGCCAACGCGACGAACCAGAACGCGTGGATCGAGCTCATGAAGAAGGACCTCGCCGCCGACCACCCGAACATCAAGCTCGTCGACACCGTCTACGGCGACGACGACGACCAGAAGTCGTTCGACCAGACGGCGGCACTCCTGCAGAAGCACCCCAGCCTCAAGGGCATCATCTCGCCCACGACCGTCGGCATCGCCGCCGCAGCCCGCTACCTCTCGACGTCCTCGTCGAAGGGCAAGGTGGCGCTCACCGGTCTCGGCACCCCCAACCAGATGCGCGACTACGTGAAGGACGGCACCGTCACGTCCTTCGCCCTCTGGAACCCGGAGGACCTCGGCTACCTGGCGGCCTACGCCGCCAAGGCCCTGGTCGACGGTGACATCACCGGCAAGTCCGGCGACACCTTCACCGCCGGCTCCCTCGGAGACTTCACGGTCGGCGACAACGGCGAGGTCCTGTTGGGCGACCCGTTCGTCTTCACCAAGGACAACATCGACCAGTTCAACTTCTGACCGGACCGGTGCCTGCCAGGAACCTCCTCGCCTGGCAGGCACCTCGGAAGGAACCAACGACATGACGGACGAGATGACGCGAGTCTGCTTCCAACTGCAGGTCCGGCCCGACCGGATCGACGAGTACCGAAGGCGGCATGCCGCCGTATGGCCCGAGATGCTCCAGGCCCTGCACGAGACCGGTTGGCACAACTACTCGCTCTTCCTCCGCCCGGACGGACTCCTCATCGGTTATCTCGAGACACCGTCCCTCGCCGAGGCCCAAGCAGGCATGGCCGCACGCGAGATCAACACCCGCTGGCAGGCCGAGATGGCCGAATTCTTCGTCGACCTCGGCGATGCCGCACCCGACACCGGGTTCGTGGAGCTGCAGGAGGTCTTCCACCTCGAGGACCAGCTCTCCTCGACTATTCGCGAGACAGAAGTGAAGTGACATGACACAGGCAACACGGTTCGACCGGATCGCGCCGTTCCTCGACGGCCAGGCCATCGAGGTCCCCTCGTGGGCCTACGGCAACTCCGGGACGCGGTTCAAGGTCTTCGGCTCCGCCGGAACGCCTCGCACCGTCGAGGAGAAGATCGCCGACGCCGCGGCCGTGCACCGCTTCACCGGCCTCGCACCGGCGGTCGCCCTGCACATCCCCTGGGACAAGGTCGACGACTACGCCGCCCTGCGGCGGTACGCCGAGGATCTCGGCATCCGGCTGGGCACGGTCAACTCCAACACGTTCCAGGACGACGACTACAAGCTCGGCGCCCTCACCCACACGGATCCGAAGATCCGGCAGAAGGCGATCGACCATCACTTCGAGTGCCTCGACGTGATGGACGCGACCGGCTCGCGCGACCTCAAGATCTGGCTCGCCGAGGGCACCAACTATCCCGGTCAGGGCGACCTGCGCGGACGGCAGGACCGCCTCGCCGAGTCGCTGGCGACCATCTACGAGCGGGTGGGCGAGGAGCAGCGGCTGGTCCTGGAGTACAAGTTCTTCGAGCCGGCGTTCTACCACACCGACGTCCCGGACTGGGGTACGTCGTACGCCCATGTGGCCGCGCTCGGCGAACGTGCCTTCGTCTGCCTCGACACCGGCCACCACGCACCCGGCACGAACATCGAGTTCATCGTCGCCCAGTTGCTGCGGCTCGGGAAGCTCGGCTCCTTCGACTTCAACAGCCGCTTCTACGCCGACGACGACCTCATCGTCGGTGCCGCGGACCCGTACCAGCTCTTCCGGATCCTCTTCGAGGTCATCCGCGGAGGCGGCTTCGGGCCGGAGGCGACTGCGGACGTCGCCTTCATGCTCGACCAGTGCCACAACATCGAGAAGAAGATCCCGGGCCAGATCCGCTCGGTGCTCAACGTGCAGGAGATGACCGCACGGGCACTGCTGGTGGATCGCGACGCGCTCACCGCGGCGCAGGAGGCGGGCGACGTACTGCTCGCCAACGAGATCTTCATGGACGCCTTCTACACCGACGTCCGACCGCTCCTCGCTGCATGGCGCGAGGAGCGAGGTCTGCCCGCCGACCCGATGCGGGCCTACCTCGCCAGCGGCTACCAGGAACAGATCGAGGCCGACCGTATCGGCGGCACCCAAGCAGGATGGAACTGAACACATGAGTACGACGGCAGCAGAGCTGATCGCTCGATCGAACCGTCTCGGCGCTGACCCGAAGAACACCAACTACGCGGGCGGCAACACCTCGGCGAAGGGCACGGAGACCGACCCCGTGACAGGGGAGCCGGTGGAGCTGGTCTGGGTCAAGGGCTCCGGGGGAGACCTCGGCACCCTCAAGGAGTCCGGGCTCGCCGTGCTCCGCCTCGACCGGATGCGTGCCCTGGTCGACGTCTACCCCGGCGTGGAGCGCGAGGACGAGATGGTCGCCGCGTTCGACTACTGCCTGCACGGGAAGGGCGGCGCTGCCCCGTCGATCGACACCGCCATGCACGGCCTCGTCGACGCTGCGCATGTCGACCACCTTCACCCCGACTCCGGCATCGCCATCGCGACCGCCGCCGACGGAGAGAAGCTGACCGAGCAGATCTTCGGCGACAAGGTGGTCTGGGTGCCGTGGCGCCGTCCGGGCTTCCAGCTCGGCCTCGACATCGCCGAGATCAAGGCCGAGAACCCGCAGGCGGTCGGTTGCATCCTGGGTGGCCACGGCATCACCGCGTGGGGCGACACCAGCGACGAGGCCGAGAAGAACTCGCTCTGGATCATCGACACCGCCGCCGCCCACATCGCCGAGTACAGCAGGGCCGAGCCGTTCGGACCGGCGCTCGACGGGTACGCCGCCCTTCCCGAGGCCGAGCGTCGCGCCAAGGCCGCCGCCCTGGCGCCGACGATCCGCGGGATCGCGTCGGCGGACCGTCCGATGGTCGGTCACTTCACCGACTCCGACGTCGTGCTCGACTTCCTCGCCTCCGCCGAGCACCCGCGCCTCGCCGCGCTGGGGACGTCCTGCCCTGACCACTTCCTGCGGACCAAGGTGAAGCCGCTCGTCCTCGACCTGCCCGCCTCGGCGAGCGTGGAGGAGTCGATCGCCCGGCTCAAGGAGCTCGCCGTCGCCTACCGCGAGGACTACCAGGGCTACTACGACCGCAACGCGACGCCGGAGTCCCCGGCCATCCGTGGCAAGGACCCGCTCATCGTGCTGGTCCCCGGCGTCGGCATGTTCAGCTACGGCAAGGACAAGCAGACCGCCCGCGTCGCGGGTGAGTTCTACGTCAACGCGATCAACGTGATGCGCGGTGCTGAGGGACTGTCGACGTACGCGCCGATCGACGAGGCCGAGAAGTTCCGCATCGAGTACTGGGCGCTGGAGGAGGCGAAGCTCCAGCGGATGCCGAAGCCGAAGCCGCTCGCGACCCGCATCGCCCTCGTCACCGGTGCCGCCAGCGGCATCGGGAAGGCGACCGCCGCCAAGCTCGCGGCCGAGGGCGCCTGCGTCGTCATCGCCGACCTCGACCTGGCCAAGGCCGAGTCAGCCGCCGCCGAGCTCGGCAGTGCCGACGTCGCCGTGGGTGTCCAGGTGGATGTCAGCGACGCGGCTGCGGTGCAGGCGGCGGTCGCCGCCGCCGTACTCGCCTTCGGCGGTCTCGACCTGGTGGTCAACAACGCCGGCCTGTCGCTGTCCCGGTCCCTCCTCGAGACCACCGAGCGCGACTGGGACCTGCAGCACGACGTGATGGCGAAGGGCTCGTTCCTCGTCGCGAAGGCGACTGCCAAGGTGATGATCGAGCAGGAGCTGGGCGGCGACATCGTCTACATCTCCAGCAAGAACTCGATCTTCGCCGGCCCGAACAACGTCGCCTATGGTGCCGCCAAGGCCGACCAGGCCCATCAGGTCCGGTTGCTGGCCGCCGAGCTCGGCGAGCACGGCATCAAGGTCAACGGCGTCAACCCCGACGGCGTCGTGGCGGGCTCGGGCATCTTCGCCAGCGGCTGGGGAGCCAACCGTGCCGCGGTCTACGGCGTGGAGGAGAAGGACCTCGGCAAGTTCTACGCCCAGCGGACGATCCTCAAGCGTGAGGTGCTCCCGGAGAACATCGCCAACGCCGTCTTCGTGCTCTGCTCGCCGGAGCTCAGCCACACCACCGGCCTGCACATCCCCGTCGACGCGGGCGTGGCGGCGGCCTTCCTGCGATGACGTCCGACCTCCGGCTCGCGGCCGTCGACCTGGGTGCGACCAGTGGCCGCATCATGGCGGCGGTCGTGGGCCCGGACCGGCTCGAGGTCACCGAGGCGCACCGCTTCCCCAACGGGGCGGTGCGGGTCGGCGGCGAGCTGGTCTGGGACGTGGTCGGCATCCACCGCGAGATGCTCGCCGGCATCCGGAAGATCGCGGCGGAGGGGCCGATCCACGGCATCGGCATCGACTCGTGGGCCGTCGACTACGGCCTGCTGGACCGTGACGGGCGGCTCCTCGGCAACCCCGTGAGCCATCGCGACCAGCGGACCAAGGGGGTCGCCGACCGCGTCCGCGCCGTCATTCCGGCCGAGGAGATGTACGCCGTCACCGGGCTCCAGGAGCTGCCCTTCAACACGGTCTACCAGCTCGCCGCGGCCGAGGGCACCGCAGCGCTCGAGGCCGCCGAGACCATGCTCCTGCTCCCGGACCTGCTCGGCTACTGGCTCACCGGCCGGATCGGTGCCGAGCGGACCAACGCGTCGACGACCGGCCTCTACGACGCCACGCGGCGCGAATGGGCGCTCGACCTCGCCACGCGGATCGGCCTGCCCTGGTCGATCCTGCCGCCGTTGCGCAACCCGGGTGACGTCGTCGGCTCGGTCGCCCCCGCGGTCGCGACCGAGCTCGACCTGGACCACGACGTGCCGGTCATCGCCGTCGCCTCGCACGACACCGCCTCGGCGGTGGTCGGGGTCCCAGCCGACACCGACTCCTTCGCGTACATCTCCTCGGGCACCTGGTCCCTCGTCGGCCTCGAGCTCCCCCGGCCGGTGCTGACCGAGGAGGCGCGGCAGGCCGACTTCACCAACGAGGCCGGCCTCGACGGCACCATCCGGTTCCTCAAGAACGTGATGGGCCTGTGGGTCCTCTCCGAGGCCCTGCGCACCTGGCGCGAGCGTGGCGAGGACGGCCTCGAGCTCGGCGACCTGCTCGCCGAGGCCGCCGATGAGCCGGCACTGCGCACCGTGGTCGACGTCAACGACCCCCGCCTGCTCGGCCCGAGCACCGCGGCGGATCCCATGCCGGAGCGGCTCCTCACGCTCGCCGCCGAATCCGGCGAGCCGGAGCCCGAGGGCACGACCGCCCTGGTGCGCTGCATCCTCGACTCCCTCGCCCTCGCCTACCGGCGTCACGTCCGTACGGCCGCGGAGCTCGCCGGCCACGCGGTGGACGTGGTGCACGTCGTCGGTGGAGGGTCCCAGAACGCCTTGCTCTGCCAGCTCACGGCCGACGCCTGCGAGTTGCCCGTCCTGGCCGGCCCGACCGAGGCCGCAGCGCTGGGCAACGCCCTCGTCCAGGCACGAACGCTCGGTGCCGACCTGCCCGACCTGGCGGCGATGCGGTCGCTCACCCGGCGTACGCATCCCACTGTCCGCTACGACCCGCGGCCGGGGCTCGACTGGGAGGCCGCGGAGCGACGCCTCGCGTCCCAGCGGGCAGGATGGTGAGCATGCGGGTCGCGCTGATGGTGACGTGTATCAACGATGCGCTGTATCCCGGGACGGGGAAGGCGGTCGTCGCACTGCTGCGCCGACTCGGTGTGGAGGTCGACTTCCCGGCCGCACAGACCTGTTGTGCCCAGCCGATGGTCAACACCGGCTATCTCGACGAGGCCGTCCCGGTGGTCCGCACCTTCGTCGACGCCTTTGCCGGGTACGACGCCGTGGTGACTCCGTCCGGGTCCTGTGCAGGCTCCGCGCGTCATCAGCACGGACTCGTGGCCCGACGCTCCGGCGACGCCGGGCTGGCCGCAGCCGTGGCGGAGGTGTCGCCACGGGTCTACGAGCTCTCGGAGTTCCTCGTCGACGTCCTGGGCGTGACGGACGTCGGCGCCTACTACCCGCACACCGTCACCTACCACCCGACGTGCCACTCCCTGCGCATGCTCGGGGTGGGCGACCGTCCTCGCCGACTGCTGGAGAGCGTCCGCGGCCTGACGCTGATCGACCTTCCCGGCGCAGACCAGTGCTGTGGCTTCGGCGGGACCTTCGCCGTCAAGAACGCCGACACGTCCGTCGCGATGGGGGCCGACAAGGTCCGTCACGTCCGTGACACCGGGGCCGAGGTGCTCGTGGCCGGCGACAACTCTTGCCTGACCCACATCGGCGGTCTGCTCTCACGCCAACGGGCCGGCGTGCGCACCGTCCATCTCGCCGAGATCCTCGCCTCCACCGAGAGCGCCGTGCTGCGGGCCGGAGCTGGCCGATGAGCGGCACCTTCGTCGGCATGCCTGCGTTCCCCACCGGCGCGCGTGCAGCGCTGGCCGATGCCCAGCTGCGCCACAACCTCGCGCACGCCACCGGCACGATCCGCGGCAAGCGAGCCCGTCTCGTCGACGAGGTCGACGAGACCGGCGACTGGGAGGCCCTGCGGCTGGCCGGCGCGGGGGTGAAGGAGTCGGCGCTTCTCACCCTCGGTGTCCAGCTGCGCCGCCTCGAGGAGATGCTCGTCGCCAACGGCGCGATCGTGCACTGGGCGCGTGACGCCGGGGAGGCCAACCGGATCGTCGCCGACCTCGTGAAGGCGCACCGCGTTGACGAGGTGGTCAAGGTCAAGTCGATGGTCACCCAGGAGATCGGCCTCAACGAGGCGCTCGCCGCCGAGGGCATCGCCGCGTGGGAGACCGACCTGGCCGAGCTCATCGTCCAGCTCGGCGACGACCTGCCCTCCCACATCCTCGTGCCTGCGATCCATCGCAACCGGGCGGAGATCCGGGAGATCTTCCTCCGCGCGATGAAGGAGGTCGGCAGGCCCGCGCCCGAGGATCTCACCGATGAGCCGGCCGTGCTCGCGGCCGCGGCCCGGGCGCACCTGCGCGAGAAGTTCCTGCGTGCCAAGGTCGGCATCTCGGGCGCCAACTTCGCGGTCGCGGAGACAGGCACGCTCGTGGTCGTCGAGTCCGAGGGCAACGGCCGGATGTGCCTCACCCTCCCCGAGGTGCTCATCTCGGTCGTCGGTATTGAGAAGGTCGTCTCGTCGTGGCAGGAGCTCGACCCCCTACTGCGGCTGCTTCCGCGCTCCTCGACGGGGGAGCGGATGAACCCCTACACCTCGATGTGGTCAGGCGTCACGCCCGGCGACGGGCCGCAGGAGGTTCACGTCGTGCTCCTGGACAACGGCCGCACCAACGCGCTGGCCGACGAGGTCGGCCGGCAGGCGCTGCGCTGCATCCGCTGCTCCGCCTGCCTCAACGTCTGCCCGGTCTACGAGCGCACCGGCGGGCACGCCTACGGCTCGGTCTACCCCGGCCCGATCGGCGCGATCCTCAATCCGCTGCTCCGCGGTGTCGGCCGACCCGGCGCCGAGGGTGAGCAGCTGGACTCCCTGCCGTACGCGTCCTCGCTGTGCGGGGCCTGCTTCGAGGTGTGCCCGGTGCGGATCGACATCCCCTCGGTGCTGGTCGACCTGCGTGCGCAGGTCGTCGACGCGCATCGCGGTGGGATCCCCAAGGCCGGCCACCGGGCCGAGATGCTCGCCATGAAGGGCGCGGCTGTCGGGCTGGGTGACGCTCGCAAGCTGGCGTTCGGGGAGCGCTTCACCAAGGTCGGCCTCCGCCTCGCCACGCGCTTCGCCGGCTTGGCGGGCGTGCCCGGCCTGTCGAAGTGGGGCTCCGCGCGCGACCTGCCCTCCGCGCCGCAGGAGTCGTTCCGGGCGTGGTGGAAGCGGACCGACGGAGGACGAGATGAGTGAGTGGCGAGGCGGGTCGAGCTCGCGCGAGGAGATCCTCGGTCGGGTCGACCGGGCGCTGGACGGCGTCGGCCCCGTGGCCGCACCGCCTCTGGCACCGCGCCGTGCGCAGCTCGTGGGACCTGAGGCGCTCGTCGAGCTCTTCGCCGAGCGGGTGGCCGACTACCGCGCCACCGTCGTCCGCGCCGACCCGGACACGGTCGCCGACGCGATCGCCGCCGCGCTGGTCGGCGCCGAGTCCGTGATCGTGCCGTCCGGGCTGTCGGTGGATCTCGCGGGCGTCGTACCGCAGGTGATCGTGGACGACGCCACCCTCGGCGCCGCGGAGCTCGATCGCATCGACGCTGTCGTCACGGACGCCACCCTCGGCATCGCCGAGACGGGCACCATCGTGCTCGACCACGGCCCCGGACAGGGCCGCCGTGCGATCACCCTCGTGCCCGATGTCCATGTCTGCCTCGTCCGTGTCGACCAGGTCGTGACCGACGTCCCCGACGCGGTTGCGGTCCTCGGTGACCCGGTCCGCGGCGGCAGCCCCCTCACCTGGATCAGCGGCCCCTCGGCCACCAGCGACATCGAGCTCCATCGGGTCGAAGGCGTCCACGGACCTCGCCACCTCACCGTGATCCTGATCGGCCCGGCTGACCGCTGAGCCGATTTCTTCACGACCCGACGGCTCCGGTAACGTTCCCCTCGGTGTCGTGTCCGAGCGGCCTAAGGAGAACGCCTCGAAAGCGTTTGTGGGTGTGAGCCCACCGAGGGTTCAAATCCCTCCGACACCGCGTGTACGGCCCCGCTGGTCCCGACCGGCGGGGCCGTTTCCCTTTCCCGCCAACGCGGTTAGCGGCGCCTGTCCTCCTCGAGCAGCCGGTCGACCGCCCAGGTGACGACGGTGATGACAAGTGCGCCACCGACCGCTGTCCCGAGGCCCTCGACGTGGAAGCCGATGCCGAGACCGCCGGCGAGCCATGAGGTCAGCTTGAGCATCAGTGCGTTGATGATCAGCAGGAAGAGGCCGAGCGTCAGGATCACGACCGGCAGGCTGATGAAGGTGAGCACGGGCCGCACGATCGCGTTGACCACGCCCATCACGATCGCCACACCGAGCAGCGGCAGCAGCTTGTGGCGGATCTCCGCCATCCCGGAGTCGGGCCCGTCGAAGGCGATGCCGTCGAAGAGCTGCGCGGCGACGGCAAGGGCGACGGCGTGGGTGAGGAGCCAGGCGAGGAAGCGCACACCACATTGTTACCGCGTTGCACGGTCGTGTTCGACCGTGACATGAGTGACTGCTGGTGCAAGATTCCCCTGTGCCTCGCGCCCTCGCCCTTTCCGCCATGCTGGTGGCGCTGCTCGTGGCGACCGCATCGCTGGCGGGTTGCGGAGATGCACGGCCGAAGGCGGACGCATCCCCGACCATCATCACGGCGAGCCAGCAGCAGCCGCTCGTGTACGTCGCCCTGGGCGACTCCTACACCGGGGCACCGAAGCTCGGCACGACGCTGACCCGTGCGTGTCGGCGTACCGACCAGAACTATCCGCACCTCGTGGCGGCGGACATGGGGCTCACCCTCGTCGACGTCAGTTGTGGCGGGGCCAAGGTCCGCGACCTCTCGCACCGCCAGAAGGCCGGCGTACCGGCCCAGGTCGACGCCGTCCGGTCCGACGCGGACCTCGTCACCGTCTCGGTGGGCGGCAACGACGTCGGCATCGTGAAGGTCGTCTCCTCCTGCGTGGCCGCCCCGGCCGCATGCGACGGCGCGGTGGCCGCCGTCCACGGTGGTGTCCGGCAGATGCGCGGGCGGCTCACGCGCGTGCTCAGGCGGATCGGCAGGGTCGCGCCGCACGCCCGCCTCGTCGTGATCGGCTACCCGGAGATCCTCCCGGCCAACGGACGCTGCCTCGGCGCCGACCGCGCGAGAGTGAAGAAGGCCGCGAAGGCGCTCAGGCTGATCGCCACCGCGCAACGGCAGGCCGCATGGAACGCCGGTGCCACCTTCCTCGACGCGCGGAGCTTCACCCGGGGCCACGGTCTGTGCACCACCGCGCCGTGGATCGCCCGGCGCACCACGGCGACCAGCAAGCGCTACCACCCGGAGGCGCCGGAGCAGCGCGCCATCGCCACTGCGCTCGACGGAATCGTCTCCACCCTGCGCTGAGCAGGGCCCCGGTGCCGGCGTGACCCGCGCCTTCTCCAATTTTTTGCTCTCGGTATCGCAGGCCCTGCACCGTCGCGCCGATAGGGGGCCCGTGAGCACACGGGTGGCTCACGCAAGGAGGCCCCCATGGAACGGATGCGACGTTGGTGGGGTATGCCCACGACTCACCGCCCCGACGCCGTACGTCGACAGCTCGATGAGGTCACGGGGCTGCCGCGCTACAGCCCGGCCGACGGGTCCCTCGCGGCGAGCGCGACAGGGTCGGCCATCGTCATCGAGGTCGACGGCTATCTGATGACCTCCCAGATCAAGGGCTTCCGCAGCGCTGAGAGCCTCCTGATCGACGCAGCCTCCTGCGTCGCCGCCGTGGTCGAGCCGGTCGAGGGCCGGGTGCGGCGGATGACCGGGCCGCAGCTCGTGGTGCTCCTGCCGACGCGGGACCCCGAGATGCTGGCTGACCTCGCGAGCCGGCTCGCCCTCGTCGACGACCGCCCGACGCCGGCCTACCGCACCGGCCTCACCCTCGGCTACGCCGTGAGCCCGGTCGGTGGACGGGATGTCCCGGCGCTGGTGCGCTCCGCGATCGTCGCCCTGGCCCACGCACGGCGCGAAGGCGCCGGTTCCGCGGTCGCCTTCCAGGAGGGCTTGGCCGACGACGCGCGCGAGCGCTTCGCCTTCGCCCGGGTATCCCGGGCCGCGGAGCGCGACGTACGGGAGCCCTCGCCCCTCTGAGGCGCCCTGACCGCGGCGGGGTCAGGAGGCGCGACGGCGTCCGCGGGCGGCGATCCGCGGCGCGAACTCTGCGGCCGCCTCCGGCCAGCGCGCCTCGAGCTCGGCCATGGCCTGTGCCAGGACCGCGCGGTCGAGGAGCTCCGGATGGTCGGTCGAGGTGAACAGCAACGTCTCGATCGACTCCACGAGTGTGTGGAAGTCCTCCTCCTCGGCACGCTCGGCGGCGTCGGGACGAGACTGCGGCCGCGGGATGAGCAGTGACAGGGCGTTCACGTCGGGGTCAACGACGGCCCCCCGCGGGCGGTTACGGTGATCTGGAGCTCGCACCCGCTTGAGCGGAAACATTCGTCTGGCACCCTGTGGACATGTCGATCAAGGTCGCTCTGGAGCACCGGACCACCTACGACTTCGCCCATCCGGTCGCGGTCGCCCCTCACGTCGTCCGCCTGCGGCCCGCGCCGCACAGCCGCACCCCGATCGAGGCCTACAGCCTCAAGGTCGAGCCTGAGAACCACTTCCTCAACTGGCAGCAGGATCCCTTCGGCAACTGGATGGCCCGGCTGGTCTTCCCCGAGAAGGTCTCGAAGCTGGACATCACCGTCGGCCTGGTCGCCGACATGATGGTGATCAACCCCTTCGACTTCTTCGTCGAGGAGTACGCCGAGACCTTCCCCTTCGACTACGAGCCCTCGCTCCTCGCCGATCTGGCGCCCTACCTCCGTCCGGTCGAGAACTCGGCGGCTGCG
The DNA here is from genome assembly GCF_020715565.1 of Nocardioides sp. Kera G14. Taxonomy (NCBI): domain Bacteria; kingdom Bacillati; phylum Actinomycetota; class Actinomycetes; order Propionibacteriales; family Nocardioidaceae; genus Nocardioides; species Nocardioides sp. Kera G14. The sequence continues at coordinate 2,967,020 of NZ_CP085839.1, read as the reverse complement.
GCGGAGTGGAAGGCGGCGCGCGACGCCAGGGTCGCGGCCACTCTGCCCGAGGGCGGGGTCCCGATCGTCGACTTCCTGGCCGGCCTCAACTCCGCGGTCTATGCCGACGTGGCCTACGACGTCCGGATGGAGCCGGGCGTGCAGACGCCCGACGAGACGCTGACGCGCGCGATCGGTTCGTGCCGCGACTCGGCCTGGCTGCTGGTGTCGTTGCTGCGCCAGTACGGCCTGGCGGCGCGCTTCGTGTCGGGCTACCTGGTCCAACTGGCGGCCGACCAGGAGGCGCTCGACGGGCCCTCGGGTCCGGCAGCTGACTTCACCGACCTGCACGCCTGGTGTGAGGTCTTCATCCCCGGCGCGGGCTGGGTCGGCCTCGACCCGACCTCGGCGCTCTTCGCGGGAGAGGGTCACATCCCGCTCTCGGCCACGCCGCATCCGTCCTCTGCCGCGCCGATCACGGGGGCCACGGAGCCGGTCGAGGTGACCTTCTCCTTCCACAACGAGGTGCGCCGGATCCACGAGGACCCGCGCGTGACCAAGCCCTACACCGACGAGGCCTGGGCACGGATCGACGCACTCGGCACGTCCGTCGACGAGCGGCTCGCCGCCGGTGACGTGCGGCTGACCATGGGCGGCGAGCCCACCTTCGTCTCCCTCGACGACCAGGTCAGCCCGCAGTGGAACACCGAGGCCGACGGACCCCAGAAGCGGGAGCTGGCAACCCGACTGGCCGAGCGGCTGCAGGCGGTCTATGCCAAGGGCGGCGTCGTCCACCGCGGTCAGGGCAAGTGGTATCCCGGCGAGCCGCTCCCGCGCTGGAACATCGCGCTCCAGTGGCGCACCGACGGCGAGGCGCTCTGGGACGACCCGTCGCTGCTGGCCGACCCGTGGGCGAGCGATCACGGGGGTGCGCACAGCGAGGTCGCCGAGCGGCTGGCCCGCGAGCTCACCGCGGTGCTCGGCCTGCCGGAGGAGCAGCTGTTGGCGGCGTACGAGGACCCGCTGGCGATGCTGGCCGCTGAGGTGCGCCAGCCGCAGGGTGAGCGTCCGAAGGCGGCGATCGACGAGATCACCGCTGACTCGCTGAGGGAGATCGACGGCGACGTCCAGACGCCGACCGGCTGGGTGCTGCCGCTGACCACAGGTGAAGAGTGGACCAGCCCGTCCTGGTCGTTCCGGCGTGGCCGACTCGTCCTCCTGCCGGGCACGTCGGCGGCGGGGTTGAGACTGCCCTTGGATGCGATCAGCTGGGTCGACCCGGAGTTCACCGGCGAGCCGTCGTACCTCGAAACCGGGCCGCCGCTCGTCCCCGAGGTGCCGACCGTCGAGGTCGTCGACCCCGAGGGAGCTCCGACCACCGCGGTGGCGGTCGAGGAGCGCGGCGGATACGTCCATGTCTTCCTGCCGCCGATGGACCGGCTCGAGGACTACACCTCGCTGCTGAAGGCGATCGAGCTCGCGGCCGTCCGCGCCGGGACCACCCTCGTCATCGAGGGCTACGGCCCGCCGCCGGACGCGCGCCTCACCCAGCTCGTCGTCACGCCCGACCCCGGAGTGATCGAGGTCAACGTCCAGCCCACCGCCTCGTGGGCGGAGCAGCGTGAGCTGACGACGACGCTCTACGAGGAGGCCCGCCTCGCCCGCCTGAGCACGGAGAAGTTCGACCTCGACGGCCTCCACACCGGCACCGGTGGCGGCAACCACCTCACCCTCGGCGGTACGACGCCCGCCGACTCCCCACTCCTGCGCCGGCCCGACCTGCTCGCCAGCCTGATCACCTACTGGCAGCGACACCCCTCGCTCTCCTACCTCTTCTCCGGCCGCTTCATCGGACCGACGTCGCAGGCGCCGCGCTTCGACGAGGGCCGGCCCGAGGCGGTCTACGAGATGGAGATCGCCCAGCGCGAGCTGGCCCGCCTGACGAGGGAGCAGGAGGAGCTCGACCTCGAGCCGCGACCGTGGCTGGTCGACCGGCTCTTCCGCCACCTGCTCACCGACCTGACGGGCAACACCCACCGCAGCGAGTTCTGCATCGACAAGCTCTACTCACCCGACTCCTCGCGCGGACGACTCGGGCTGCTCGAGCTGCGCGGCTTCGAGATGCCGCCGCACCCGCAGATGGCGCTGCTGCAGGCCCTGCTCGTGCGCTCCATGGTCGCGATGTTCTGGGAGAAGCCGCTCACCGCACCGCTCGTGCGCTGGGGCACGACGCTGCACGAGGACTTCCTCCTGCCGCGGGGCTGCATCAACGACATCCGGACCGTCGTGGCGGACCTGCGGGCCGCCGGGATCCCCTTCGAGGAGTCCTGGCTCGACCCCTTCACGGAGTTCCGCTTCCCGCGGATCGGCTTCACCCGGGTCGCGGGCATCGAGCTGGAGCTGCGTCAGGCGATCGAGCCGTGGCATGTCCTCGGCGAGGAGGCCACAGGCTCCGGCACGTCACGCTACGTCGACTCCAGCGTCGAGCGGATCCAGGTCCGCGTCACCGGCCTGGACCCCGCACGGCACCTCGTCACCTGCAACGACGTGCCGCTGCCACTCACCGCGACGGACACTCCCGGAGAGTTCTACGCGGGTGTCCGTTACAAGGCGTGGGCGCCCTGGAGTGCACTGCATCCGACGATCGAGGTCCACTCACCGCTGCATGTGGATATCGTGGACACCGTGTCGGAGGTGAGTCTGGGTGGGGCGACGTACCACGTCGTGCACCCCGGTGGCCGCTCCTACGACACCCCGCCGATCAACGCCAACGAGGCCGAGGCCCGCCGGGCCGGGCGCTTCGAGCCACGTGGCTTCACCGCCGGTCGACTGGACGTCGCCGCGATGACGGAGCGTGGACGGCAGGCCGTCTCCGCGGAGTACCCGCACATCCTCGACCTCCGTCGCGCCTGACCCCGCTCCTCCCAGCCGTACATGACGATTCCCATGCGCCACTCGCACGCCGCCATCCGGGCCTCGCTCGCTGGCGCGGGCCGCCTGCGGCGGCCGGTTCCCTCGCTCGCCGCGCGCACACGCGCAAGCGCGGTGCGGCGGCTCGCTCAGTCACAGCCCTCGTGTCCTCCGGCGGCGGCTTCGTGACGATCTTCCGCGACTACGCAGCGTCCGTCGCCCAGCCCATGCTCGGCACGGGCGAGGCGTCGGCACGCTTCGACGAGGTCATCGCTCCGGACGGCTCCTTGCGGCCGGCGTGGAAGGGCATGGCCGAGGTCGCGGTCTCGATCACCGAGGCGGACCTGCAGCGGGTCAGCGGCGACATCGCCCGCTTCCTCGCCGACGACGGCGTCTCCTACGCCCGACCGGGGGAGGGCGTCGGCCCGTGGCGCCTCGACCCGATGCCGCTGGTCATCGACGCTGCGCAGTGGCAGCCGCTCGAAGTCGGACTGGCCCAGCGCGCCGAGCTGCTCAACGCCATCCTCATCGACCTGTACGGCGACCAGCGGCTCCTCTCCGAGGGGATCGTGCCGGCGCCGGTCGTCTTCGGTCACCCGGGCTTCAACCGGGTCGTGGCCGGCCTCGGGCCGCACCGCGCCGACCCGCGTCCCCTGGTCCTCGCCGCGACCGACCTCGGCCGCAACGCCGACGGTGAGTGGCTCGTCCTCGGCGACCGGGCCCAGGCACCGTCCGGCATCGGTTACGCGATGGAGAACCGCCGTGTGATCTCGCGCGTGCTCCCCGAGCTCTACCGCGAGGCCGGCCTGCACCGCATGGAGCCCTACTTCTGGGCGCTCCGCTCGGCCCTCATCCAGTCCGCCCAGGGCGACCGCTCGGACCCGCGCGTCGTCGTACTCAGCCCGGGCACGCACTCCGAGACCGCCTACGACCAGGCCTTCCTCGCCTCGACCCTCGGCTTCCCGCTCGTCCAGGGCGGCGACCTCACCGTCAAGGACGGCTGGGTCTACCTCCGCACCCCCGGCGGCCGGCTCGAGAAGGTCGACGTGATCCTGCGCCGCGTCGACGCCAGCTGGTCGGACCCGCTCGAGCTCCGCGGCGACAGCCAGCTCGGCGTCGCGGGACTCGTCGAGGCGGTCCGCCGCGGACGGGTCCGGGTGGTCAACGGCTTCGGCGCCGGTGTACTCGAGAATCCCGGCCTGCTCCCGTACCTCCCCGCCGCCAGCGAGGCGCTCCTCGGTGAGTCGCTGCGACTGCCGAGCGTTCCGACGTGGTGGGCCGGCACCGCCGACGGGCTGGTCGCGATCCTCGACAGCATTGGCCACGACAACTTCATGGTCCGCACCCTCGACGGCCCTGCCCAGAGCCTCGCCGGCCTCTCCCGCGACGAGCTGCACACCCGCGTCCAGGCCGAGCCGTGGCGGTACGTCGGCCAGCAGCTGCCCCTCCTCTCGCAGGCCCCCACGTGGTCGACCACCGGCGCGATCGCGCGGCCGGTGACGCTGCGCACCTTCACGCTCCGCTACGGCTCGGCCTATCGGCCGCTTGTCGGTGGCCTGGCGTCGGTCCGTGACGCGGCGCCGCTGAGCAAGGACGTCTGGGTGCTCAAGCAGACGCCCGGCGAGCCGGATCAGGGGCTGTCCGACGTCCTGCCGATGACCCACGCCCGCTCGACGACGGTGCTGGTGCCACGTGCACTCGAGGACATGTTCTGGTCGGGGCGCTACAGCGAGCGGGCCGAGGACCTGCTCCGGCTCATCCTCGCCACCCACGTCATCGCGGAGGACTACCGCACCCGACCGCGGTCGACCGGTGGCGCGGCGCTCGGCGTCATGCTGACCGTCATCGCACGACTCTCGCCGTGGGCACCGCCGGGGACGGACGAGCTCGACCGCCTGGACGAGGACTTCCGCTCGCTGCTCCTCGACGAGCATCGCGGCGGCTCCGTCGCCCAGTCGATCGAGGGCATGCGCGAGGCCTTCGCCGGTGTCCGCGACCAGCTCTCCAGCGACATGTGGCGGATCTTCGGCTCGACCGACCGCGCCGCCGGCGAGCTCCGCGACAACCCGTGGAGCCACCAGATCGAGGAGTCCGCCGGCCGCATGCTCACCGGCATCCTCGCGATGCAGGGCGTCACGGCGTCGATGATCCGCGACGCCGGCTGGCACTCGATCCGCACCGGCCGCTTCCTCGAGCGCTCGCTGCAGCTGTGCCACCTGCTCCGCACCACCGCCACCGTCCGCCGCGGCATCGACGTCGACCGCGAGGTGCTCAACGCGGTCCTCGCCTCCTCGGAGTCCTCGGTCACCCACCGCCGGCGCTATCGCGGCTATGTCCGCCCCGCCAACGTCCTCGAGCTGCTCCTGCTCGACAAGGAGAACCCGCGCTCCCTCGCCTTCAGTCTCGCCGATCTGAAGCGGCACCTCAGCGCCCTTCCCGCCTCGACCGGGTCGTCGCGGCCCGAGCGGCTCCTCGACGACCTGATCGCCACCGTCGAGAGCGCCGACATCGCGGCCCTGGTCGCGATCGGTGGCTCCGGACGCCCGAACCTCGAGGCCTTCCTCGACCACGTCCTCTACGGCCTGGAGCGGCTCGCCGAGGCCATCGGCGAGGTCCACTTCGCCTCGGGCCCGGCACCCCGTCCGCTCAACGCCATGGCGCGGAGCGCAAGGCCCGTCGCATGAAATACCTCGTCACGCACCGCACCATCTACACCTACGACGACGACGTCACCGACTCCCTCGGCATCGCCCACGTCGTGCCGCGCTCGCTGCCGTGGCAGCACGTCACGGACCCGGCGGTCACGGTCTCGCCGGTCCCGGCCGATCAGTCGAGCGATGCCGACTTCTACGGCAACACCGTCACCTACTTCCAGGTGCTGACGCCGCACAAGGAGCTGGAGGTCGACGCGGTCTCCCACGTCGAGGTCTCGGCGCCGGCGTACGACGACAGCGGGTTCACCCAACCGTGGGAATCCGCACGCCCGCTCGACGATCCGTCCCTTCCGGGCGCCTGGCGTGCCTGCGACATGGCAGTCGTCTCGCCACTGATCGAGCACACCGCCGAGGCCGCCGCCTATGGCGCGGAGTCCCTCACGCCGGGGCGTCCGCTCGTCGAGGCGGCGGCCGAGCTGATGCATCGGATCCACGCCGACTTCGCCTACGACAAGACGGCCACGACGGTGACGTCGACGATCGACGAGATCTTCTCGGCACAGGGTGGGGTCTGCCAGGACTTCGCCCACCTGATGATCGCCTGCCTGCGCACCCACGGGCTCGCCGCCCGTTACGTCTCCGGTTACCTCGCCACCACGCCGCCGCCGGGCACGCCGCGCCTGGTCGGCGCGGACGCGTCGCATGCCTGGGTCGCCGTCTGGGTGCCCGCCCCGGTCGGTGAGGGCGAGTGGGTGATGCTCGACCCCACCAATGACCAGTGGGTCGACGAGCGGTACGTCACCGTGGCGTGGGGCCGGGACTACGCTGACGTCCCTCCTGTGAAGGGCGTGATCTTCACCGAGGCCAAGAAGTCCACACTCGCCGTCTCGGTCGACGTCGCCCCGGTGGTCTGAGCCGGCCCTTGCGCCCGCTGCCATGATCGGCCTGTGAAGGCCTTCCGCTGTCGCGCCTGCGACAACCCGCTCTACTTCGAGAACTCCGTCTGTGTCTCCTGCGGCACCTCGCTCGGCTTCTCGAGGGCGGAGCGAGCCATCGTCCCCGTCGATGAGACCGGTCGGTACGTCGACGCCCAAGGCCTCGTCTGGTGGGTCTGCTCCAACCTCAACCTGTCGGGCTGCACGTGGCTCGCAGCCGTCGAGGGCGGCCAGTGCGAGGCCTGCGACTTCACCCGCACCCGGCCGGCCGACGAGGACACCACCGCCCTCGCCGCCTTCCTCCAGGCCGAGCAGGCCAAGCGCTACCTCCTCGTCGAGCTCGACACCCTCGGCTTCCCGATCCGTTCGAAGGTCGAGGACCCGGAGCAGGGACTCTGCTTCGACCTGCTCGCGAGCGCCAACCTCGACGGCGCCGACTCGGACGAGAAGGTCGTCATCGGCCACGACAACGGCGTGATCACCATCGACCTCGCCGAGTCCGACCCGGTCTACCGCGAGAAGGTCCGGGAGTCGCTCGACGAGCCCTACCGCACGATGCTCGGCCACTTCCGCCACGAGGTCGGCCACTACATCGAGTGGCAGTACGTCGTCGGCGACCTGATCGAGCAGGCCCGCGAGCTCTTCGGCGACGAGCGCGAGTCGTACGCCGACGCGATCGAGCGCCACTATGCCGAGGGTGCCCCGGCGGGATGGGAAGCGAGCTACCTGTCGACGTACGCGACGATGCACCCCTTCGAGGACTTCGCCGAGACCTTCGCGCACTACCTCCACATCTCCGACACGATCGAGTCGGCAGGGGAGTACGGCCTCACCGCGGTGGCGCCCGTGACCGCGTTCAGCCAGTTCCGCGACGTCGTGACGGGCATCTGGGTGCCGCTCTCGATCGCGCTCAACGTGATCAACCGGTCGATGGGCAAGGGCGACCTCTACCCGTTCGTCATCCCGCCGCCGGTGCTGGACAAGCTGGACTTCGTCGCCGCCCTCGCCCCAGGAGCAAGCCATGAGTGACCACACCCCGTCGTACGTCGAGAAGGGCAAGTCCTTCGAGCGCGACATGACGTACATCCCCGACCGGATCACCGCTGATGGGGGAGCGGCGGTCGACCAGCCGTCCGATGCGCCGACGTGGCCGGTCGAGCCGGGCCGCTACCGCCTCATCGCGGCCAGGGCGTGCCCGTGGGCCAACCGGGCGATCATCGTCCGGGAGCTCCTCGGTCTCGAGGAGGTCATCTCCTGGGGTGCGCCCGGCCCGACCCACGACGCCCGCTCATGGACCTTCGACCTGGACCCCGACGGCGTGGACCCGGTGCTCGGCATCCACTTCCTGCGCGACGCCTACAACGCCCGGATCCCCGACTACCCGCGCGGCGTGACCGTGCCGGCCATCGTCGAGGTCTCGTCCGGCGAGGTCGTCACCAACGACTTCCCGTGGATCACGCACGACTTCTTCTTCGAGTGGCGCGAGTTCCATCGCTCCGGTGCTCCCGATCTGTGGCCCGAGGACGTGCGCGACGAGATGGAGACCGTGATGAAGCGGATCTTCACCGAGGTCAACAACGGCGTCTACCGCTGCGGCTTCGCCGGCTCGCAGGAGGCGTACGACGCCGCGTACGACCGGCTGTGGGCCGCGATGGACTGGCTCGAGGAGCGCCTCGCCGATCGCCGGTATCTGATGGGGGACGAGATCACCGAGGCCGACGTACGCCTCTTCACGACCCTCGCCCGCTTCGACCCGGTCTACCACGGCCACTTCAAGTGCAACCGCAACAAGCTGACCGAGATGCCCAACCTCTGGGGCTACGCCCGCGACCTCTACTCGATCCCCGCCTTCGGCAACAACACGGACTTCGACCAGATCAAGGCGCACTACTACGTCGTCCACAGGGACATCAATCCCTCCGGCATCATCCCGAAGGGCCCCGACCTGTCCGGCTGGACCGCACCCCACGGCCGCGCCTGACCCGCCGAAAGGGCCCTTCCTCACCGCCGAATCCGGGCTTTCCTCCCGCCGAATCGGGAGTTTCCTTCCGTCGAGTCCGGGGTTTCCTCTCGCCGTAGCGCGCTGCGCGCTCAGGCGTAACGCGCGGCGCGGTCGGCCGGGCTGCCCGGCCCCTTCTGCCGTACGCCGGTCAGCTCGTGACCAAGGGCTTCCGCGATGCCGGTGAGGAAGGCCTCAGGCTCGTCAGCCGCGTCGGGCATCTCGCCGATGACCCGGTCGACGATGCCGAGCTCGGCAAGGTCGATCGCCAGCACACGTTGGGTATTCGCGATCTCAGCGGCATGTTCCGTGTCGCCGTGGACGATCACCGACGCGCCTTCGGGGGGCAGTGGCGTGAGCCAGGCGTTCTCCGCCGCGATGATGCGGTCGCCGGGGAAGAGCGCCAAGGCTCCGCCGCCGTTGCCCTGGCCGAGCATGAGGGTGAGGGTCGGCGTACGGACGGCGACGAGGGCTGCCAAGGTTCGGGCGATCTCACCGGCGATGGCGCCGTTCTCGGCGGCGCCGGAGAGCTCGGCGCCGGGAGTGTCGATGACGGTCAGGAGGGGCAGCCCCAGGGACTCGGCCAGGGCGATGCCGCGCTGGGCCGTGCGCAGCCCGGCGGGACCGAACGGGCGCTTCGACTGAGCCGCGCGGTCCTGTGCCACGACGACGCAGGCCTCCTCGCCGAATCCGGCCAGCGCGAGGAGGATTCCGCTGTCCCGCTCTCCCCGAGTGGTGCCCTGCAGCGGGACGACCGTCGACGCATGTCCCAGGAGCTCACGGATCCCCGGTCGCTCGGGCCGACGCGTCCGCTCGATCCTCGTCCAGGCATCGACGTCCCGCCCCCCCACGGTCACCGTGACGCTTTGCGAGGTCGGTGACCCTTCGGAACCGTCACTTTCACCGCCAACGGTCACGGTGACCCTTTGCGTGCGCCGGGCCAACAGGTCCAGCACCTGGGTCGCCACGTCACGGAGCTCCTCGGGGAGGAGGACGCCGTCGATGATGCCGTTGGTGCCGAGGTTCTCGGCCGTCTGTACGTCGGGGGGCAGGGGCGACCCCGTGACGAGCTCGACCACCTTCGGGCCCAGGAAGCCGAGCAGGGCACGGGGTTCGGCCACCGTGATGTGTCCGAGTGAGCCCCAGGTGGCCATCACTCCGCCGGTCGTGGGGTGCCGGAGATAGACGAGATAGGGCAGGCCCGCGGCCTTGTGCGCGAGCAGTGCCTCACCGATGCGCACCATCTGGACGAAGGCCGGCGTGCCCTCCTGCATGCGTGTCCCGCCGGAGGAGGGAGCACCGATCAACGGCAGCCCCTCGTGCGTGGCCCGCTGGATCGCTGACACCAGCCGGTCAGCGGCGTCCCGGCCGATCGAGCCGGCCAGGAAGCCGAACTCGCTGATCAGCACCGCCACGCGGTGGCCGTTGATCGAGCCTGCGCCGGTCAGCACTGACTCGTCGGTGCCGGCCTTCTCCTGCGCGGCGGCGAGCTCGGCGGCGTACGTCTCGCTGATCCCGACCCTCGCCGGCGGGGTGTCCCACGACTCCCAGCTGCCCTGGTCGAGGACGAGGTCGAGCAGCTGTCGAGCATTCAGGCGCGCCACGTCGGCACCCTATCCGCAGGAAACGCCCCATTCGGCGCGAGGAAAGCGGACTCGGCGGGAGGGAAGCCCTATTTCGGCGAGGTGGGGCTCATCAGCCAGCGGGTCATCAGCGGTTGCAGGTCCACCCCGGACTGCGTGGAGAGCCACGAGAGATAGTCGGCGCGGGTCACTGACGTCCCCGAGCGCGCGGCGGGCCAGTCGCGGACGAGCTTCCAGAACTCGGTGTCGCCCACCCGTCGACGTACGCGGTCCCACATCAATGCGGGCCCGGCATAGACGTTGTCGTCGGCGAAGTGGTCCGGCTTGTAGTCGCCCGGTGGCCCGGCCTTGCGGCGGTCCTCGGCCTCGAAGAGCCCGAAGTCGCTGAGCGAGTCCCCGGGCGAGCGGTCCCAGGCTTCGTCGGTCCAGGTCAGTTGGAGGTACGTCGCCATCCCCTCGTTCATCCACACGTCGCTCCAGTCCGCGGGCGTGACGAGGTCGCCGTACCACTGGTGTGCCATCTCGTGCAGGAGCGTGTCTGCGGAGTAGTCGTCGGGGAGGTCGCCGAGGGTGAGCGTCGTCTGCGTCTCCATCGACGACTCGGCCGGCACGATCACCATCGACAGCGAGTCGAACGGATAGGGACCGAGCCGTTTCTCCAACCAGGCAAGGAGATCCGGCGTCTTCTCGAGGTCCTTGAGCGGCTGCTGGTCGTCGGTCGGGACCCAGTAGGTGAGCGGCACGCCGGAGGCCGACGTGGCGTGGGTCGGCGTGTACCGGCCCACCGCCAGGGTGGTGAGGTAGGACGCCATCGGCGCCGACGAGTGCCACCGCGTGGTGGTCGTCGTGCTTCCGGACGGTCCCTCGACGAGAGTGCCGTTCGAGATGCCCACCATGCCCGCGGGCACGGTGATCCGCACGTCGTAGAGCGCCTTGTCCGACGGGGTGTCGTTGACGGCGTACCAGGTGAAGGCGCCGTACGGCTCCTGCATCGTCCAGAGGCCGCCCTCGGGCGTCCGGGTGAGCCCGAGCGGCTGGACGTCGGACCGGCGGGACGGATCAGGGACGGGCTGCGCCGTGCCCGTGTAGCTCAGCGACAGGGTGTGGCGGGTGTCCGCCTCGACCGGGTGGGCGAGGGTCAGCGTGTCTCCGGTGTGGCTCGACTCGACGGGCGTCCCGTCGAGCATCACGGCCCCAGGCGTGAGCGCGGACCCGAGGTCGAGCGAGATCCTCGCGGACGCCCGGCTGGCCCGGAACTCCAGGGACTCCTCGCCGCTCAGCGTGGTGCCGTTCCAGGTCAGGTGGAGCTCGTAGTGCAGGGCATCGACCTCCGCGTGTCCGTGCTGCGGGTAGACGGAGTCCGGCTGCGGGGTCGAGACCGCGTCGTCGTACGCCGCCACCGCGCTGCCCGACACCGCGGGGGAGTGCTGCGGGGTGGTCGAGGCGTGGCCACCACAGCCGCTCAGCAGCGCTGCACTCAGCGTCGCTGCGGCCGTCAGGAGAGGGAGGCGACGCATGCCCCGATCATGCCGCCCCGAGACCCACGGTGAGGGCCAACACCCAGGCAGGATCGTCCAGTCGGTCGCCGTACAGCTCGCGCAGCTGACCCATCCGATAGCGGACGGTCTGCGGGTGCACGAAGAGCGCCGCGGCCACGTCGTCGCGACGGCCCTGGTGGAGCAGCCACGAGCGGAGCGTCTCGACCAGCTTCTCGGCGGTCGACGGACGGACGTCGGAGAGCGGATCGAGCACGGCGGCGCGGAGATCGCCGAGTGCGTCGGGGTCGGCGCCGAGGACGAGCGCCACGAGGTGGTCCTCGGTGTCGCCCGTCCAACCGGCCTCATGGACACGGACCGCCCGGAGGAAGGAGAGCCGGGCCTCGCGCCACGGTTTCGGTGGGCCGACGATCGCGCCCCGTCGGACCGCCGCGGAGAGGAGGGACGCGCGACGGTGCCCCTCGACGTCGGGGACCAGCAGCGTCGTCATCCCGTCGAGACCGGCCTGGCTCTCCAGCTCCAACGTCGCCTGCGGGATGCCCGAGAGGACCGGCGCGAGCTGCGGCGTGGGCACGAGCGCGGCGGTCAGAGTGGTCGGCGCGGTCCACTCGGCCTGCGCGGCTGCGTTCTCGAGCGTCTCCGAGGTCGCGCCGTCGACGAGCAGCTGCCCGAGCCGGGCGAGCAGGCGCCGCCGGACACGTCCTGCCGAGGCGAGCTCCTCGGCATGCCCGGCGACCGACGCGTCGGAGACCTCGTCGATCCACGCGAAGACCAGCGCCGCGAACTCGACCAGCGCCTCCGGTGGCAGCCCGGCCTGCAACGCCGTCGAGGAGAGCTCACGCCACGCGGTGCGGGCGCCGATCCGGTAGGCCGCGAGGAGCGCCTCGGGCGTGCGGCCGCTACGGGCCTCGCCGCGGCCGAGCTCGAAGGCGCCCTCGAGGGCCTCGGGCGTGGCGGAGGCGAGCTCGGCGAGGTTGCCCGACGCGACCGACAGGAAGCCGGACAGGGCGACCTCCACGGCGGTCTGGATGACCTGCGCCATGTTCCCGTGGGCCCAGGCGTCCTGGTAGCTGGGCACCTCGGCGATGACGGCGTTGACCACGTCCTCACCGATGGTCGGCAGGATCTCCTCGAGGCTCGCGACGATGCGCGGGGTGAGCCTGATCTCCGGCGTGGCAGTGGAGCGACGAGGGAACATCCGGGCCATCGCGAGTCCTTTTATCCGATCCGAACAATTCGGATGCGAATCTTCACGTCCGACGCACATGAGTTTAGCCCTGAAAGCAGTCACGATGGTGGGGTGAGCACATGGATCTCGGAGCGTGCCGGCCAGGTGGCCGCGCTGCTGGCGACCCCGCTCGTCCCGGACGACTACCTCGACCTCTTCCACCCCCTGCGGAAGGGCGCCGCCCTGCGCGCCCGCGTCGTCGAGGTCCACCCGGAGACGGCCGACGCCGCCACGCTGCTGCTCAAGCCCGGTAGGGACTGGGTCGGCCACATCCCCGGCCAGTACCTCCGCATCGGCGTCGACGTCGACGGCGTTCGGCACTGGCGGGCGTACTCCCTCACCCACGGGCCGCGCCGCGACGGCCTGATCTCGATCACGGTCAAGGCGGTCGCCGACGGCAAGGTCAGCCCCTATCTCGTGCATGGGACGAAGCCCGGCACACTGGTCCACATCGAGCAGGCCCAGGGCGACTTCGTGCTGCCCGCGGCGCTCACCGACCAGAAGTTCCTCTTCGTCACCGCCGGCTCGGGCATCACGCCGGTCATCGGCATGCTCCGCAACCTCTTCCCCGCCACGGACGCCGGCGTGGTCAACCACCACGATCAGCTCGACATCACGCTCGTCCACCTCGCGCCGAGCCACCCCGACACGATCTTCGTCAAGAACCTCGAGGCCCTCGCCGAGTCCGGCGCGATCCGGCTCATCAGCTGGTACGACGACGAGCGCGGCACCTTCGACATCGAGAAGCTCGACGAGCTGGTGCTGGACCTGCACGATCGCGAGACCTTCGCCTGCGGGCCGACCGGCCTCCTCGACGCGCTCTCCCTCCACCACGCCGAGCGAGGCAAGGAGCTGCACACCGAGCAGTTCCGCACCTCGACCGTCGTCATCGGCGACGGTGGCACGGTCACCTTCGACGGCGTGGCCAACGCCGGCACCGCGGTAGACGTCGACGCCTCCACCTCCATCCTCGACGCCGCCGAAGCCGCCGGCGTCCTCATGCCGAGCGGCTGCCGGATGGGCATCTGCTTCGGCTGTGTCCTGCCCCTCAAGGAGGGCGCGGTCCGCGACCTGCGCAACGGCGACCTCATCGTCGCCGTGCCAGGTGAGACCGACGGCCTGAACGTCCAGACCTGCATCAGCGCGCCCGCGGGCGCGTGCGTGATCGACCACTGATTCGGAGACCCCACATGACCATCGCCGATGACCCCACCCTCGCCCTCAAGAACGACCCCCACAACCCGATCGCCCACCTCTCCCGGGAGGACATCGAGGCGATCGGCGCGGAGCTCGACGCGATCCGCGCCGACGTCATGTCCTCCAGGGGAGCCAGGGACGCGGCCTACATCCGCAGGGTGATCAAGACCCAGCGCTACCTCGAGCTGGGCAGCCGCGCCGTCCTGCTGGCGTCGGTCTTCCCGCCGGCCTTCATCGCGGGCACGCTCGGCCTGAGCGTCGCCAAGATCCTCGAGAACATGGAGATCGGCCACAACATCCTCCACGGCCAGTGGGACTGGATGCGCGACCCCAAGATCCACTCGACCACTTGGGAGTGGGACAGCGCCGCGACCGCCGAGGGCTGGAAGAAGAGCCACAACGAGGAGCACCACACCTACACGAACATCGTGGGCATGGACAACGACCTCGGCTGGGGCCTCGTCCGTGTCGACGAGGCGCAGGAGTGGTCGCCCAAGTGCCTCTACCAGCCGGCGTACAACTTCCTGAACATGCTCTTCTTCGAGTACGGCATCGCCGCGTACGACCTGAAGCTCGGCGACTTCCTGCGCACGCCGAAGGAGGAGCGCGACCCGGCCCAGCTCCGCGACGTCAAGGCGACGCTCGCCAAGGTCAAGAAGCAGGCGCTCAAGGACTACGTGATCCACCCGATCCTCTCGGGCCCGTCCGCCCCGTTCACCCTGCTCGCCAACGTGCTGGCCAACATGGGCCGCAACGTCTGGTCCCACGCCGTGATCATGTGCGGCCACTTCCCCGAGGGCGTCGAGACCTTCGAGCTCGACGAGATCCCGGCCGACGAGACCCGCGGTGACTGGTACCTCCGGCAGATGCTCGGCTCGGCCAACATCTCCGGCTCCAAGGCGGTCCACCTCATGAGTGGCAACCTGTCGCACCAGATCGAGCACCACATCTGGCCGGACCTGCCCTCCAACCGCTACGCGGAGGTCGCCCCGAAGGTGCGCGACCTCTTCCAGCGCTACGGCCTGAGCTACAACACCCGTCCACTTCCGCTGCAGGTCGCCAGCGCCTGGCACAAGACGATCCGGCTCTCCTTCCCCAACGGCTGGTGGGAGAGCACCACACCGCGCAACCTGCCGAGCCAGCTCCGGGTCCTGGGCCGCGTCGTGAAGGCCAAGGGCAAGGACCGCCTCCGGATGCTCAAGGAGATCGAGGCGCGCGCAGCGACTCGCTGACCGGCGCCCGCCGGCGGGACGTGTTTTGGAACGCGTTCCTAGGCTCGACGCATGCGTCATCTCGGGACGACGCTGAAGGGCGTCCTCGCCGTCGTCGCAGCGCTTGGGGTCTGCGCGGCGATCTTCGTCGTGTCGGGAGTCCTCGGCGGTGACGGCACGTCGTCGCCGTACGCCGGCACGGGGCTGCCTCCGAGTCAGAGCCCGGCCTCGGCGGTGCCCGAGCTGGACCCCTCGGCCGCCGGGAGCGTCGCACCGACCCGCGGCCTGCCGCCCGAGCGTCAGGCCCAGCCCCGTCCTGAGACGGCGGCCGGCTCCGGTCCGGTCGACACCGGGCTGAGCCGACCTGTCCATGGCGCAAAGGCGGTCTCCGAGCTCGGCACCAGCCTGCCCGCGGTCGCGACCAACGCCGGCCTGACGTCCGCGCAGCTCGAGGGCGTGCTCAGGAGCGACCCGACGGCCTGGGTCAGCCGGGACGGCCGGGTCTTCTACAAGGAGGAGGTGCCCACCGCCCCGAAGCCGGTCGCCGGCCTCAGCAAGACCGCCGGCACGGCGCAGGCGCCCTATCCGCTGAGCAGCACGTTCGCCCTGCACAGCCTGCCCGGCTCCCACCACACGCTCTTCCTCGACTTCGACGGCGTCTCGGTCCTGAGCACGAACGCGTGGGTGACGCAGGCCGGCGTGACGGCCGGCACCTATGCCGGCTGGGACCCGGCCGGCAACGGTGCCGGCTTCACCGACGACGAGCGCGCCGCGATCCAGGGGATCTGGGCGCGCGTCGCCGAGGACTACAGCGCGTTCGACATCGACGTGACGACGCAGGACCCGGGCAGCGCCGCGCTGTCGATGAGCACGGCCACCGACGTCGACTTCGGCACCCACGTCGTCGTCACCGACTCCGCCGCCCCGGAGACCGCGATCTGCGGGACCGGTGGCTGTGGGGGTGTCGCCTGGACCAACGTCATCGACTCGCCCGTCTCGAAGTGGGGCGGCGCCGCCGACCTCAACGAGATCGCCTGGATCTTCCCCAACTCCCTGACCGACATGTCATCGAGCGTCGCCGAGGCCGCGGCGCACGAGGCGGGGCACACCTTCGGCCTGGTCCACGACGGCAACAGCGCCACGGGCGACAGCTACTACGAGCCGGACAATGGTGACGGCAGCAAGGTCTGGGCGCCGATCATGGGCGCCTCGTACTACAACGCGATCTCGCAGTGGTCGAAGGGCGACTATCCCGGCGCCACCAACTGGGGCACCAGCTCGCTCGGGAAGTCGATCCAGATCGCCAAGCAGGACGACGTCGCCCTGATCCGCGCGATCGCCGGCACCCGGGCGACACCCACGAGCTCGATCGCCTCGCCCCTCGCCGTCGATGGCACCACCCGTTACCGGACCCGCAGCACCGACACCGACACCTACCTGCTCGGCGCCTGCGGGGCCGGCGCCACGATCAGCGCCAACGGTGCCCTCGTCGGGCCCGACGTCGACCTTGCGCTCAGTGTCGTGGACAGCTCCGGACGGCCCGCTGCCGGCACCAGCCTGGACACGAACCCCACCACCACCCAGGCACTCGCCGCCGATCCGGATCCCTGGAACCGCTCGTACGGCGTCGAGGTCCCCTCCGGGGCGAGCTCGTCGATCACGCTGGGCTCGGCCGGCGGTCCGTACTTCGCCGTCGTCCGGCCCGGCGGCAACCTCGGTGGCGTCTGGGCCTCGGGGGGCTATGACGCCTACGCCAGCCTCGGCGCGTACGTCCTCACCCAGAGCGGCTGCAGCGCCGCAGCGGCCGCGTCGTCCGATGCCGGGACCACGTCGTCGGCCGCGCCGTCCACCACGCCGTCCACGCCGTCCACACCGGCGACGTCCGTCTCGTCAACGGTGGCCGCGACGACGCCCGGCTCCATGACCACGGCACCGAACGCGGCGCCGGTCACCTCGTCGTCCGCCCCGATCGGCGCCCCCTCGGTGACGCCCCGCGTCCCGGCGACGCCGGCCGCCGCCATCCGCCCGGGCCGTCCGGGCGGCCGCCGCACCGTCGTCGTCTCGTGGGTCCCCGGCGCGAGTGGCACCCGTCCGATCAGCACCTTCCGGATCACGCTGTACGTCGTCCGCAACGGTCACACCCGCGTGCTGCGACAGTGGGTGGTCGGGCCGACGCTCCGCCGCCGCGAGCTCCGTCTCGCCGCCGGCGGCAGGCGGTACGCCGTCAGCGTGACGGCCGTCAGCGCCGTGGGCTCGAGTCCTCCCAGTCGCCGTACCCGCGCCGCCGCTCCGCGTTGATCTCATATTTTCCGCACGCCGGCCGTAACCTCCTGATGTGAAGCTGCCCGGTCGCCTCGGAATGGGTATCGCCGCGCTCGCCATCACCGTGACCGGTGCGGCGACCCTGGCGTCCGGATCGGAGCACTCAGCCACCGCTCACAGCGGCCTGGCGCAGGCCACTGTGACCACTCTGCAGCCCGTCGTCCCGGGCATGGAGCTCTCCACGAACGCTCCGACCTCGACCTCGACCGCTTCCGCGTCGGGGACGCCCGTGCGCCCGACGCCGGTCTCCACCGGTCTCGAGAAGCCCACGCACGGCCATGCCGCCGTGGAGGCCCTGGGCGCCGCGCTCCCGGCCGTGGCCGAGAAAGCCGGGCTCTCGTCCGTCGAGCTCACCGGCGTGCTGGACTCCGACCCGACCGCGTGGGTCAGCCCGGCCGGTCGGGTCTTCTACAAGGAGGAGGTCCCGACAGCGCCGACGCAGGCCTCGAGCTTCGTCGCCGATCCCACAGACACGCCCTATCCGCTCGCCGACACCTTCACGCTGCACAGCCTGAAGGGATCGAAGCACACGATCTTCCTCGACTTCGACGGCGTGGACCTGTCATCGACCACCGGCTGGGCCGCCGACGATGACCTCGCTGCGGGGCCTTACGGGGGCTGGGATCCTGCCGGCGACGGGTCCACCTTCAACAACCAGGAGGAGGCGGCGGTCCAGGAGATCTGGGCGCGCGTCGCCGAGGACTACAGCGCCTTCGACGTCGACGTCACGACCGAGGACCCGGGCGACGCTGCGCTCGAGCGGACCAGCACGGGCGACCAGACCTTCGGAACCCGCGTCGTGGTGACCGACTCGCAGCTGCCGATGCTCGTCATCTGCGACAACCCCGCCACCCGTGCCCTCGACGGGGAGTGCGGCGGCGTCGCCTGGACCGGCCTCATCGACCTCCCGACCAGCGAGATGTCGGCGGCCCAATGTGGCGCGGCGGACTGCAACCAGATCGCCTGGGTCTTCCCGAGTGCGCTCAGCGACATCCCCTCGTCCATCGCCGAGGCGGCCGCTCACGAGGCCGGCCACACCTTCGGCCTGGTCCACGACGGTGACAGCACCACGGGCGACAGCTACTACGCGCCCGGTGAGTCCGACTGGAGCAAGGCTCGCGTCTGGGCACCGATCATGGGAGCCAGCTACTACAACGCCGTCAGCCAGTGGTCCAAGGGCAGCTATCCCGGCGCGACGAACTGGAGTGACGGCGAGCGGATCGCGCTCCAGGACGACGTCGCGATCATCCGCTCGATCGCCGGCACGAGGTCGACCGAGACGGGCACGCTCGCCAAACCGCTGGAGGTCGACGGCGCCACCCGATACATCACCGCCTCCAACGCCGCGGCCTACTACTCCTTGGGGTCCTGCGCCGCCGGTGCGACCGTCAGCACCGACGTCGCCCGCATCGGCCCGGATCTCGACGTGGACCTCACGATCGCCGTCGCAGGGAGTGGCGCGCCCGTCCAGTCCGCCGACCCGACGACGACGCAGTCGCTCGACCAGGCGACCTGGACCCCCGTCACCACCGGGCAGGGCAGCAGCGTGACGCTCGACTCGGCGGGCGGCCCCTATGTCGCGATCGTGCGCGGCGGCGGCAACCTCGGCGGCAACTGGGCCTCGGGCGGCTACGACGGCTACGCCAGCCTCGGCGCCTACTCACTGACCGTCGCGGGCTGTGACGCCGCCGGCGACCAGGCCGCCCAGGTCCGTGGCCTCTCGGCAGCGGTCACGCCCCGCTCCGGCCAGATCTCCGTGAGCTGGAAGGCGCCCGCCAAGGACACGGTGAGCAGCTACGACGTCGTCCTACGACGCGGGTCGACCCTCGTCGCCGAGCATGACGGCCTGACCCCGTCGGCGACCAGCGCGACCTTCACCGGTCTCCCGGCTGCGACCTACTGGGTGATGGTCATCGCCCACTCCGACGCCGGAACCAGCACCACCGCGGTCAGCACCGTCCTGCCGGCGTACGTCGTCCCGCGGGTGCCGAGTGCGCCGCGGGCCGGGATCCGGGCCGGCCACAAGGGGGGACGGAAGACGGTGGTCCTCTCGTGGGCGCCGGGATCGGCCGGGACGAAGCCGGTCACGGGCTACCAGCTCACCGTCTACGCCATCCGGAAGCACCGCGCGACGGTGGCTCGCCGCCTGGCGGTCCGCGCCTCGGTCCGGGCGACCGAACTCGCCCTCAAGGCCAGGAAGGGCGTGACCTATGCGGTCGCCGTCCAGGCTCGCAACGCGGTCGGCTGGAGTCCGTTGAGCGCGCGGACCAAGGCAGTTACTCCCAAGTAACTTACGGCTAGACTCGAGCGCATGGCTCTCGTCACCTGCACGATCACCGACGGCATCGCCCACGTGCGCCTCGCGCGCCCGGAGAAGCTCAACGCCCTCACGCTGCCACTCCTCGAGGAGCTGACGGCCACCGCGCGCCGCCTGGCGAAGGACACCACGCTCCGCGCCGTCGTCCTCGCCGGTGAGGGTGACGCCTTCTGCGCCGGCCTGGACTTCGCGAGCGTTCTGAAGAAGCCGGCCGCCGTCGCCAAGGCCTTCACGCCGCGCCCGTGGCGCAAGGCCGGCACCAACACCTTCCAGGCCGCCGCCTGGGCGTGGCGGGAGGTGCCCGTTCCCGTGATCGCGGCGGTCCACGGCCACTGCCTCGGCGGAGGTGTGCAGATCGCGCTGGGCGCCGACTTCCGGATCGCGACGCCGGACTCGAGCTGGTCGGTGCTCGAGGGCAAGTGGGGGATCATCCCCGACATGTCGGGCATCCAGTCGCTCTCCGAGCTGATCGGCATCGACCGCGCCAAGCTGCTCACCATGACCGCCGAGACGATCAGTGGCACCGAGGCCCACGAGCTCGGCCTCGTCACGCAGCTCGACGCCGACCCCGTGACGGCCGCCACGGCGCTCGCGCAGAAGCTCGCCACCAAGTCGCCCGACGCCCTCGCGGCCGCCAAGCGCCTCTTCGACGACACCTGGGGCCGCTCGCCCCGCCGCACCTTCTCGCGCGAGCGGATCGAGCAGCTGCGCCTGCTCTTCAGCACCAACGCCAAGATCGCCCGGGAGGCCGCTTTCAGCCGTACGCCGGCGGCGTACCGCCCGCGCGCCAAGCGCTGATACTCAGCGGTTGAAGCGTGGCTTCAGCCAGCGGTCGACCATCGGGAAGCCGTGCTTCGTGAAGCCGAGACGGAGGCCGTAGACGGCCCGCACGGGTGACCGTCGTGGGTTGAGCGGCGCGTCGCAGGTCTGGTACCGGTGTCGACACGTCCACGCATGGAAGTAGACGAGCAGATTCTTGCCGTTCGTGACGACGTCCGCGCCGCCCGGGCCACACAGCCCCTGCTTGCTGGTGCTGAGGAAGAGGTGGGCGGCCTGGTGCTGCCAGCTCGTGAGCGGGCTCTTCGAACGTCGCCACACAGTGCGGTAGCTGCACGTGGCATAGCTGCCCTCGGAGGTGAGCAGGTACCAGAAGGGGCCGTGCCGGAAGATCACGGGATTCTCGACCACGCCCGATGAAGTGAGGAGCTGGCGGCTGGCCGCGGCCGCGTGGAGGCCGTCACCGCTCAACGGGAGCAACCGGATCGTCGAGGGCGATCCGTCTGTCTTGT
This sequence comes from Nocardioides sp. Kera G14, assembly GCF_020715565.1. Classification (NCBI taxonomy): domain Bacteria; kingdom Bacillati; phylum Actinomycetota; class Actinomycetes; order Propionibacteriales; family Nocardioidaceae; genus Nocardioides; species Nocardioides sp. Kera G14. Next base: position 2,945,900 of record NZ_CP085839.1, on the reverse strand, counting down.
AGAGCAGGTAGGAACGTCCTCCGAGGATGGTGAACGATGGGTCGATCGCCCCATGTGCCGTGGCTGGGTTGGACGTCGTCGCGCCCGGGGTGTCGATGAACTGGTCCTCGGCCGGCGGAGTGTCGAGCCCGGCCGGGCAGACCAGTGGCGCGTCGTCCAGCGGCGTGAAGGTGCCGTCGGGTCGGGCGCCGGTCGCGACGCCGATGCAGTGGCTCGAGGACTTCCCCCCGCGCACCGGCGCGGCGAAGTAGAGCACCCAGCGGGCGCCGCGCTGAACCAGGTCCGCGGCCCACATGCCGACGCCGCGCGCCCAGGCGGGCGCCCGGGTGAGGGCCGGAGCGGCGGCCTTGAAGGCCAGGCCGTTGCGGGACGTCATCCGGGGCAGGTTGGGACCGGTGCCGACGACGACGTAGCCGTTGGACGTCTTGACGACGCTCGGATCGGGAAAGTCGTTCGTGGTCAACGACCGCGGTGGCTTGGGCCCGTGCTTCTTGTGCTTCTTGGCAGCCTCGGCGGGCTGCATGAGGCCGGCGAGAAGCACGGCGGTGATGAGAAAGAGAAGGCCCGCCCGGTACCCGCGGATGCGGGCTGCCGGACGGGCCGCTCGTGGTGCTTGGGATCTCAGAAGATGTCCTCGCTGAACTCCATGAGCGAGTTGTCGACCGCCTCCGCGATCGCTCGCTCGGCGGCAATCTTGGGGAGAGTGTAGGAAGCGAAGAACTTCGCCGCGGCGACCTTCCCCTGATAGAACGCTGTGTCCTTCTGGGAGGCACCTGTGGCAAGCGCGTTTGCGGCGATTTCCGCCTGCTTGAGGAGTAGCCAGCCGATCACGACGTCACCGATGCTGAGCAGCAGGCGCGAGGTGTTCTGCGCGACCTTGTAGATGTTGTTGATCTCGTCCTGGGCGGACATGAGGTCGGTGAACATGTGGCCGACGATGCCCTCGACGTCCTCGAGGCCCTTGGCGAGCAGGTCCTTGGATGCCTTGAGCTCCGCGTTGCCGTCCTCGGCGAGGAAGGCCTTGATGTCGGCGGAGAGTTGGCCGATGGCCTTGCCCTGGTCCTTGACGATCTTGCGGAAGAAGAAGTCCTGGCCCTGGATCGCCGTGGTGCCCTCGTAGATCGAGTCGATCTTGGCGTCACGGACGTACTGCTCGATCGGGTACTCCTGCAGGAAGCCGGAGCCGCCGAAGGTCTGGAGCGACTCGGTGCCCAGGAGCGTCCACGCCTTCTCCGAGCCGTAGCCCTTGACGATCGGGAGCAGCAGGTCGTTGACCGCGACGGCCAGCTTGGCCTCCTCGGAGTCCGTGGTGCCGTCGGCCTTGTGCTGGAGGATCTTGTCCTGCCACGAGGTGGTCAGGTAGATGAGGGCGCGCATGCCCTCGGCGTACGACTTCTGCACGAGTAGGGAGCGACGCACGTCGGGGTGGTGGGTGATGGTGACGCGCGGGGCGTCCTTCGCCGGGTTGGTGAGGTCGGCGCCCTGGACGCGGGTCTTCGCGTACTCGAGTGCGTTGAGGTAGCCGGTCGACAGCGTCGCGATCGCCTTGGTGCCGACCATCATGCGAGCGTTCTCGATGACGTCGAACATCTGGCGGATGCCGTCGTGGACCTCGCCGAGGAGCCAGCCCTTGGCCGGCTCGCCGCCACCGATCTGCGGGTCGCCGAAGGTGACCTCACAGGTGTTGGAGACCTTGATGCCCATCTTGTGCTCGACGTTGGTGACGTACGCACCGTTGCGCTCGCCGGTCAGGTCACCGGTCTCGTGGTCGAAGTGGTACTTCGGGACGAGGAAGAGCGAGAGGCCCTTCGTGCCCGGGCCGCCGACGCCCTCGACGCCGCGCGGACGCGCGAGCACGAGGTGCATGATGTTCTCCTGCAGGTCCGACTCGGCGCTGGTGATGAAACGCTTGACGCCGGAGATGTTCCAGGAGCCGTCCTCGTTGGGGGTGGCGTAGGTCTTGCCGGCGCCGACGTCGGAGCCGGCGTCGGGCTCGGTCAGCACCATGGTGGCGCCCCAGAGCTTCTCGACCATGATCTCGGCGATGCGCTTGTCGCGCTCGTTGCCGTTCTCGAAGACGACGCGAGAGAAGAAGGGGCCGGCGCCGTACATCCAGATGGGGGCGTTGGCGCCGCAGATCATCTCGGCCGTGGCCCACACCAGGGAGGACGGGGCGGGGGTGCCGCCGATCTCCTCGGGGGCCTGCAGGCTCCAGAAGCCCGACTCCATCCAGGTGTCGTAGGACTTCTTGAAGGACGCCGGGACGGGCGCGGTGTTGGTCGTGGGATCGAAGACGGGCGGGTTGCGGTCGCTGTCCTCGAAGGAGGCCGCAAGGTCCTCGCGGGAGATGCGCTCGACCTCGGCGAGGATCTCCTTCGCCGTGTCGATGTCGAGCTCGGCCCAGGGACCGGTGCCGAGCAGCTTGTCCGTGCCGAAGACCTCGAAGAGGTTGAACTCGATGTCTCGCAGGTTGCTCTTGTAGTGGCTCACGGGAACATGCTACCCGTCGGTAACTTAACTGCCTAGCGGCAGGGCACGCTCATGGCCGGATCACGGCCAGGCGAGGCAGGTGACCTCCTCCGAGAGGCTCCAGAGGCGTGCTGCGGCGTCGGTGTCGTGGGACAGCCTCGTCGACCGGACGATCCTCGGAGCGCCCGCGATCTCGGCGGGCCCGCCCGGGCCGACGTAGGTGCCGCCGGGGAGTTGCGCGGTCGCTGCCATCAGGGTCGGCCGGGCGCCGCCGGCGGCGTCCTGGGCCATGATCCGGTAGGACTTGTTGAGCATCCGGGAGAGCGGCCCGAAGGTCTTGCCGTTCGCGACGATGTGCGTGTGCGCGAAGCCGGGGTGCGCCGCCAGCGCCGTGACCGTGCTGCCCTTCGCGCTGAGCCGTCGGTCGAGCTCGTAGGTGAAGAGCAGGTTGGCCAGCTTGGAGCGGCCGTACGTCGGCCAGCGGTGGTAGCCCGGGATGTCGGCGCGCGGGTCGTCCAGCGGCGGCGTCCTGACGAGCGTGTGGGCGAGGCTCGCGACAGTGACGACCCGTCCCGCCGGTGCCGCCTCGAGCTGCGGAAAGAGGAGCCCCGTGAGCAGGAAGGGACCGTAGTGGTTGGTGCCGATCTGCTGCTCGAGACCGTCCTTCGTCCGGCCGTGCGGTGTGGCCATGATGCCGGCGTTGTTGAGCAGCAGGTCGATCGGCCCGAGGGCGGCGAGCTCGCCGGCCGCACGACGTACGGACTCGAAGCTCGTGAGGTCGAGGGTCGTCGCGGTGAGCTGTGCCGCGGGGGCTTCGCGCCTGATCGCCGCCGCCGACTCGTCGAGCTTCGCCTGGCTGCGGCCGGCGAGGATGACGTGCGCGCCCTTGCGTGCGAGCTCGAGGGCGGTGAAGTACCCGATGCCGCCGAGGCTCGGGCCGGTGATCACGGCGACCCTCCCGGTGAGGTCTGGGATGTCGGCGGGGGTCCACTTCGCGGCGGTCATGCGCCGCACGGTAGCGGATCAGGAATAGAACGTGTTCTGATATCGGCATGACGGTGGAGAGCCTTCCCGCAGCGATCATCTGGAACGCCCCCAACGACCCCCATCCTGCGCGGACGGCCTCGCAGCGCTCCTACGCGGCCGTGGCGCGCGGCGACCTCGCCGAGTGGCTGACGGTGTACGCCGAGGACGCGGTGCTCGAGGACCCCGTCGGTCCGTCGATGTTCGACCCCGAGGGACGCGGCCACCACGGCCACACCGGGATCTCCGCCTTCTGGGAGGCGGCGATCGCGCCGATCGACTCCTTCGAGTTCCGGATCAACGACTCGTTCGCGAACCCCGGCTCGAACACCTGCGCCAACATCGGCCAGATCCGGACCGCCTTCGCCGACGGCTCCTTCACGGTGACGGACCTGATCATGGTGTACGTCGTGAACGACGAGGGCCGGGTGACCTCGATGCGGGCGTACTGGGAGCCGGAGCGCACGATGGGATCGTTCACCGCTGCTCCCTGAACCATCGGAGGTATCCCCATGGCCGCCCTCAAGGCGCTGCTCCTCGCGCTGACCGTCTCGTCCGCACTTGTCGTCTCCGCTCCGGCGCACGCCAGCGGCTCGGGCGCCTTCAAGCCCCGCAAGGAACAGAATGCGAAGGTGATGAGGGCCTACCGCGCTGAGATCCTGCGCCTGGTCAACCGGGAGCGCACGAGCCGGGGGCTGCGGGCCCTCCGGCCCCTCAAGTGCGCCAACCGATTCGCGGCCGAGCTCGCGAACCAGATGGACCGGGAGAACAGCTTCCACCACTCCAACCTGGCCAGCCTGCTTCCGCGCTGTGGTCTTCAGGAGGCCGGCGAGAACATCGAGATCGGCGCCCGTTCGGCGAAGGCGACCGTCCGTGCGTGGATGCACAGCCCCGGCCACCGCGCCAACATCCTCACGGCGTCGTACCGGCTGAGCGGCATCGGCCTGGTCTACGACAACTCGCGGCGTCGCTGGATCGCGGTCCAGGACTTCGGGGCGCGCTGACGCCGGAGGCTGTCGTATCCCGCCGGTTGGTGCGGGATGCGAGACTACGGCCTCATGATCTTCAAGACGTTCGGCTGGGCCTTCGGCATCACGGTGCTGGGGCTCGTCGCCGCCGCCCTCTATGGAGGCGTGACCGGCCTGACCGTCACCGCCATCCTCATCGTGCTCGAGGTGTCCCTCTCCTTCGACAATGCGGTCGTCAACGCGCGCGTGATCGAGCGGATGTCGGCGTTCTGGCAGAAGTTGTTCCTGACCGTCGGCATCGTGATCGCGGTCTTCGGGATGCGCCTGCTCTTCCCGCTCGTCGTCGTCGGTATCACCGCGCACCTCTCGCCGCTACGGGCGTGGAACCTGGCGATGGAGAAGGGCGATCCGGACGTACCGGGCACCTACGGCCACATCCTGCATGACGCACACCCGTCGATCGCGGCCTTCGGCGGCATGTTCCTCTTGATGATCTTCCTCAACTTCGTCTTCGACGATGAGAAGGAGTTGCACTGGATCGACCCGGTCGAGCGGGTGCTGCAGAAGTTCGGATCGCTGGAGGAGGCATCCATCCTGGTCGCGCTCGCGACACTCTTCGGCTTCGCGCTCGGCTTCCGTGAGCACGCCGAGGACGTGCTGCTCTCCGGCGTGGTCGGCCTCATCACCTACCTGGTCGTCAACGGGCTGGGGAACTTCTTCGACGTCGAGGAGGAGCTCGACCACGCCACATCGGGTGCCAGTGCCGGCCAGACGGCCATCGCGGTCGGCAAGTCCGCCTTCTTCCTCTTCCTCTACCTCGAGGTCCTCGACGCCAGCTTCAGCTTCGACGGCGTCATCGGCGCCTTCGCCATCACGTCGGACCCCGTGATCATCGCGCTGGGCCTCGGCGTCGGCGCGATGTACGTCCGATCACTCACCATCTACCTCGTCCGCAAGGGCACCCTCGACGACTACGTCTTCCTCGAGCACGGTGCGCACTGGGCGATCGGTGCCCTGGCGATCCTGCTCCTGGTGACCATCGGCCACGAGATCCCCGAGGTCGTCACCGGCCTCGTCGGCGTCGGCTTCATCGCGGCCGCCTTCTTTTGGAGCGTCCGGCACAACAGGCGTCAGGAGACCGGCGACCTGTCGTCGAGCCAGGCGATCGAGTCGTAGCCGAAGGCCACGCACGCGCTGCGCACCGAGTCGGCGGAGTCCAGCTCGGTGCGCAGCGCGATCTCGCCGCGCACCTGGTAGAGGCTCACCGCCGCCAGCGCAACGCCGTCCGTGGCGGCGTCGAGCGGCGCCTCGACCCGGGCGCCGGCGTGCGTGGTGATCACGAGCGTGCCGTTCCAGTGGACCGGCGTCCGTGAGGCGGAATGTACGACGACCAGCAGCCGCTCGACGTCGTGGATCTGGCGCAGGTCGACCGCGATCCGGCCGAAGCGGCCCCTGCTCCCCACCAGGACCGGCAGCATGGCTCCCTGCGGGGCGGTCGGCTTCCCGCTGTCGACGTTGAGGAACGACGAGAGCCCTGAGGCGAGCTGGTAGGCGCACCCCACATGCACGTCCCCCAGCTCCGGCGAGATCGCGGCCTCGATCGTCAAGGTCCCGATGCCGCTCGCCACGCGGGAGAGCACGACGCTGGGCGTCGCCGGGGCGAGGAGGACTCGACCGCTCGTCTCCGGCAGCCGCCTGCCGGGCAGGCTCGGCAGGGCGGTTCGCGAACTCCGGGCTGCGACGGTCGGTGCGGTGGGCGCTGCAGAGGGCAGGGCATCGAGGTCGAGCACGGACGATGCGGCGCTGACCGGCGTCGGCGTGGATGCGGGGCCGGGCGCGTCGTCGAGGTCGAGGAGTGACGAGCCTGATCGGAGTGGGGCTGCCGGCACGGCGGGTGCAGCCGGAGCGGCCGGAGGCGGCGGCGTGCGCGACGAGCGGACGGTGAGGAATCCGAGGTCGGGCCGAGGTCGGGCGCGTGCCGGGTCCAGTGTCATACCGAGAGTCCGAAGTCCCTGGCCATGGCGCTCACGCCGCCGGCGTACCCCTGCCCGAGCACCTTGAACTTCCAGCCCCCGTCGTGGCGGTACATCTCGGCGAGGGTCAGGGCGGTCTCGCTGGTGAGGGCGGGCGCGAGGTCCTCGGAGCGGACCAGCTCGGCACCGTCGGCGGCGTTGAGGACCCGCACCTCACAGGAGCGCAGCTGCCCGAGGGTACGTCGTGGGCCCGGCCCCTCGTTGACATAGACAGCCACGACGATCCGACTGATGTCGTCGGGCACGCCGGCGAGGTCGATCTCGACCTGCTCCGTATCGCCGTCGAGGGCGGTCTCTCGTTGGCTGACCGACTCGTCGGGGCTGGTGAGCTGGTTGAAGAAGACCAGGTGCTCCTCCGACGGCACGTGATGGGGCCGGTCGCAGAGCAGGGTCGCCATGACGAGGTTCCGGTCGAGCGCGGTCTCGGCACCGGCGTTCCAGCGGACGCCGATGACGACGCCGGTGAGGGACGGCACCTCCCGGGTGAGCGCGACATTGGCGCCGCGTTGCATCAGGGCCATCAGAGGTCCAGGTCCGATCCGGAGAACTTGGTGCGCAGGAAGTTGCCCTGGGTGAGGAGGTCGTCCGCGTCGCGGCTCCGGGTCGCCGTCAGCACCTCGTCGGCGGCGAGGGCGAGTGCATCGAGCTGCTCGGTGACCTGCTCGGCATGCTCGGGATCCGGCTGGAGCGCGAGGTACCGGTTGAGCGTGGTGGGCAGGTAGTCGCGCACGATGCCCCGGACCGACACGATTGCCTGGATGTCGGGATCCTGATCGTCAGCGAGGCTCTCGAGGATGTCGTCGACCAGATCGGTGACCCGCCGTGCAGCCACGACGGCCGCGACGGGTAGGCGCCCTGCATTGCGGTTGATCATCCTGACGAGCTCGGCGTGCGCGGCCTCGAGTGCCTCGGGACTGTCGGGATCAGGCTCCGTAGCCACCGACTCGGTGTTCGCGCGGTGGCGGAACCAGGACCTCATGGCGCCAGTATCGCAAGGCTATGAACGTGCCTCGCCGGCGCGGGTGCGCTCGAGGTAGGGCCGCGCCCGCTGGATCTGGCCCTCGAGGGCGTTGACCGTCTCGGCCATGCTGTCGACCGCCTGAGCGCGGAACGTGTCGAGGGCGTCCATGGTCGCGAAGACGTTGTCGAAGGCGGCCTGAAGCTTGGCGATGTCGATCGTGCTCGACGCGGCCTGCTGGTTGATCTGAGCGCCCTGCATCTTGAGCTGCTGTGAGGTCGACTCGATCAGGTTCGAGGTCGTCGTGTTGAGGGCGTTGATCTGGTCGAGGACCAGCTTCTGCCGCGACAGTGCCTGGGAGACGATGACCGCCGTACGGAGTGCTGCGACGGTGGTGGTCTGGGCCCGGTCGACGCCCTTGATCAGCTCGAGGTTGTTGCGCCGGATCAGGTCGAGGGCCATGTAGCCCTGAACCGAGACGGCCAGCTGGGTCAGGATGTCCTGGTGCCGCTGGCGGATCGCGAAGAGCACGTCGGAGCGCATGGTGTTCGCGTCGTCCGTGCGCCCCGCGGCCTCGAGCTGCGCGATCTTCTGCTCGACGGCGCCATCGAGAGCGGAGGCGAGGGTCTGGTACTCGTTGAGCCTGCCCATCGCGGCCCACATGTTGGCCTTCTCGGTCTCGATCGCCGCGTTGTCCTTGCGGAGCTCGTCCTGGCCGGACGCGAGCGACTTGATGATCCCGTCGAGGTGGCTCTGGGCGGACTCGTACTTCGCGAAGTAGCGCTGCACCTTGTCGCCGCCGGGGATCCACTTGAGGACCTTCTTCACGCCGGTGAGGTCGGCGCGGTTGGGGTCGAGCTCCGTGACGGTGTTGCGCAGGTCGACCAGGGTGTTGGAGACCCGCGTCTGGGCGTCGCCGCTGGGTGTTCCCTTGGCGCCCTTCACGATGGCGGCCGGACGCTCGAGCATCCGGTTGGAGACGCTCGCGGTCGCGCGAATGTCCTTGTCACCCATCGAGGTGATCGACTCGACCTTCTTGGTGAACTCCGGGCTCCGGGTGTCCATCGCCGCAAGCTCCTCGGCGAAGGCCGCAGCCCGGGCCTGGAGCTCCGTCTGCTTCGCCGGGTCGACGGGAACCGAGCCGGCGGCCTGCTCGGGCTCGACCACGGCGACCGGAGCCGGCGGTGCGAGCACGAGGTTGCTCGTGGCCGCCTGGGCGGGCGGCGTCAGCGGGATGCCGGCCGCCGCGGGGGCCGGCGTCGTGACGTCGAGGTCGAGCTCGTCAGACATGAGAATCCTTGGTTCAGAGGGACGGCTGGATGGCCGGGAGCAGGTCCTTGAACGTGCGTCCGTTGGCGATGTTGCCGATCGCCGTCATCGACCAGCCTGCACCCTCCCGGCTGACCTTGGCCATGACCTGGGCGGTGTGCGTACCGGAGCCGGTGAGCTCGTACTTGGCGATCTCGGTGCGGGTCGTCTCGTCGACCAGCCGGCAGAAGGCGTTCTCGATCTGGCTGAAGTTCTGGCCGGTGAAGGAGTTCACGATGAAGACGATCGTCTGGACCTGGGCGGGCAGCCGGTCCAGGAAGACGGTGATCGACTCGTCGTCACCCTCGCCGGCGCCGGTCAGGTTGTCGCCGCTGTGTTGCACGGCGCCGTCCTTGCTCTTGAGCTGGCGGAACCAGACCTGGTCGACGACGTTCTTCGCCGCGTCGTAGAGGACGGCGCTCGCGTCGAGGTCGATCGACTGCGACTTCGAGCCCCCGAAGAGGCCCTTCTTCTTCACGGCGTCCCAGCCGAGGCCCATCCGGACGTGCGTGAGGCTCCCGCCGTCCTTCTTGGCGAGAGAGACCGTCTGGCCCTTGGAGAGTGAGACTGACATGCGAGAGCTCCTAGTGTGGTGGCTGGTCAGCCGAGGTTGACGCCGTAGTCGGTCACGATGCCGACCAGGCCGGAGGCATAACCCTGGCCGACGGCCCGGAACTTCCAGTCTGCCCCGTTGCGGTAGAGCTCACCGAAGATCATGGCGGTCTCCATCGAGGCGTCCTCGGAGAGGTCGTAGCGGGCGATCTCGTTGTCATCTGCGCGGTCCACGACGCGGATGTAGGCGTTGGAGACCTGGCCGAAGTTCTGCCCCCGCTGCTGGCCCTCGTGGATCGTGACGGCGAAGATGATGCGCTCCGACTCGGGCGTGAGGGACGAGAGGTCGACCTCGATCGCCTCGTCGTCGCCGGCCACGGCTCCGTCGCGGACGTCACCGGTGTGGCGGACGGTCCCCTCGGGCGAGGTCAGGTTGTTGTAGAAGATGAAGTGGGCGTCGCTGAGGACCTTGCCGTTGGCGCCGAGCACGAGGGCGCTCGCGTCGAGGTCGAAGTCCTGGCCCGTCGTCGTACGGGCATCCCAGCCGAGTCCCACGGTGACATTGGTCAGGCCCGGCGCCTCCTTCGTGAGGCTGACGTTTCCACCCTTGCTCAGGGAGACGGGCATGGTTCCTCCTCGTTGCCGCAACTATCTGCGACCGTGGTCCGTTCTGGGTGTGGGACGGCGCGATCGGGCGTCCATCCCCACGATGGTTGTATACCCCATGACCGGGTAGCCAGGAGGAAGAGATCTCCCATGCGGCACTTCGAGTTCCTCAGTCCGCCCGAGGCTGAGACCCTCTTCGCCGTCCCTCCGGTGGCGTTCGACCGGGCGGCCGACCGGGAGACCGTGGCGGACGCACTCGGCGCGACCCTCTACTCGCCCGCCACGCGGCCCAGGCTCGTCGACGACCTGGTCCGGTCGAGGGCGCGCGGAGTGGTCAGCTCCGTCGTCTGCCTCGAGGACTCGATCCGGGACGCCGACGTCGAGTCGGCGCTCACCCACCTGGTCACGGTCCTCTCGGCGTTCGCCGGCCGGGCCGACGAGGCGCCGCTCGTCTTCGTCCGTGTCCGCTCGCCCGAGCAGATCGACCACATCACGCGCGAGCTGGGGGACTCGGCGGATGCGCTCGTCGGGTTCGTGCTCCCCAAGTTCGCCGAGGACTCGGGCGGCGACTACCTCCGGGCGGTCGAGTGCGCTTCCGAGCGACTGTCCCGTCGGCTCTGGGCGATGCCCGTCATCGAGACCCCCGAGGTGATGTACGCCGAGTCCCGCTCGGAGGCGCTGGGCGGCATCGCACGCGTGCTCCGTCACCATCGCGACCACGTGCTGGCGGTGCGCACCGGCGCGACGGACCTCGCGGCGGTCTACGGTCTGCGCCGCCCCCGGGAGCTCACGGTCTACGACGTCCGGGTGGTCGCCGCGGTGCTCACCGCCGTGGTGAACATGCTCGGGCGGCCCGGCGACGAGGGCTTCGTCGTGACCGGACCGGTCTGGGAGTACTACTCCGACTCCGAGCGCCTCTTCAAGCCCCAGCTGCGGGAGACGCCGTTCCTCGGTCGCGACGACCGCGCGCTGCGGGCCCAGCTCATCAGCGAGGAGCTCGACGGCCTGATCCGCGAGGTCGTCCTCGACCGGGCCAACGGCCTCGTCGGCAAGACCGTCATCCACCCCAGCCACGTCCCGGTCGTGCATGCGCTCTCGGTCGTCTCGCACGAGGACCACAGCGATGCGGTGGCCGTCCTCGGTGCCGACGCCGGGGGAGCGTTCCGATCGGAGTACGGCAACAAGATGAACGAGACCAACCCGCACCGCGCCTGGGCCGAGCGGACCGTCCGGCGCGCTCGGGCCTTCGGTGTCGCGGCTCCCGGCGTCTCGTTCGTGGACCTCCTCGCTGCGGTCGACCGTGGCTGACCTCGTCGACTCCTCGCTCTGGTCGGCGGAGTGGGTCGCCGAGCGGCTGGGCGTGCGGTTGCTCGACCATCCTGACTCGGAGCTCAGTGTGGGCGAGCTGGCCGGGCTGGCCGTGCGTCGCAATCCGCGTCGGGCTCATCTGATCGTCTCGCCCGTGCTCGGCAAGCACGTGCCGGTCGATCCTCGGCTTGCGCGGGAGACGGCCGAGTCGTTGGGACGCCGGGTCGTCGGCGTACTGGAGGCGGAGGGGGTGGTTGTCGGGACGGCCGCGGTGATCGGGTTCGCGGAGACCGCGACCGGGCTCGGGCACTGCGTCGCCGACGTGCTCGGTGCGCCCTATCTGCACTCGACTCGGCGGGTGCCCGCCGGGTGGTCCTCGCTGCTCGTATTCGAGGAGGCGCACAGTCACGCGTCCTCACACCACCTGCTCCCGAGGGATCCCGCGGTCTTCGACGGGTCGGGGGCGATCGTGCTCGTGGACGACGAGCTGACCAGCGGCGCAACCGTCGCCAACATCGTCCGCGCGCTGGAGCAGCGGAGCCACCGCGGTCTGTACGTCGTCGCCGCACTCCTCGACCTGCGGCCCGCCGCTTCTGTTGCCGAGCTCGATCGTTGCGCGGCCGAGCTGGGCGTGCGGATCGAGGTGGTGTCGCTCGGGCGCGGCGAGGCAGAGCTGCCTGACGACGTACTCGAGCGGGGGCAGGCGCTGGTTGCCGGCCTGGACCCGCCTGCTCCGGTCGCCAGTGTGGGCGGGGTGACTCGGCGCGTCGAGTTGGCTCCCGTTGCCGGCGTCGCGCGGCAGGGTGGTCGGCACGGCTTCGACGCTGCTGACCGGGCCGCGCTGGACGGGGCCGTGCTGGAGTGGGCGCGAGCACTTGCGGAGCTCTTGGTTTCGGGGCTCGCTGGCGCTCGCACCTCGACCAGTGACCGCGTCCCTACCATTCACGTCCTCGGGACCGAGGAGCTCATGTACCTCCCGCTGCGTCTCGCGCGTGAGCTCGCCGAGCTGCTACCGGAGTCGACGCTGACCTTCTCGTCCACGACCCGCTCGCCGATCGCGGTGGTTGACGATCCGGGATACGCGATCCGGAGCCGGGTCACCTTCACCGGCCATGACGGCACCGACGACGCACCCCGGTTCGCCTACAACCTGGGCGCCGGACGGTTCGACCACATCGTCGTGGTCCTCGACAGCGCTGCCGACACGGCCGAGGCCTCCGCTCCCGGTGGCCTCCTCGACGCGCTCGCGTCGGTGACCGACGATGTGGTCGTGGCCGTGCTCCCTCCCGAGGCGGTCCTGTGAGCCAGGAGCCGCTGCGCGGCCCGTCCTTCGGGAGCTACCGCAGCGATGAGGTCGGCTGGCTGCTCAAGGACCTCTCAGACGTGGCCCTCGAGGCACCGACGGAGGAGCGCGAGGAGGCGATCCAGTCGGGGCGCGGGCACTACGCGGAGTCGCTGCCGATCGAGTTCACGCCCGATGCCGCCTATCGCGCGCTCTTCGAGGAGTCGCTCCACCAGGCGGCCAGGCGGGTGGCCGTGTGCGCGGCCGTCGTCACGGAGCTGGTGCTGGAGGCGCGGGGGTCGACGGCGGTACTGGTCTCGCTGGCGCGCGCAGGCGTGCCGGTCGGCATCCTGATGCGGCGCTGGGCCGCCCACCGGCACGGATATCTGGCCCCCCATTACGCGATGTCCATCGTCCGTGGCCGTGGCATCGATCGCGTCGCGCTCGAGTGGCTGGCTGCGCACCACGACCCGGTCGACGTCATGTTCATCGACGGCTGGACGGGCAAGGGCATGATCACGCGCGAACTCGCCGACGCCGTCGCGGCGGCCAACTCGGCGCTCGGAACCTGTTTCAGTGACCAGATGGCCGTCCTCGCCGACACGGGCCACTGTGTCGACATCTTCGGGACGCGGGATGACTTCCTCATCCCCTCGGCCTGCCTCAACTCCACCGTCTCCGGGTTGGTCTCGCGCACGGTGCTCAACGCCGACCACCTCGGGCCGGGGGAGTTCCACGGCGCGAAGTTCTATGCGTCGTTGGCACCTGATGATGTCTCGGGTCTGTTCCTCGATGCGGTCTCGGCACACTTCCCGTCGATCGATGCGGAGGTCGACACGCAGGTCGCGCTGCTGCGCTCGGCTGATCGGAGTCGGACGTGGAGCGGCCGCGCGATCGTGAAGCAGATCGGGTCGGCGTACGGGATCGGGGAGGAGAACCTGATCAAGCCCGGCGTCGGGGAGACCACGCGGGTGCTGCTACGGCGGGTGCCGTGGCGGGTGCTCGTGCGCGAAGGTTCCCTGCCCGAGGTCCCGCACATCGTGCGCCTGGCCGAGGCGCGCGGCGTACCGATCGAGGAGGTGCCCGGCCTCGGGTACACGACCGTCGGCCTGATCCGGCCGCGGGAGCTCGCATGACCCGGGTCGTGGCCAGCGACCTCGACCGGACCCTGATCTGGTCGGCTGCCGCCGGCGGGAACGTGAGTGGCGCCGTCTGTGTCGAGGAGTACGACGGCGCCCCGCTCTCCTATGTGAGTCCTGCTGCCGCGGCGGATCTCGCGTTGCTCGTCTCGGCAGGGCTGGTGGTGCCGGTGACGACCCGCACGGTGGTGCAGTACCAACGTGTCCGGCTGCCCGGCGGCCCCGCGTCTTTCGCGGTCTGCGCGAACGGCGGCCGAGTCCTGGTGGACGGCGTCGAGGACGAGGCGCACCGGGGCGAGGTGCGGGCCGCGGTCGTGCTGTCCGCGACGCTGGAGGAGGTCATGGCCGTCTTCGGCTCCTGGTGCCTCGCGTCGACGGTCGCGGGCGCTGGTCACTTCGCGCCGCGACTGCGGGATGCCGAGGGCCTCTTCTGCTACGCCGTCTTCCCCGACGGGGCACCGGGCGGTGATGAGGTGGCGGAGCTCGTCGGGACGCTGGAGCCGCTCGGCTGGCGCGTCTCCGTCCAGGGGCGCAAGGTCTACTGCGTGCCCTTCAGGCTCTCGAAGGAGGCGGCGCTGGAGTACCTGGCGGCCTCCCACGGCCTCGAGGTGGTCGGCTCCGCCGGCGACTCCCTGCTCGATGCCGGCATGTTGCGCGCCCATCCCGTCGGGTGGATGCCACGTGACTCGGAGCTGCTCCGCAACGGCTGGTCCGCTCCTGGTGTCTCGATCACCGCGGGTTCCGGCCTCGATGCAGGCGAGGAGATCGTGCGGGGCTTCCGGGACCTGTTGGGCGTTTAGACCGCCGCGTGCTCGGCGATCCAGTCCGTCACCGGGCGGATGGCACGCCAGTCCTTCCGGACGAGATCGAGGAGCTCACCGGTATGGATGACGGGCTCGAACCCGATCATCCGGCCCAGCGTCAGTGACTTGTGCTTGAGCAGCTCGATGCGAGGGTGGTCGGCGTCGTACCCCCGCGGCTTGGTCTTGAGCCGGTCCCCGCCCACCTCGTAGCCCTTGCGCACGGCGGTCTTGAGCAGCTTCTCGAGGTCCGGTCCGAAGCGGTCGTGGTCGATCGCCTCGCGAAACGCGGCCAGCCGCGGCGGCTCGAACCAGTAGCAACCGCCGCCGGTCCGTACGCCGCGTGGCGACACCTCGATGTAGAACCCGGTCTGCGGGGCGACCGCGACGAACGCACCCTGGTGCGTCTTGTACGGCGTCTTGTCCTTGGAGAACCGCACGTCCTTGTAGGGCCGGAAGATCTTCGCCGTGCCGAACTCCATCTCGAGCGCGCCGGTGAGCTCCTTCATCGGCGCGAGCACCGACTCCTTGTAGATGTGCTGGTGCGCCTCCCAGAAGGACTTCGTGTTGTCGACCTCGAGGTCGTCGTAGAAGTCCAGTGCTGCAGCGGGAAAGCCCTCGAAACTCACGGCGCGAGCCTACGTCGGCACTCGGCTGGGTGATGCGGCACCGGCAGTAGCGTCAGCACCGCCACGATCACACAAATGCACGGTTACGCGCCGCGCGGCGGGCCGAGCGCCCGCGCGTAACCGCACAAGTGCGCGGTTCGATGGAGGCGGAGGGGCGGATGGAGCCTGCTACTGGCTGATCGCTCCCCAAAGTCTGTCAGCGAGCGACCCGGTCCAAGAACCTCGTCATCAGCGCGGTGACGGCCTCGGGCTGCTCGACCGTGCTGGAGTGGCCGGCCGCGGGGACGACCTCGTGCTGGGCTCCGGGGATCCCGCTCGCGATGGCGGCGGCCTTGGCCGGCACGGTGGCGGCGTCCTCGGCGCCCACGATGACGAGGGTCGGGGTCGCGATCTGGGCGAGCAGGTCGGCGACGGCCGGGCGGTGACACACGCCGAGGATCGCCTGCTTCATCGCAGCGCGGTCGACGCCCGTCATGGCCTCGACCAAGGAGGAGACGATCTCGCCCGCGCGCGGCCCGGCGAGGCTGGTGGAGCCGAACATGATCTTCGCCACCGGCTTCATCAACGGCCGCATCCCGACCAGGCGGTAGACCGCGGCGAGCAGCTGGTACTCGCGGACGTTGCCCGGCTCCTCCGGGTCGGCACTGGTGTCGAGCAGCGTGAGCGAGGCCAGGCGCTCGGGATGGCGGGCTGCGAGTCGGATGCCCACGAAGCCACCCATGGAGAGGCCGGCGTAGTGCACCGGCCCGGCGTCGAGTGAGTCGATCAACGCGACCGCGTCTTCGGTGAGGGCGTCCATGTCATAGCGGCCGTCGGGCGCAGGGCCGGAGCGGCCCTGCCCGCGCCAGTCGATCGTGACACAGCGGTAGCGGTCGCGGAGCGCGGCCACCTGGGCCTTGAACATCCGGCCGCTGAAGAGGAGGCCGTGCCCGAACACGATGGTCTCGGCCTCGGGTGTCGGAGCCCCGGTGTCCTCGATGAAGACCTGGGCGCCAGTGGAAAGTGTCGTCAGCACATCGTGAGTGTGCCGCACATGGACGGTGGTGGAGCGGATGACGAGGCTCGAACTCGCGACATTCAGCTTGGGAAGCTGACGCTCTACCAACTGAGCTACATCCGCAGTGCGGTGACACCATACAGCGGTGGGAACCTTCAGAGGCAGTCGGGGCCAGCGGATGGCGATGCTCGTGATGGGCGTCGTCCTGATGGTGGCGGGATGCGCGAGCTCGGGTGGCGAGGCGGGCCCCGCCGCCTCCTCCTCGGTGATCCCGTCGGCTACGCCGAGCTCGCCCGGCGCGACCATCACGTCGACGCCGACCCCGTCGCGCACGCCCACGCCGACCGGCCCGCCGCTGCAGGTCAACAGCATCGCTCCGCTGGACGGGAGGACGGTCGGCGTGGCGATGCCGATCTCGATCGTCTTCACCCATCCGGTCGCCGACTCCGCCCGGGCGAAGATCGAGAAGCGGCTCACCGTCACAACCTCGACGCCGGTCACGGCCGCGTGGCACTGGTTCAGCGAGCGCCGTGTCGACTTCCGGCCGCAGTCCTACTGGACGCCCGGGACGCAGGTGTCGCTGGTGGCCGACCTCCTCGGCGTCGGTGACGGGCACGGACGGTACGGCAGGAAGAGCTACACGCGGCACTTCACCATCGGCGCCGACGTCCGCACCCACGTCGACGTCAAGCGCCACCGGACCACCGTCACCCGTGCCGGCAAGGTCATCCGCACCATGCCGAGCGACGCCGGCAGCCCCGACTGGCCCTCGTGGGACGGGACGATGGCCGTGGTCAACAAGTCGCCCACCGTCCGGATGGACTCGTGCAGCGTCAACATCAGCTGTGACAGGAACAGCCCCGACTACTACGACCTCACCCTTCCGTGGGACGTCAGGATCACGTGGTCAGGCACGTTCCTGCACTACTCGCCCGCCGATCCGCAGCCCGGCACGAGCTACGGCTCGCACGGCTGCGTCCATCTCTCGCTGGCCGACGCGAAGTGGTTCTACAACCTGGCGAAGGAGGGTGACCCGGTCACCATCACGGGCTCGCCGCGCGGCAAGGCCGACGGCGACAACGGGTACGCCGGCTACAACCTGTCGTGGGACAGGTGGGTCCGCGGCAGCGCCACGGGGCAGTTCGTGACGGCTACGCCAGCGGCGTGAGGGTCGGGTACTTGGCCGCCCCGGTGAGGTCGGGCGCGGCCCGGCGGAGGCGTCGTCCGACCCACGGTGCGAGGTGGTTACGGGCCCAAGCGAGGTCCTCGGCGCGCTGCTGCCGTCGGCTCTTGGGCGGCCCGTCGGGAAGCGCGTAGGGCACCAGGTCGTGCTCGATCCCGAGGGTGTTGAGCACGTTGATCGCGACGCCCTGGTGGCCGATCGAGTTGAGGTGCAGGCGGTCGTCGGCCCAGACCCGCAGGTCATGGCCGTCCTTCAGTCGCCAGTTGTCGACGAGGACGATGCCCTCCGGGCCGAGCGGCCCGTCGGCGATGAAGTCGCGGACCAACTCGTTGAAGATCGCGACCCGTCCACGGATGGCGCCGAAGACGCCCGAGGAGCCGCCGTCGCCCTGGGTGAACATGATGACCGTCGCACCCTGCGCGCGGAACTCGTCGACGGCCGCTCCGATCCCGGCGACCAGCTTGTCGATGTCGACCTTCGGGCGGATCAGGTCGTTGCCGCCGGCGTGGACGGAGACCAGGTCGGGCCGCAGGGCGAGCGCGGGCTCCAGCTGGTGGCCGAGGATGTGGTGGGTCTGGGCGCCGCTGGTCGCGAGGTTGGCATAGCGGAAGTTCGGGTTGTGGGTCGCGAGGACCTCCGCGACCCGGTCCGCCCAGCCGCGCCAGCCCTGCGGTCGCGCGGGGTCGGCATCGCCGACTCCCTGCGTGAACGAGTCACCGATCGCGACGAACCGGTCGAAGCTCATGCGCCCACAGCCGTCCAGTCGGGGAAACGAGGGCTGAGGCTGTCGCCCGACGACGTACCGGTCAGGCGCCGCTTCACCCAGGGCGCGAGGTGCTCCCGGGCCCAGGCCCGGTTGTGGGCGCGCTGCTCCCGCGGCGAGAGGACGGGATACGCGAGCGGCGCCGGCGCGTCCGCCGCGTGCGGGACGCCCAGTACGTCGAGGACCTTGTGGCTCATCAGCTCATGCCCCGCCGAGGACATGTGGAGCCGGTCCACGTCCCAGTAGCCCCAGTCGTCGAACTCGTCCATCCGCCAGTAGTCCACCAGGCGCATGTCCGCACCGCTCGCTGCATGGCGATCGTGGATCTCGCGCACGCACTCGTTGTAGTAGGCCCAGCGTCCACGCAGCATTGCGAAGAACCGGGACTTCTTGGCAGCGAAGGCGGTGAACATGACGACGGTGGCGCCGGTGGCGGCCAGATTTGTGATGGCGTCGTCATACCGCGCCATGAGCACGTCGATGTCGACGGAAGGGCGGAGCATGTCGTTGGCGCCGGCGTAGATCGTCACGAGGTCCGGCTCGAGGGCGAGGGCGGGTGCGAGCTGCTCGTCGAGGATGGCGGGCAGCTTGCGACCGCGGATCGCGAGGTTGGCGTAGCGGAACGTCGGGTCTTCGGTGGCGAGCACCTCGGCCACGCGATCGGCCCAGCCGCGGACTCCGTTGGGCCGGCTCGGGTCGGTGTCCCCGACCCCCTCGGTGAACGAGTCGCCCAGGGCGACGTACTTTGCAAAGGCCACGAATGCATTCTGCGACTCTCGGGACGCACCCGGCGAAGCGGGGTCACCGATAGGGTGCCGACATGCTGCTCAGCGACCGCGACATCCTCGCCGAGATCGAGTCGGGCCGGATCGCCCTCGACCCGTGGGATCCGCAGATGCTGCAGCCGTCCTCGATCGATGTCCGGCTGGACCGCTTCTTCCGCGTCTTCGACAACCACAAGTACGCCGCCATCGACCCGTCCGCGGACCAGTCCGACCTGACACGCGAGGTCGAGACGATCGACGACGAGCCGTTCATCCTGCACCCGGGGGAGTTCGTGCTGGGGTCGACGTACGAGACCGTGACGCTGCCGGCTGACATCGCCGCGCGCGTCGAGGGGAAGTCCTCGCTGGGCCGTCTCGGGCTGCTCACCCATGCCACCGCGGGCTTCGTGGACCCGGGCTTCTCGGGGCATGTGACGCTCGAGCTGGCCAACGTCGCGACGCTGCCGATCCTGCTCTACCCGGGCATGAAGATCGGGCAGTTCTGCTTCTTCCGCCTCACGAGCGAGGCGGAGCACCCCTACGGTTCGGAGAAGTACGGCAGCCGCTATCAGGGGCAGCGTGGCCCGACGCCGTCACGCAGCTTCCAGAACTTCCACCGCACCAGCATCTGAGGGCCGCGGTCGGCCCAGCCGGCGTCGCACCCACGAGTCGAAGACCAGCCCGATCCCCAGGAGGGCAAGGGCGACGATGCCGTCGAGCCACCAGTGGTTGCCGGTGGCCGCGACGGCGTACATCGTCAGCGGCAGGTGGAGGAAGACCATCCAGCGGAGCCAGCGCCACCGGCCGGTGGCCGTCGCCAGGACGCCGAAGGCGACGACGGCCGCCCATGCGACGTGGATCGACGGCATCGCCGCGTACTGGTCGCTGACGCCGGCGCTCGGATCGCTGCCGTAGACCGCGAACCCCATCCGCGAGGCGAGGTCGACGAAGTGCAGTTCGGGCAGGAAGCGCGGGGGCGCCACGCGGACGAACCGGATGATCAGGCAGCCGAGCGTCACGTAGGCCAGGCCGTTGCGCCAGTGCGGGTAGCGGTCGCGCTGCCAGATCCACAGCCAGACGAGGAAGGCGATCAGGAAGGGCACGTGCACGGTGCCGTAGTAGGCGTTCGCGAAGTGCGCCAGCCACTCGTGCCGGAGGGCGAAGTGCTGCAGCCCGATCTCGCTGGGGAGATGGAGATGGTGCTGGAGGCGATCGATCTCGCGTGCCCGCCGGATCGCGCCGTCCTCGTGGGTGAACGGTAGCTCACGGGCGATCCGCCAGATCGAGTAGAGCGCCGAGATGAGCGCGAACTCGAGGAGTGCCGCGGACGACGTGAGGCTTGCGCGCGACGGTCGCAGTCGGCGTACGGCGACCCCGGCTGTGACCGCGACGACGGAGGCGATCGCCGCCTGGTCCCAGGACGGCCACGGGAGCTCGTCCCAGACCGACATCACGCCCATGGGCCGATCCTAGGAGTGCGCCTTGGTGCTCGGTGGGCGGGGCGCAGCCGCGGAACGGGGAGTGGCCGTCGGACCGAGGATCGGTTGCGCAACATCGCGTCGATATGGTTAGGCTGTACTTACTTAGTGTTACCTAACAAGAGAGACGGGTTCCCGTGTCCCCTCGCAGCCTTCTTCGCGCCCTGGCCGCCGTCGTGGCGGTGCTGCTCGCCGCCGTGGCCCTCGCGTCCTGCAGCACCGGCTCCACCGACGCCGACGACAAGCCGTCATCCGGCTCCTCGGTGACGGGTGGTGTGGACGCCGACGCGTTCCCGGTGACGATCAAGCACGCCTTCGGCGAGACCAGGATCGAGAAGGAGCCGAAGCGGATCGTCTCGATCGGCTCCAGTGACCAGGACATCCTGCTTGCGCTCGGCGTCGTGCCGGTCGGGATCCAGAAGGTGACCTGGGGTGGCAACGAGCAGGGCACCACGCCGTGGTTCGACGCCAAGCTCGAGGAGCTCGGCGGCGCCACGCCCACCCTGATCGACGAGACCGACGACATCCCGGTCGACGAGGTCGCCAAGCTGAGCCCCGACCTCATCCTCGCCACCCTCTCCGGGATCACGCAGGAGCAGTACGACAAGCTCTCCAAGATCGCCCCGGTCGTCGCCTTCCCGGGCAAGCCGTGGATGACGACGTGGCAGCAGTCGCTGGAGCTGACCGGCAAGGCCGTGGGTCGCTCGACCGCTGCGACCGACCTCGAGAAGCAGGTCGACGACGAGTTCGCCAAGGCCCGCGAGGACTACCCCGAGCTCCAGGGGAAGACCTTCATCTGGGGCGCTCTCGAGACCTCCGACCTGTCGCAGCTGTATTACTACACGCCGACCGACCTGCGCCCGGTCTTCCTCACCTCGATCGGGATGAAGAACGCCCCGATCATCGAGAAGATCAGCCCCAAGGACGCCTTCTACGGCCAGATCTCGGCCGAGCGCGCTTCGGAGCTCGACTCCGACTTCTTCTTCACCTATGCGGTGAAGGAGACCGACGCGAAGACCTTCGCCGACGACAAGCTGATCGGTCAGATCCCCGCGATCAAGGCCGGCCACATGTGGGCCTCCACCGACAACATCGCCTCCAACGCCGCGGGCGTCCCCACGCCGCTCTCGGTGCCCTACGCGATCGAGCACTTCGTCCCGAAGGTCGCTGAGGCGGTCGCCGGCAAGTGAATGGCTCCCTCACGGGTGCCTCAACCCCCGCACGTGCCCCGGCCCGGAACGCCACGCCGGGCCGGGGTCCGAGGGTGCACGCCGCCGCATGGTGGCTGCTCCTCGGGCTCCTTGCCGTCGCGATCGTCACCTCGGTCCTGCTCGGATCGAGGCTCGTCGCACCCTCGGAGCTCTTCCACGACGGCAGCAGTGGCCAGGCGATCCTGCAGACTCGCCTCCCGCGCACGGCGCTCGGGTTGCTCGTCGGCGCGGCGCTCGCCCTCGCCGGCGGCTGCCTGCAGGGCCTGACCCGCAACCCGCTCGCCGACACCGGGCTGCTCGGTGTCAATGCCGGTTCCTCCTTCGCCATGGTCCTCGCGGTGTCCGCCTTCGGAGTGAGCTCGCTCCACACCTACGTGTGGTGCGCCCTGCTCGGTGCTGCGGTCGCGGCCGTCGGGGTGCACGGGATCGCCTCCTTCGGCCGTGACGGTGTCACCCCGGCGAAGCTCGTCCTGGTCGGTGCCGCCGTCTCGGCGGGTGTCGCCAGCTGGACCAGCGCCGTGCTGCTCACCGACAAGGAGACCTTCGACGTGATCCGGCGCTGGCAGGTCGGCACCATCGGCGGCCGTGACTGGGACGTCGTCCTCACCGGCCTGCCCTTCCTCGCCGTCGGTGCGCTGCTGGCCCTCGCCGGCGCACGCACCCTCGACACCCTCGCCCTCGGCGACGACCTCGCGGCGGGCCTCGGCCGTCGCACCGCCGTCGACCGCGCCGTCATCGGCCTCGCCGTCGTCCTCCTCGCCGGCACCGCCACCGCGCTCGCCGGCCCGATCGCCTTCGTCGGCCTGATCGTGCCGCACGCGGTCCGCGTCCTCGTCGGCAGCGCCTACACCCGGGTGCTCCCGCTCTCCATAGGGTACGGCGCCGCGCTGGTGCTCCTCGCCGACGTGATCGGACGTGTCGTGCTGCCTCCGACCGAGGTGCAGGTGGGGATCATGACCGCGGTCGTCGGTGTCCCCGTCTTCTGCTGGTTCCTCCGACGCGGACGGATGGCGGGCCTGTGACCGCGCTCGAGGCGCCCCGGCCGGTCGACGTCGTACGACGTGCGCGGAGAGTCCCGCAGCGCCGGCTCGCCCTCGTCGTCGGCGGACTCGTCGTCGTGCTGGTCGCGGTCTTCTTCGCCCGCGTCCTCGGTGGCGACTACACGATCACCTTCCCCGACTTCCTCCGGATCCTCGGCGGCAAGGACATCCCCGGCGCGACCTTCATCCTCAAGGAGTCGAAGCTGCCGCGGGCGGTCATGGGTCTGCTCGTCGGCGTCGCGTTCGGCACCGCGGGTGAGATCTTCCAGAGCACCCTGCGCAACCCGCTCGCCAGCCCCGACATGGTCGGCGTGAGCATGGGCGCGAGCGCGTCGGCCGTCTTTGCGATCGTCGTCCTCGACCTCTCGGGCACGTCGCTGTCGATCGCCGCGGTGATCGGAGCAGTGCTCACCGCGGCGGCGATCCGGCTCGTCGCCGGACCGGACGCCACCTACCGTCTCGTGCTCGTCGGCGTCACCGCCGCCGCCGCGCTCATGGCGGTGATCGAGTATCTCTTCACCCGTGCCGACGAGTACGACGCCCAGCTCGCGCTGCGCTGGCTGACCGGCAGCCTCAACGCCGCCGACTGGCCCGCGATCCGGAGCCTCACGCTCTTCCTCGTCGTCCTGCTGCCGCTCGTCGCGTGGGCCGCGCAGGCACAGCGCTCCCTCGAGCTCGGCCGCGACGTGGCCTCGGGGCTCGGCGTCAGTGTGGCCTACGCCGACGGACTGCTGCTCGCCGCGGTGCTGCTCACGGCACTCGGAGTCGCCGCGGCCGGCCCGGTCGCATTCGTCGCCTTCGCCGCCGGCCCGATCGCACGCACGCTCAACGGAGGTCGCTCGACGCTGCTCGGCGCGGCCCTCGTGGGCGCCACGGTCGTGGTCGGGGCCGACTATCTGGCGGCGTACGGAATCCCGGACGTGAACCTGCCTGTCGGCGTCGTCACCGGCGCGTTCGGCGCGCCGTTCCTGCTTTGGCTGCTCGCGAGCGGCCGCACCGGAAGGAGATCCGCATGAGGCTCGAGGCTGAGGGCGTCACACTCGGCTACGGCGGCGCTCGGAGGCATCGCACGATCGTCGACGAGGTCACGCTGGGCATCCCCGACGCGGCGACGACCGTCATCGTCGGGCCCAACGGCTGCGGCAAGTCGACGCTGCTGCGGGGGATGGCACGTCTGCTGCGTCCCCTCGACGGCGCCGTGCTGCTCGATGGTGAGGCGGTGCACACCCGGCCGACCAAGGAGGTCGCCAAGGTCCTCGGACTGATGCCGCAGTCGCCGATCGCACCGGAGGGCATCACCGTCGTCGACCTCGTGGGTCGTGGCCGGCAGCCGCACCGCAGTGCGCTCTCGCGGTGGAGTTCGGCCGACGAGCAGGCGGTCGCCGAGGCGCTCACCCTGACCGGGACGCTCGAGCTCGCCGAGCAGGTGGTCGACGAGCTCTCCGGCGGCCAGCGGCAGCGGGTCTGGGTCGCGATGGCGCTCGCCCAGCGCACCGACCTGCTCCTGCTCGACGAGCCGACGACCTTCCTCGACGTCGCCCATCAGATCGACCTGCTCGACCTGCTGTACAGCCTGCGCGCCGACCGCGGCGCGACCGTGGTGATGGTGCTGCACGACCTCAACCTCGCCGCGCGGTACGCCGACCACCTGGTCGCCATGCGCGACGGCCGGATCGTCGCCGAAGGTGCGCCGGCCGATGTCGTGACGGAGCAGATGGTCGCCAACGTCTTCGGTCTGGCCTGCCGGGTCGTCCCCGATCCGGTGTCCGGCACGCCGCTGGTGGTGCCGATCAGCCGCCACCACACCGCCCCCTCGACTGCCACTCCACCAGAGGAGAACTCCTGATGCTGCTCACCCGACTCGCCGTCACCGAGATCACCCGGCCCTCACCGTCCTTCGCTCGGATCGTGCTGGGCGGTCCGGAGTTGGCCGACTTCGGTGTCGACGGACCGCTCTTCGACCAGCGGATCAAGCTGCTCTTCCCGGGGCCCGCCGGCCTGCCGGAGCTGCGTCCGGAGTCATGGTGGACGGACTTCACCGCGCTGCCGGAGGAGACCCGCGGATGGGTCCGCACGTACACGATCGCCGATGTCCTGGGCTCGGACGAGGAGACCCGGATCGTCGTCGACTTCGTGCTGCATCCCGGCGCCCATGGCCCCGGCTCCGGCTGGGCCCTTGCCGCCGAGGCCGGGGACGAGCTGCTCGCCGTCGTACCGCGGCGAGGCACGCCGATGGGTGGGATCGAGTTCGCCCCGGGGGGCGCCACCCGGGTGCTGTTGATCGGCGATGAGACCGCGCTGCCCGCCATCGTCCAGATCCTGCGTGAGCTGCCGGCGGGTATGGCCGGCTCTGTCTTCATCGAAGTGCCGTTGGACGGTGACTGCGTGGAGCTGCCGCGCGTGCCGGAGGTCGAGGTCACGTGGCTGCCGCGCAACGGTGCGCCGATCGGCGAGCTGGTGGTCGAGGCCGTCGGCGCCCATCTCGGTTTCGCGGCCACCCCTGAGGAGGTCGTCGGGCTCGAGGTCGATCCCGATCTCTGGGAGACGCCGGTCCACTCATCGTCGGGGGAGGAGCTTGTCTCGGAGCCCGTCGACGATCGCTATGCCTGGATCGCGGGGGAGTCCTCGCTCGTCGCGCGGCTCCGTCGGCATCTCGTCGGTGAGCTCGGCCTGCCCCGTGCGCAGGTTGCGTTCATGGGCTATTGGCGTGAGGGCGTCGCGATGAGGGGTTGAATGATCCACCGCGCGGGAACACTCGATTCATGACTCAAACTGAATCAGGGCATGGCGTCGTACGGATCGCCTCCGTCGCCGCCTTGGGCGGGCTCCTCTTCGGGTACGACTCCGCGGTGATCAACGGTGCGGTCGACGCCATCGACAGCCGCTTCGACATTCACGGTTACACTTCCGGGTTCGCCGTCGCCTCAGCCCTGTTGGGTGCCGCCGCCGGCGCCATGTACGCCGGCCGGGCGGCCGACCGCTTCGGCCGCATCTTCGTCATGAAGATCGCCGCCGTCGCCTTCCTGATCAGCGCGATCGGCGCGGCCGCTGCGCCGAGCCTCTGGCTCCTGATCGTCTTCCGACTCGTCGGTGGTGTGGGCGTCGGGATGGCGTCGGTCATCGCGCCGGCGTACATCGCCGAAGTCGCCCCTGCCGGCATCCGCGGCCGGCTCGCGTCGCTGCAGCAACTGGCGATCGTCCTCGGCATCTTCCTCTCGCAGCTGGTCAACTACCTGATCCAGCAGATCGCCGGCGGCGCGGATGCCGACCTCGCGCTGGGCATGGACGCGTGGCGCTGGATGTTCCTCGTGATGGCCGTGCCGGCGGTGGTCTACGGCGTGCTCTCGTTCACGATCCCGGAGTCTCCGCGTTTCCTGATCGCCAACGGCGACGTCAGCACGGCGCGACGGGTGATCGCACGGCTCTTCGGCACCGCCTCGGTCGACATCAGTGTCGCGCGCATCGAGAAGTCCGTCGCACGCGAGACGCCGCCGTCGTGGCGTGACCTGCTCAACAAGGCCGGCAAGGTCCACCCGATCGTCTGGGTCGGCCTGGCGCTGTCGATCTTCCAGCAGTTCGTCGGGATCAACGTGATCTTCTACTACTCCAACTCGCTGTGGCAGGCCGCCGGCTTCTCGGAGTCGGACTCGTTCCTCATCTCCATGATCACGTCGGTCACCAACATCGTCACCACGTTCATCGCCATCGCGCTCGTCGACCGCTTCGGCCGCCGCCCGCTGCTGCTCATCGGCTCCGCCGGCATGGCCGTCTCCCTCGCGGTTCTGGCCGCTACGTTCGGTACGGCGACCATCGACTCCTCCGGCGCCCCTGCACTCAGCGACACCGCGGGTGTGGTCGCACTCGTCTCCGCGAACGTCTTCGTCGTGGCCTTCGGAATGTCGTGGGGCCCGATCGTCTGGGTCCTGCTCGGCGAGCTCTTCCCGAACCGTTACCGCGCCGCCGCGCTCGCCTTGGCCGCGGGCGTCCAGTGGATCGCCAACTGGGGCGTGACGGTCTCGTTCCCGGGGCTGTCGGACGCGTCGCTCCAGTTGCCCTACTGGCTCTACACCGGCTTCGCCGTCCTCTCCCTGGTCTTCGTCTACCGCTTCGTGCGTGAGACGAAGGGTCGTGAGCTGGAGGACATGGACGAGACCCTCGCCGCCTGAGGCGACGCCCGAGGTGCCGACTGGGCGCGGGTCAGGTTACGGGAGCACTACGGCATCGGTCGCGAGCGCTACCCACTCGGCTCGGCAGTCGGTCGAGGTTGTGACCGATGAGTCAGTGCTGCGACCCAAGGAGGTTCCGGGGCCGAGGGTCGGTCCCCAGACCGACAACGCAGTGGGTCATGGTTCTGACCCATGCGTCAGTGTCGCGTGCACAACGAACAGTGCGGTGGATCCGGATCAGGTGACCCGAATCCACCGCACTATCGGTGGTGCTTCTGCCTAGAGGTCGAAGAGGCTCTCGGCGCCGTGGATGTCGACGTCCGTGCGGGGCTCGTGCGTGGCGCCCGAGGACTCACCGATCGTCACCGACGGCGTCGACGGCGTCGACGGAACCGGGGCGGCGGGTGCCTCGTCGGACTCAGCAGGCTCGGCGTCCGCCTCCGACACGCCAGCCTCCGGCTCGGCAGTCGGCGTGGCCTCCGTCGCCGGAGCCTCGGCCACCCCGGCGGCCTCGGTCGCGGCCGGCTGTGCCGCGGCCTGAGCAGTCTCAGCGGGCGCTGCCTGAGCGGGTGACGTGACGGCCGCGGGGGCCGAGCCGGGCTCGACACTGACCGCACCCTCGGGGGCGGGGATGTCGAAGAGGCTGGAGACCTCGTCGATCTTCACGTCGCTGTGCGGCACGGAGGCCGTACCGGACGACGGACCGGCCGGAGCGGCCGAGACCGGCGCGGCCGGAGCCTGCGGCACCGTCGCCTCGGTGGCCGGGGCCTCCGAGACGACGGCCGTCTCGGTGGCGACCGGCGACGTCGTGCCGGTGGACGTGTCAGCGTCCTCGACGACCGTGTCGACCGTCGGTGCCTCGGGCGCCGCCGGGGTGGTGGCCTCGGTCGCAGGCACCTCGGAGACGTCCGCGGCTTCGGTCGCCACAGGCGTGTCGCCACCGGACGAGTCAGCCGTCGCCGGGGGAGCTGCGCCAGCGGCCGCCGCCGGTGCGACCGTTCCGGCCGCGACAGAAACGGAGCCCGACGGAGCTTCGATGTCGAACAGGCTGGAGACCTCGTCGATGTTGACGTCCGTGCGCGGCTCCGACGCGGTGCCCGACGGAGCGGCCGCGGGCGCGGGCGCGGCGGGAGCCTCCGGCGTGACTGCCTCGTTTGGCGCAACCTGCGCCTCCTCCGCGGGACTCGCCGACGCTGCCGGCGTGTCGGCCTCGGAGTCCGCAGGAACGGACGCCCCGGCGGGTTTCGCGGCGGCTGGAGCAGCAGCGGTGGAAGCCTCGGCCGCAGGAGCAGCCTCAGGCGCCGGCGTGGCCGGGATGTCGAAGAGCGAGCCGCCGGCGTTCAGGTCGACGGCTGGCTCCGCCGGGGCAGCCGGAGCGGCCGGCTCTGCAGGAGCAGCCTTGGCCTCGGGTGCAGCCTGAGCAGCTGGCTCGGCCGGAGTGGCGGGCGCTTCACCCGCGGGGATGTCGAAGAGCGAGCCCCCCGAGCCGAGGTCAGGCTTCTCGGTCGCAGGCGGGGCGGCCTCGGCGGGAGCGGCCTTGGCTTCGGACGCCGCAGGCGCCTCAGCCTCGCCACCGACGTCGAAGAGTGAGCCGCCGGAGCCCAGGTCGCCGTCCTGCTTCGGGGCCTCGGCCGGAGCAGCCTTCGCCTCCGGCTCGGACGGAGCCGGGGTGTCGAAGAGTGAGCCGCCCGACGTACCGCCGGAAGCAGGCTCGGACGGAGCCGGGGTGTCGAAGAGGGACGAGGCGTCGTCGGGCGCCTTCTCCTCGGTGGACGCCGGAGTGTCGAACAGACTGCCGGCGGAGCCGGACGTAGAGGAGCCGCCGGAGGCCTTGGCCGCCGGACCGACGTCCTCGGTGTCGACGACGGTGTCGCCCTGGGCCGTCACGTCACCTGCAGACGGCTCAGCGGCCGTCGCGACGGCGGCGGCGTTGGCCGCACCCGCACCGGGAGCGAGCTTGGTGGCCTGCTCACCCTTCACCGAGGCGAGCAGCATCTGCGCGACGTCGAGGACCTCGACCTCCTCGCGGGCCGAGCCGGCGGCCTGCGCCGCCGTAAGCCCGTCGGAGAGCATGACGCGGCAGAACGGGCAGCCGACGGCGATCTGGTCGGCGCCGGTGGCGACGGCCTCGTCGGTGCGGTTCTGGTTGATCCGGGAGCCGAGCTTCTCCTCCATCCACATCCGGGCACCACCGGCGCCACAGCAGAAGGACTTCTCGGAGTTGCGGGGCATCTCGACGTACTCCGCACCGGGGAGCACCTGGAGCAGCTCCCGCGGCGGGGTGTAGACGCCGTTGTGGCGACCGATGTAGCAGGGGTCGTGGTACGTGATGGAGCGCTTGTGGGCGCCGGCGCCGTCGTTCACGGGAGTGAGGCGGCCCTCGCGCACGAGCTTGTTGAGCAGCTGCGTGTGGTGCACCACCTCGAGCTCGATGCCGAACTCCTTGTACTCGTTCTTCAGCGTGTTGAAGCAGTGAGCACAGGTGGTGACGGCCTTCTTGACCTTGAACTCCTTGAACGTCTCGACGTTCTGCTGGGCAAGCCCTTGGAAGAGGAACTCGTTGCCGGCCCGACGGGCGGAGTCACCGCTGCAGGTCTCGCCGTTGCCGAGCACGCCGAAGGAGATGCCGGCGATGTCGAGCAGCTCGGCGACAGCACGCGTGGTCTTCTTCGCGCGGTCCTCATAGGCGCCGGCGCAGCCGACCCAGAAGAGCCAGTCGACCTCGTCCAACGACTCGATGTCCTCGCCGACGACCTTGACGTCGAAGTCCAACCCCTTGGCCCAGTCCATCCGGGCCGTGGAGGACATGTTCCACGGGTTGCCCTTGTTCTCCAGGCCCTTGAAGAGGCCGTTGAGCTCGGACGGGAAGTTCGACTCGACGAGCACCTGGTAGCGGCGCATGTCGACGATGTGGTCGACGTGCTCGATGTCGACCGGGCACTGCTGCACGCAGGCGCCACAGGACGTGCAGGACCACAGCACGTCCTCGTCGATGACGAACCCGCCGTCTTCGGGGTTGTAGAACCAGTCGAGCACCTCGGTCGAGGCGCCGGACTCGGCAGGCTTGTCGGTCTTGCCGATGAGCGGCTTGGTGAGTACGTCGCCCTCTGGCGCTTCACCGTCGGCGAGCATGTAGGGCGCCGCGGCGTAGGCGTGCTCGCGCAGGCCCATCACGAGGAGCTTCGGGGAGAGTGGCTTCTCGGTGTTCCAGGCCGGGCACTGCGACTGGCAACGCCCACACTCGGTGCAGGTCGTGAAGTCGAGGATGCCCTTCCAGGAGAAGTCCTGGATCGAGCCGGCACCGAGCTTGGCGTCCTCGTCGAGGTCGTCGACATCATCCAGGGTGATGACCTTGCCGTCGGAGATCAGCGGCTTCAGTGCACCGAGCGCGAGAGTCTTGCCGTCGGTGTCGCGGCCGACCGACTCACGCTTGTAGAAGATGTTGAACCACGCGGTGAAGCGGTGCCACGCGACACCCATCGTGAGGTTGGTGGAGATGACGATCAGCCAGATCATCGCCGACGCGATCTTGAACGCGGCGATGGCGTAGATCCACTGCTCGCTGCCGTGCTGACTCGTGGGGAACAGGTGGCTGAAGTACTGCGCGAGCGGGAAGTGGAACGCGTCCGCGTGCTCCGCATGCTCGCTGGCCTTGGTGTAGTTGTACTCCGCGCCGCGGATGAACAGGATCGCGCACGACTCGAGGAGCACCATCGCCTCGACGAAGAACGCCTGCCACATGGTCGAGCCGAAGAAGCGGGTCGTGCGGCCCTGGTCCTTCGGCATGTGCGTGAGCCGGTAGATGATGAGCGGGATGATGCCGAGCGTGCCCAGCAGGCCGAGGCCCTCGCCCAGCCACTCGTAGACGAACCACTTGCCGATGATCGGCCACGCGAACTCCGGCGAGAAGAGCTGGAAGTACGCCGACGCGACGGCCGTGCTGAGGAAGAGGAACGCCGCGAAGGCGAACCAGTGCAGGATGCCGACCCATGTCCACTGCAGCATGCGGGTGTGGAGGACGGTCTCCTTGAGCATCGTCGCGAGACGCCTGCCCGGGTTGTTCGTCCGACCCACCGCGGGCTGGCCGAGGCCGAGCACCTGGAGCATCGAGCGCACGGCCCGGACGGTGAGCGCGACCGCGACGACCGTCAGGGCGAGACACAGCACAATGGCGATGACCTGCAGCATGTGCGCGATCCTACCCACCAGTTACCGGCGAGTAACCTCCCCGTGTCAGGTGCGGTGCGCGGATCCACCCTGTCGGCCTCGCGGAAGGTGTCCTCCTGCTTGGCCTCCTCGAACATCGAGGAGTCTCGGGCCTGACGGGCCTGCTCCTCGGCACGCTCGGCCTCGGCACGGGCGAGCTGCGCCTTCGCCTCGGCCTCTTGGGCCTGGCGGCGCTGCTCGTCCAGGTCCTGCTCCCGCTGCGCCGCCTCGGTGCGGAGCTCGGTGGCGTGCTCGACGAGCTTGTGTTCGCGGCGACGGCGCGCCAGTGCGACGAGGACGCCGACGAGGACCGCCACGATGATGACGGCCACGATGATCCAGATGATGGTGCTGGTGTCCATGAGAGATCCCTTCCCTTTCTTGCGGAAGGGCGTACCCACGTGAGGCGTGGTTAGCCGGTGGTCAGCCCACGGGACGTTCGTGGCGCAGTGGCACCAGGCCGATCGCGACGAGAGGGAACGCCGCCGCGAGGGTGAAGGTCCATGGGAAGCCGACCGCTCCGACGAGGGCGCCGCCCAGCGGCGGCACGAGCGAGCTGGTCAGGAACTGGGCGGTGTTCTGCACGCCCATCGCGCGCCCGCTCCAGAAGGGTCCCGCGCGCTCGGCCACGGCAGTGAAGGCCAGTCCGTTGTCGGCCACCGTGAGCACGGTGGCCACCAGCATGAGGGGTACGGCGACCCACCAGTCGGCCTTCGCCGTGAGGCCGAGCAGCGCCATCACCACTCCCGCTCCGATCGCCACCCAGAGCAGCGGACGCATCCGGCTGCCGACCATGTCGGAGAGCTGTCCGGCGGCGATCCGCCCGAAGGCGCCCGCCACCTGGGCGACGGCGACGAGCGTGCCCGCGGCCGCCGCGGACCAGTGCCGGTCCTGTTCGAGCCACACCAGCGAGAAGGTCCACACCACGAACTGCGGCACGACCAACAGGACCGAGACGCCGTGGATGCGCGCGAGGAAGCTGTTGCCCCGATAGGGGTTGGCGCTGTGCTCGACGGTCCTCTCCGGACGCGGCGGATCCATGACGACGAGCGCCACGGCCACTGCGGCAAGGGCGCAGGCGATCGTGGGGATCGCGATCGCGGCACGGATCCCGTGGGCATCGGCCGTGACCGCCATCGAGATGGCCGCGATGCCGACGCCGACGGGCTGGGCCATCTGCCGGATCCCCATCGCGAGGCCGCGCCGGTGGGGCGGGAACCAGCCGACCACGACCCGCCCGCTCGCCGCGGGTGTGCTGGCCGCAGCGGCACCTGCCACGCCGATGGCGATCGTGAAGAGCACCAGCGAGTGGGTGCTCATGGCGACGACGCCGGAGAGGGTCGCGAGCACAAGTCCTGCGAGCAGCACCCGCTTCTCGCCGTACGCATCGGCCAGCGAGCCCCAAGCCACGAGCGCGAGCATCACGCCGGTGGTCGGCGCCGCCGCGACGATCCCCGCCTGACCGAGGGAGAGGTCCTCCTGGCTGTGGAGCGCAGGGATGAGGAACGCCGCCCCGTGCATCATCACCGCGGCGCAGGCCTGCGCCGCGGTGCTCGCGCCGAGCATCGCCCAGCGGCGGGCGGGCGAGACGGCGGGAGGCGAAGCGGCGGTGGTCATGTGACCGTTCTACGCCTCGAGCCGTCCATAATGTGGGACATCTCGTCCCATGGAATGAGACTTTGGAAACAGTCAGACGACCGGCTTGTCGGCGTCCGCGTCCGTGGTGTCGACAGCGTCCTTCTTGGCGTCGGCGTACGCGTCCCGCCAGGCGGCCTTGATCTTCTCGGCGTCACCGACCGCGGAGAGGGCGCGCTGGAAGCCCTGCCACGGCTTGGTCTCGCCGTAGGTGCAACCTGTCCCGCAGTCCTCCGCGGCGAGGGCGACGTTGTGCCCGGCCACAGCAGCGGCACGCGCGCGGCGGGCGAGGGCGACGAGTGCGTTGTTCCGTGCGACGAGGGCGTCGGGCGAGTTCTCAGGCAGTTTCACGCCGTCGAGCTCACCCACGGCCCGGCCGAGGGCCTGGGACGTGCGATAGAACTTCGTCGTCAGGTCGAACTCGGGCTGCTGGCGGGAGGTGACCTTCGGGAGGCTGGCCCACGCCTTCGTCCAGTCCTTCATCGCGGCGACCACCTTGTCGTTGTACGTCGACAGCGCAGCCTTGTCGACACCGGAGTGCAGCTCGGTCCATGCCTTCATGAGGAGCGTCGCCGCGTCGATCATCTTGTCGACCTTCGCCAGCGGCGCGGTGCTCTGGCCGAGACCGGTGAGCTGCTGCTTGAGCGTCGCGCCGGTGGTCTTCCACTGGTCGAGGTGGTCGCCGTCGATGGTCTTCATCGAGACCAGCGCGGCCACGGCCCGCTGGAGGAGCTGGGCGCGTTCGCCGGACTTCCCGCTCTCGCCGAGGACTGCGCTGGTGTCCTCGGTCGCAACGCGGAGCTGGAAGGCGTCGGCGGCGATCTCGCGGAGGTCTGCGGTCTTCGAGGCGGCGCCGGCCCGGCGTACGAACGTCGTGAGCTGCGAGGTGAGGCCGTCGAGGGCGAGAGGTGCGACGAGGTGGACGACATGGTCGACGGCAGGCGAGGTGTCGGTCGACGGATCGCTGCCCGGGATCGCCTTGCGCGCCTTGGCCACCGAACTCGAGGACCTCTGGAGCGTGGACATCAGGGCCGGGAACTGAGCCGCCGCGTTGTCGGGCGTGAGGGCGTCGAGTGAGCTGAGGGACTGCAGGACGGCGGTCTCGGCGTTGATCAGGACCTGCCCGGCGCTGGTGCCGCCCCGGAGCGTCGCGAACGTCTGGCCGAGGTCGGTGGCCTTGTCTGCGGCAGCCGACAGCGAGGCCAGGTCCTTGGAGCCCGTCACCGCCGCGAGCACGGCGGCGTAGGCCTCCTGCTGTGGTGCGACCTCGACGGACGGCAGGCCCGTCGAGGCGCTGGGGGACGGAGTCGGCGCCGGGTCGGAGGCGGAGCGTGCGAGCGGGCCGCGCGTGATCGCCCAGCCGGTGCCGGTCATGAGTGCCAGGACCACGACCGCAGCGACCGCCTTGAGCGCCCAGGCCCGCATGCGTCGGTGGGTCGGTGCCTCCTCGTCCTCCGTCTCCCCGAGCTCGGGTTCGGCCGTGAGCTGCTCAGGCTCGACGTGGGGAAGCGGAGGCTCGATGGCTCCATGAAGCTCTGTCGGCTCGACGTCCTCAGCGGCCTCAGACGCCTCGAGCTCCGCCGGATCCGTGGAGGGCTCCGGCGCCTCGGGCGGGGCGAGGAGGGCCTCGCGTTCGGCCTGCTGGGTGGCGAAGGCCGCGAGTACGGCGGCGGCCGCATCCGTCTGGGGATCCGGGATGACCTTCGGCGGGGGCGGGGGGACGGCGCGATGCGTGTGGGGCGGTGGCTCGGGTGGAGGGGCGTTCTTGTTGCGGAGCTCGGTCGGGCGGGGAGCCGGCCGTGCCGTTGGCTCCATGAGGACCGCCAGCACGTTCGGCGGCACGACCTCGCCGGGCTCCGGGACGATCACGGGCGCCGGAGGGGCGGGCTCCTCCTTGCTCTCGTCCACCTGCTCCGGGATCACGGCTGCGGTGTCGGCGGCCTCCTCGTCCGGCGCTTCGACGACCGGTTCTGGGGCGGCCTCGACAACAGCCTCTGCTTCGGCGGTCTCCTCAGGTGCCTCGGGCTCGGCCGGGGGAGCGAGGAGCGTGTCGACGTTGTCCGTCGGAAGGTCGAAGCTGGCCAGCAGCGCCGCAAGTGCGGCGGGGTCGATCGGTGCAGCCTCCACTGTCACGGGAGCAGGCGGGGCTTCGCCGTCGATCTCGGCGATCGCCGCCGACGCAGCGTCGATGATCGCCTGCAGGTCGGTCAGCTCCTGGGTGGCTGCCGCCGGAGGGGTGACCGGGGAGGCCACGGGCGGGGTGAGCTCGAGATCTGGCGTTGGCTGCGGTTCGGGGACCGGCTCCGGCTCTACCGGCGGCTCGACGACAGGCTCGGGCGCGGTGGCCGGCTCCGGCTCGACCTCAGGCTCGGGCTCGGGAGCCGGCTCAGGAGCCGGTGGTGGCGTGACCATCGGCTTCGCCCGCGGGCGAAGCGGGGGAGGGGTGGTGGGCGGCGCAGGGACGGGGGGCGCAGCGATCGGAGGCGCAGCGATCGGCGGAGCCGCAGAAGGTGGGGGTGGCGGAGGAGGGTCGAGGACCGGCCCGCGAAGGATCGCCTCGAGGTCGAGCGAGGCGGCGGTGGGGTCGGGCGCCGTCGTACCTGTGGCGGCGATCTGCCTGACGATGTCGAGGATGTCTGTGAACGGCTTGAGCGGGTCGCGCACCTCGAGGTTCGAGGGCGCTGCCTGACCACCGCGGTCAGGTTGCTCGGATGACTCAGACACAGGACCTCAACGAAAGACAGAAAGGGGCGTCACGGTCACCGAGCTGACCCTGACGCCCCCATCCTGCCTCAGGGCGTACGCCGACGATCAGCCGAGCTGGGCGATGGCGGCGGCGATCGCCAGCGTGCGTCGGGCCGACTCCACGTGGAGCGACTCGACCATCTTGCCGTTGTAGGTCACCACGCCACCGTTGCCGGAGTTCCAAGCCTCGATCAGGCCGTTGGCTCCTGCGACGGCCTCCTCCGACGGAGCGAAGCCTTCATTCGCGCCGGGCACCTGCGCGGGGTGGATCAGGGTCTTGCCGTCGAAGCCGTACTGCACGCCCTGCAGCACCTCGGCGGCGTACCCCTCCTCGTTCTTCACGTCGTTGTAGACGCCGTCGAGGACGACCTTGCCGGTGGCGCGGGCGGCCAGCACGGCGAGCTGCAGCGACGTGCGCAGCGGCTCGCGACCGGGGACGTGGTCGATGAAGAGCTCCTTGACCAGGTCGTTGGTGCCGAGGACGGCGACGGTCAGTCGCTCCGAGGCGCCGAGGATCTCCTCCGCATGCAGGATGGCGTACGGCGACTCGATCATGGCCCAGAGCTTCGTCTTGTCCGGGGCCCCGGCGGCCTCGAGTGACGCGACCAGGCTCTTCACCGCAGCGGCGCTGTTGACCTTCGGGACGACGATGGCGTCCGGACCGACCGCGGCAGCAGCGCGGATGTCGTCCGCGTGCCATTCGGTGTCGGCGCCGTTGATCCGGATGGTGAGCTCCTTGGCGCCGTACTCACCGGACGCGACGGCGGCGACGGCGTTCTCACGCGCGGTGTTCTTGGCGTCGGGGGCGACGGCGTCCTCGAGGTCGAGGATGAGCCCGTCGGCGGCGATCGTCTTCGCCTTCTCCAGCGCCCGCTCGTTGGAGGACGGCATGTAGAGGACGGAGCGACGGGGGCGGAAGAGCGAGGAGTCGGTCATCAGGCGTCCTCTCCCTCGAGCTCGATGGAGTCGTAGAGCTCCTTGAGCTTGGGATCGATGGCGGCGAGCTCGTCGGCGAGCGACACCAGGACGAGGCACTGCTTCAGGGACGCGTCGTCCTCCATCTTGCCGTCGAGCATGACCGCGCCGGTGCCGTCGCCCATGGCCGCGACGACCCGTCGGGCGTGCTTGATGTCCTCGGCAGACGGCGAGAAGACGCGGTTGGCGATCTCGATCTGCTTGGGGTGGAGCGACCAGGTTCCGACACAGCCCAGGAGGAAGGCGTTGCGGAACTGGTCCTCGGCGGCGACGACGTCTGTGATGTCACCGAACGGGCCGTAGTAGGGGTAGATCCCGGCCGCGGCACAGGCGTCGACCATCTTGGCGATCGTGTAGTGCCACAGGTCCTGCTGGAAGATCGCGCGGTCCCCGTTGATGTCGCCACTGACCGGGTCCTGGCGGACGAGGTAGCCCGGGTGGCCACCGCCGACGCGGGTGGTCTTCATCTTGCGGTCGGCCGCGAGGTCCGCCGGGCCGAGCGAGATGCCCTGCATGCGCGGCGACGCCAGCGCGATGTTCTCCACCTCGGCCACGCCGCGCGCGGTCTCGAGGATGGCATGGATAAGGATCGGACGGGTGATCCCGGCGCGGGCCTCGAGCTGGGCGAGCAGGCGGTCGACGTAGTGGATGTCCTCGGCGCCCTGCACCTTCGGGACCATGATCACGTCGAGCTTGTCGCCGATCTCGGTGACCAGCGTGATCAGGTCGTCGAGCACCCACGGGGAGTCGAGCGAGTTGATCCTGGTCCAGAGCTGGGTGGGACCGAAGTCGGTGCCCTTCGCGATCTGCACCAGCCCCGCGCGGGCAGCCTCCTTGTTGTCCGCCTTGACGGCGTCCTCCAGGTTGCCGAGGAGTACGTCGACCGTGCCGACCATCGCCGGGATCTTGTCGACCATCTTCGGATTCGAGGGATCGAAGAAGTGGATGGCTCGGCTGGGCCGAGCAGGGATCTCACGCAGGGGAGCGGGGGCTCCGACCGCCAGCGGGGCGAAGAACGACTTGGGGCTCTTGAGACTCACAAACCTTGAACCTAACAGCCGTTCCGGAGGGCGGAATATGACCGATTCAACACCGGAACGATCCAATTCAGCGCCGGCGCCGCTGCCACCATCGACGTTTCGGCTGTGCCGCGTCGGCAACCTGCTGCTCGGCGGCTGCGAGCCGCTCGGCCCTCCGCTCCCGCCAGCGCTCCACCTCGCGGTCCACATCGCGCAACTGCGTGATGAACGGCGGCCCCTCGGTGTGCAGCCTCGCGGAGCGGACACGGGAGTTGAACGCCTCGACCGCCTCGCGCACGAGCTTCTCGGCCGCCAGCTTGTCGAGCTGGCCGTCCAGCTCAGCGTCCTCCTTGCGCATCTGCAGCGACGGAGGCAGGACGACGAGCCGTTCACGCTCGATCAGGCGCTTGAGCCACCAGTCCGGGTCGTGCTCGTCGCCGAGGTCGTCGATCGGCTTGCCCGCGCCGCTGAGGTTCTCGAACTCCCCGCGCTCGATCGCCTGACGGATCTGCAGGTCCACCCAGGACTGTTGCTGCTGGATCCGGGCGGCGGCCGCGGCACTGCCCTCGCGTCGCTGCCACGGCGGCACCGGGCGTCCCCGCTCGGGCCTTCCTTCGGGCCACTCCTCGCTCTCGGCCATGGATCCAGTGTGCCGCGGACCTACCAACGGCCGCGGTGCACGACCTCCGCGACCGCCTTCCTCGTACGCCGACGGGGGCTGCCCTGCGCCCCGCCGGTGTCGGGGTGGCCGATCGAGACGACGCCGATCGGGTCCCACTCGTCCGGGATCCCGAACGCCTCCCTCACCTCACCGAGGTGCCGCGGCGGGATGCCGAAGTAGCAGGCGCCCAGCCCCTCGTCGACGACGGTGAGCAGCATGTTCTGCACCGCCATGGCGGTGTCCATGTGCCAGAAGGGCATCGGCCACTTCTCCCGCACGGCGTCGTCGCTCAGATCTGTCCAGCCCTTGTCCGGCTCGGCGTAGCGCGACAGGTAGGCGGCCTTCGACGAGCACGGGATCACCAACACGGGAGCGGTCATCATGCCGCGCAGCCAGCCATCCGCTTCCCACTCGGCGTCGCCGCGGAAGATCTCCCAATACCGGGAGACGTCCTCCGGCGTGGAGAGGACGAGGAACGACCAGCCCTGCGAGAAGCCCGCAGAAGGGGCCCGCACGGCGTTGTCCAGGATGCGCGTCAGCGACGTCTCGGCCACCGGAGAAGCGGTGTAACGACGGACCATGCGGCGACGACGTACGACGTCCTGGAAATCCATGGTGGCTAGTCTGGCGCTATCTCGGAAGGATCTGTTCTGTGCCCCTGAAGCTCCCTGCGCAACTCTCCGCGCTCCGCAAGGAGGAGAGACACCCGGTGGTCGCCGGCCTCATCGCGCTGGCCACCGTTGCTGTCGCGCTCGGCCTCATCGCCGGCCTCTTCGCCTTCGTCGCCGCCGGTGTCTTCGGCCTCGGCGGCGACACGGAGCAGGCGGCCCAGGCAGCCGACGGCCAAGGTGGGGCCTCGCTCTACCTGCCGACGCCGAAGCCGACCGCCTCCGACACCGGGCCGCTCATCACCCTGAGTTCGGAGCCGCTCGCCGACGACAGCGCCACGGCCAGCGAGAACCCGGCCACCGAGACGCCCGCCCAGGAGGTCAAGCAGATCACGCTCCAGGTGGGCTCCAGCACCGTCGGCTCGATGGAGCGGATCGATCTCAGCGGCGCGTACACCGGGGGTGAGGGAGCCGTGCTCCAGGTGCAGCGCCGCGAGGGCGGCAAGTGGACCGACTTCCCGGTGACCGCGAGCGTCTCGGGTGACACCTTCTCGACGTACGTCCAGACAGGGCGCACCGGGAAGCAGGAATGGCGCGTCATCGACACCGACTCCAAGCTGGCCTCCAACTCCGTCACCGTCACGATTGATTGACTGGCGCCTGTGAGCCTTCCCGATCCCGCGCCCGAGCCGGCGCTGCCGCACTACACGGACTACGACACCCGGCTGGCGGCGTACGCGGTGATCGTGCAGGGCGAGGAGGGGAGTGAGCAGATGCTGCTCGCCCTCTGGAACGAGGAGACCCGCAAGCGCTGGACCCTGCCCGGCGGGGGCGTCGAGCTGCACGAGTCGCCCGAGGAGGGCTGTGTCCGCGAGGTGCGCGAGGAGACGGGGTACGACGTCGAGCTGACCGGCCTACTCGGGATCGAGACCGACGTCTTCTCCGAGGAGGAGCGTGCTCGCGGCGAGGGCGCCTACGGCGGCCGCTCGCTCAAGGCGGTCCGAGTCTTCTACTCCGCAGAGATCGTCGGCGGTGAGCTGAGGCCGGAGGTCGACGGCACCACCGACGAGGCGCGCTGGTGGCCGCTGGCAGAGACCGACGAGCTGCCCCGCGTCAGCATGGTCGACACCGGTCTGCGCCTCCTGAGGGGCGCCGGAATAGATCGTTGAACCCTGCGTTAGAGTAAGTGAACGAAGTTGAGTCGGATGGACTCAACTAGAGATCCAAGACTCTGCGGAGGTTTCAACCATGGCACGTGCGGTCGGTATCGACCTCGGCACCACGAACTCGGTGGTCGCCGTTCTGGAGGGTGGCGAGCCCACCGTCATCGCGAACGCTGAGGGCGCCCGTACGACGCCGTCCGTCGTGGCGTTCGCCAAGTCCGGTGAGGTGCTGGTCGGCGAGGTGGCCAAGCGCCAGGCCGTCACCAACGTCGACCGGACGATCAAGTCCGTGAAGCGCCACATGGGCACCGACTGGACCATGGAGGCGGACGACAAGAAGTTCACCGCCCAGCAGATCAGCGCCTTCATCCTGCAGAAGCTGAAGCGCGACGCCGAGGCCTACCTCGGTGAGACGGTCACCGACGCGGTCATCACGGTGCCGGCGTACTTCAACGACGCCCAGCGCCAGGCGACCAAGGAGGCGGGCGAGATCGCCGGCCTCAACGTCGCGCGCATCGTCAACGAGCCGACCGCGGCCGCGCTGGCCTACGGCCTCGACAAGGGCGATGACCAGACCATCCTCGTCTTCGACCTCGGTGGCGGTACGTTCGACGTGTCCCTGCTCGAGATCGGTGAGGGCGTCGTCGAGGTCAAGGCGACCTCCGGTGACAACCACCTCGGTGGTGACGACTGGGACAACGCGATCGTCGAGTGGATGGTCAAGAAGTTCAAGGACGCCAACGGCGTCGACCTGTCGAAGGACAAGATCGCCGCGCAGCGCCTCCAGGAGGCCGCGGAGAAGGCGAAGATCGAGCTCTCCTCGAGCCAGAACACGACGATCCACCTGCCCTACATCACCCACGGCGAGTCCGGCCCGCTCCACTTCGAGGAGACCCTGACCCGCGCCGAGTTCCAGAAGCTCACGCACGACCTGCTCGAGCGCACCCGTATCCCGTTCCAGAACGTCCTCAAGGACGGCGGCGTCGCGATCAAGGACATCGACCACGTCGTCCTCGTCGGCGGCTCGACCCGTATGCCGGCCGTGACCGACCTGGTCAAGGACCTGCTCGGTGGCAAGGAGCCCAACAAGGGCGTCAACCCGGACGAGGTCGTCGCCGTCGGCGCCGCGCTGCAGGCCGGTGTGCTCAAGGGTGAGGTCAAGGACGTCCTGCTCCTCGACGTCACGCCGCTCTCCCTCGGCATCGAGACCAAGGGTGGTGTCTTCACGCCGCTGATCGAGCGCAACACCACGATCCCGACGAAGCGCTCGGAGATCTTCACGACCGCCGACGACAACCAGCCGTCGGTCGAGATCAAGGTCGCCCAGGGCGAGCGCTCCATCTGGGCGCAGAACCAGCCGCTCGGCAACTTCGAGCTCACGGGTCTGCCGCCGGCGCCGCGTGGCATTCCGAAGATCGAGGTCACCTTCGACATCGACGCCAACGGCATCGTCCACGTCTCCGCGAAGGACCAGGCGTCCGGCAAGGAGCAGTCGATGACGATCTCCGGCGGCTCGGCCCTTTCCAAGGACGAGATCGACCGGATGGTCAAGGAGGCCGAGCAGTACGCCGAGGAGGACGCCAAGCGTCGCGAGGCCGTCGAGGTCCGCAACCAGGCCGACTCCCTCGTCTACACGACCGAGAAGTTCCTCGCCGACAACGACGAGAAGATCCCGGCCGACGTCAAGGACGAGGTCAAGGCCGACCTCGAGTCGCTCAAGACCACGCTCGCCGACGAGGAGGCCTCCAACGAAACCCTCCAGGCCGCCATCACCAAGCTCGGTGAGTCCTCGCAGAAGATGGGCGCCGCGATGTACGCCGCCGCCGAGGCCGAGTCGGCCGCCGCCGGTGGTTCCACCGGCGCGACCGGTGAGGCTGACGACGACGTGGTCGAGGCCGAGATCGTCGACGAGGACGAGTCCAAGTGACCGATGAGCCGCTGCCCGACCGTGAGCCGGAGACCCCTGAGGAGGCGGCCCCCGAGGTCGTCTCCTTCGGGGAGGCACCCGAGGCGGACGCTCCGGCCGAGGCCGGCGACGTCGCTGCCGAGCCGTCGGTCGATGACCGGATCTCGGAGCTGACCACCGACCTGCAGCGCCTGCAGGCCGAGTACGTCAACTACAAGCGACGTGTCGACCGCGACCGCGAGCTGGTCGCCGAGAACGCGACGTACAAGGTCCTCGCGCCCATCGTCGAGGTGCTCGACACCATCGACCGGGCGAAGGAGCACGGCGAGCTGGACGGCGGCTTCAAGGCCGTGGCCGACCAGCTCGAGCGGATCGTCTCCGGCCTCGGCCTGTCGAAGTTCGGTGAGCCCGGCGACGCATTCGACCCGCAGGTGCACGAGGCGCTCTCGCATCTGGGCACCGACCCCGAGGTCAGTGAGACCACGGTGAAGGTGCTCGCCAAGGCCGGCTACCGCATCGGAGACCGCGTGGTTCGCGCGGCTCAGGTGCTGGTGGTCGATCCCGAATAAACCCGAGATCCGGGTTCTTGCCCTCCGAGATCCGGACTTTGGTCCGGACACGAGGGCTGGAACCCGGATCTCGAAGGGCAAGAACCCGGATCTCGGGGAGAGGAAGGAGGACGCGTGGCCGACAACGACGGCATCCGGTCGGACTGGGTGAACAAGGACTTCTATGCCGAGCTCGGCGTCGCGAAGACCGCGACGGCCGACGACATCAAGAAGGCCTACCGCAAGCTGGCGCGCGCCAACCACCCCGACTCCAACCCGGGCGACACCGCCAAGCACGAGAAGTTCAAGAAGGTCGCCGAGGCCTACGACGTCATCGGTGACCCGGAGAAGCGGAAGAAGTACGACGAGGTCCGCTCGCTCTACGCCGGTGGCGGATTCCCTGGCGGATTCGGCGGGGCCGGCTTCGGTGGCCGGTCGACGTACGGCAACACCGGCGGGGCCGGTGCTGGCGGTTACAACTTCGACGACCTCTTCGCACAGGCGACGGCCCAGCAGGGCGGCGCCGGCGGGGGAGGCTTCGCCGACATGTTCGGTGACCTCTTCGGCGGAGGCCGTTCGCAGCGGCGGGTTCGTCCGCAGAAGGGCGCCGACATCGAGACGACCGCGACGGTCGGCTTCGTCGACGCGCTCGAGGGTGTGACGATCCAGCTCCGCCTCACCTCCGACGCTCCGTGCCCCGACTGCAACGGCACCGGTGGCAAGCCGGGCACTAAACCCCATGTCTGCAACGTCTGCGGCGGTCAGGGCTCGGTCATCCAGGACCTCGGCGGCTTCCAGGTCTCCGAGACGTGTCCTGCCTGCGGCGGCCGTCAGGTGGTCTACGACGAGGCCTGCCCGACCTGCCACGGCAGCGGTCGCGGGCTCTCGGGCCGCACGATCAGCGCGAAGATCCCGGCCGGGGTGAAGGACGGCCAGCGAATCCGCCTGCGTGGCAAGGGTGCGGTCGGCGAGGCCGGCGGCCCCAACGGTGACCTCTTCGTCGTGGTGAAGGTGACGCCGCACCGCGTCTTCTCCCGCTCGGGCGACAACCTGACGATCGACGTGCCCGTCTCCTTCGACGAGGCGGCGCTGGGCTCCGAGGTCCGGATCCCCACCCTCGGCGGGTCTC
The DNA here is from genome assembly GCF_020715565.1 of Nocardioides sp. Kera G14. Taxonomy (NCBI): domain Bacteria; kingdom Bacillati; phylum Actinomycetota; class Actinomycetes; order Propionibacteriales; family Nocardioidaceae; genus Nocardioides; species Nocardioides sp. Kera G14. Next base: position 2,902,628 of record NZ_CP085839.1, on the reverse strand, counting down.
CCGTCACGCTCAAGGTCCCTGCCGGAACGCCCAACGGCCGCACGTTCCGCGTGCGTGGCCGTGGCGTGAAGAAGGCCGACGGAACCTCGGGCGACCTGCTCGCCACGGTCGAGGTGCAGGTCCCCGCCGTGCTCTCGCCGGAGGCTCGTGAGGCTCTTGAGGCCTACCGTGCCGCCACCGGCGGAAAGCCGCTGCGCGAAGGGTTGTTCGACACTGCCGCGAGTGAGGCGGCCTCGGCATGAGCACGTCGCCACTGGGTCCGGGCCCCGCGCCTGACGCGGCGGTCTACGTCATCTCGGTCGCGGCCGAGCTCACCGGCCTGCACCCGCAGACCCTGCGCACCTACGAGCGCCTCGGCCTGATCACCCCCGGCCGCACCGGCGGCGGTGGCCGCCGCTACTCCTCGCATGACATCGACCTCCTGCGGTTGATCGCGTCCCTCACGTCTGAGGGCATCGGTATCGAGGGCGTACGCCGGATCCTCGATCTGTCGAACCGGGTCGACGCCCTCGCCGCCCGCAACGCCGAGCTCGCCTCCGAACTCGAGGCGACCCGTGAGGCGCTTCGCCTCGCGACCGCCGGACGCCCCGCCGCTGCCGTGGTCAGCCGTGTCCCCGCGGTCCGGCCTCCCGAGGTGGGTCAGTCGATCGTCGTCTGGCGCCGGCAGTAGTCGAACCGCTCAATTCGTCGTGCCGGCGACTGTGTTGCACGCGAAGCCGGAAGCACCGGTGACTCCGATGCTCAGGTTGGGCAGAGTGATGTCGCCCTGGATCTCCACCGAGTAGAGCTTGCCTTTCAGCCCGCTCAGGGTGCCCTTCGAGGCGTCGATGCCGACCCATCCGGCGCCGTAACCACCGGTGGGAGCGCCCAGCGGATTCGTGTCGAAGGTGCCGCCGGTCTTGGTGGTGGTCATGTCGGCGGTGGCCTGCCCTACCTGATCCTTGCCTTCGAGATTGATGGTCGTGCCTCGGAGTTCAGTCAGGTCGAAGGAAGCGTTGCTGGCGACGATGTCGTCCCCCGCCGCCCCGTTGCCCGAGGTCACCTTCAAGGTCACGTCGAAAAGACCGAGGACATTCTCGGTCTTGGAGACGCAGAAGCCATCGAGTGTTGCGGAGGCGAATCCAGCACGGAGCACCGGCTTGATGGTGCCGTTCACGTCCGACTGCACCATGCCGAAGGCGACGTCCTGCCCCGTGAGCTTCGAGGTGTTGAACTCCGACGGTTTCGACTGGGAGCTGACCGTGACGTAGGCGGCGAGGGCGTTGGTGGTCACCAGCGCCGTCATCGATCCGAGCAACCCGAGGCTCACGCCCGCCACTGCTCCGGCACGCCCCCAACGGATGCCGTAACGAATGGGCTCGGCCGCGGCCCGTGCGTAGCGCGCCATCAGCTGCTGTCCTTCGCCGTGATGAGCGTGTTCGGAAACTGGAATGCGGCGCCGCTCGGGTCTCCACCGGAGGTGTTGTGGGTGACGATGTAGTAGATCTTCAGGTCCATCTGGCGGATGCTGAACGACGAGATGCCGATCGCGTTGGCCAAGCTCACCAGATCTTGGCTGATGTTCTTCACCTGCACCGTGCATGTGCTGCTGCCAGACCCGCCCAACATGCCGCACGTCCCGAGGAAGGAGACCGGCATGTCGTTGATGACGATGGTGCTGTCTCCGTCGACCAAGAGGTCAGTGACGACGTCGCCGCCGCCGAAGACCGCGCCCGCATCGGGCGCCAGTTTCAACTCGTAGCTGCCCACCGTGCCGGCGGTGGTCTTCAACGTGACGTTGGAGGCGGTGGAGTTGATGGTGAAGCCCTTGAAACCCAACTGATAGACGTTCGGGATCGTTGTCCCGTCGGCAATCTTGATGTTCTGAGCCCCCGTCAGCCGCTGCACGCTGGAGATGGTGGCCGAGTTGTCCTTCGCCGGGATCGTCAGCGTGAGTGCCGTGCCGGACAGGCAGGGCTTCATCGCCGTCCCGACCCACGTGGGGCTGCTGCTGATGGAGCCGTTCCACTGACTCACCGACTGGCGGTTCTGGTCGCTCGATCCGCACGAGAACGGCGCGTCGGGAAGCGCGGCGTCAGCCCGGCCGGGACGGCCGTCAAGGCCGGTGGTCAGAAGGCAGGCGATGGCGAGCGCCGCAACCGCCGCGAAGACGCAGGCTCGCTGTAGCCGCGGAGATCGCGTCGGAGTGAGGGTCACCGCTCCTCCGAACTGCGACGCATGCCTCGGGGCCGCTTCTCGCCCCACGACCAGATCATCGACGATCCGAAGATGCCGACGACGCTTCCGATCAGATATCCCCCGAGGTTGGCCATCGGGAAGGCGAGTAGCGACAGCGCCAGGCAGAGCAGGCCCAGCAGGCCGCGGTAGATCGGAGCGAACCACGCGACGAGTCCGAAGAGAACGAGTCCCCCTCCCACCAGGAACCCGGCGATGTAGGGCCAATTGCTGGTCAGGGCGATCCCGATCGAGAAGCGCATCGCCCGGATGATCCACACCCCCGCCAGCATCGTCAGGAGTCCTCCCCAGAACGGACGCGTGCGCCGCCAGGCACGGAAGACCAAGCGGGCCTCACGGAGGATCGCTCGAGCCCGGGTGGGGATGTTCGAGGTCGTCGTGCTGCTCATCATCCGGCCGCCGTCGGGCAGTAGCTCTGCGTCTTGGCGCCGGGCACCACCCGGATCTTCAACTTGGGAAGGACGATGCTCCCCTTGAGTTGGAGCCCGTACCCAGCGGCACCCGCTGGAATGGCAGGGGTGTCGGGGCCGGCCGGGACCCCCGGGACATATGGAGTCCCGGGCACGGTCACCGTCGTCGTGCCCGTGTTGAGCATCCAGTCGGCGATTTGGAGGCGATAGTTCTTGGTGTTGCTGAACGCGCTGAGTGATGCGTCGCTGTTCTCGGTGGATCCGAGGAGTGTGGTCGACGCGTACGGCGTTCGAATCCGGGTGACGGTCAGCCGGTAGTACTTGTATGACGCCGGACTGGAGAGGCTCCTCGTGACTATCGAGTTGTTGCCGCTGAACCCGGCGTCGTCCTGGCCGTCTGTCACCGTCCGGGTGTCCAGCGAAATCCAACCGGTCGGCTGACCGCTGCTGTCGGTCGCGTTCGTGCCCTCGAGCGTCCAGTTGCGCGGGTTGCGGTTCTTGTAGCTCGCTGAGTCCGCGCCGCTCCGCAGGGTGTAGGAGGTCACCTTCGCCGGGTCGTTCAGCACATAGACGACCTGGAAGTTGGGGTTCATGTACGAGACGCCGGAGCCGCTCGTGCTTCCGTAGTCGTTGTAGAACTTGGTCCCGCCGTTCCCGTCCATCAGCATCCGATAGTTCTCGCCGTTGCTTGCGACATAGGAGGCGGACTGAGCTGGGTTGGCGCTCGAGGAGCCGATCACGCCGATGCCATTGAGCTTCCAGTCGGAGAGCTGCAGGCCCGCGGCGCCCGCGTTGTCGGTGATCGCCAACTGGTAGTACTTGTAGTAGCCGGGGGAGTCGACGGTGTAGCTGTTCCACTCTGAGGTCGACGGGTACGAGGCCGCCACCGTGTCGATCGGCGTCCAGGTCGTGCCGTCGTTGGAACCCTTGAGGGTCCACGTCTTGGGTTGGGTGTTGGCGGTCGGCCCCGTCCCGATCTGGTAGGACGTCACCTGCCACTTCTGCGACAGCTGGTAGGTCACGGTCGCGGTCTTCGAGACCGTCACGCCGTTGTTGGTGCTCACCATCCAGTAGGTGTTGAGGTCGCCGTCGACGATCCGGCCGACTTGATTCTTGTAGGTGTTGTCGCTGGCGGTGTTGGCGTATGCGGAGCCGGGCGCGTCTACTGTCAGCCCCACGATGGCGGGTGGCCCGTCGCTGACTCCGGTCTCGTCGTGCGCAGGCACGGCCAGCTGCTCGGGGACCGCCGGCGTCCCCGGGATCATGGGGCTGCCGTAGGTGTACAGCATGCCGCCGGCCAGGTTGAGGTGGTCGACCCGGAGGCCGAACCCGCCCGGGGTCGCATCGGCAGGCGAGGGAGCTCCAAGGCCTGAAGGCCAGGTCACCCCGGCGTTGGGCCCGACGTCCTGGGCGCGTTCGCCGAGGTAGAGACCGTTGACGCGATAGCCGGTTCCTTGGATGGCGCTGGCCGTCAGGTAGAGGTCGGTGGCGGTCACAGCATTGGTCTTCCGGGTCCCCTTGAGCGCCCCGATGTACTGGTCGGCGTCCGAGCCGGCGGTGCTCCACACGTCTGTGCCGGCCGTCCAACCCGTCGGCAGGTAGTAGTTCGGGTCCGTCAGCGCGACGCCGTTCTGGAAGGTCGTCGTCGCGGGCACGGCGTCACCGGAGGTGATCACCACCGAGTAGGCCCCGAGAGACCCCGGCAGCGTCTCGGTCGAGATCATGCACAGGCCGGCGAGCGAGGCCTTCTTGACGCCCAACTCGGCGACGGGGTAGTTCACGCCGTCCTGACGGGAGGTCGAGTTGAGGTAGGCCGCGACCTCTTCGCCCTGGAGGTAGTTCGTGTAGAGCTGGAACGACGAGTTCATCGTGGTGAAGTTGACGGCCAGCACGTTGGCGGAGACCAGTTGATACATGCTCGCCAGGCCGAGGAGTCCGCCGACGGCCATGATGAGCCCGCGCCGCCGGCTTCCGTGTCGAGTCTCCTCGGCGGCAAGGAGCTCATCGCGTCGCCGGCGGTATCGGTCCCGCACGCGCTCGCGGAAGGTTGAGGCGCGGCGACGGGAGGTGCGGTCCTTCACCCAGCCCTCCGCGCGCCCTGGTGGTGGCCCGTCGCTGCACTTTTCGGACTCCGCAGCCTCTTCTCGCCCCAGGCCCAGATCATTGACGAGCCGATGATGCCTGCCACCGAGCCGACGAGGTAGCCGCCGAGGTTGGCCGCGGGAAAGGCGCCGAGGGCGATCAGGAAGGCGGCGATGCCGGCGAGACCTCTGTGGGAGGGCGTCACCCAGGCGACGAGCCCGAACAGGACGAGGCCGCCGCCCATGATGTAGCCGGCCGAATACGACCAGCCGCCCGTGAGGGCGAGCCCGATGGAGAAGCTCATCGCCCTGATGATCCAGACGCCCGCGAGGATGGTCCACAGCCCGCCCCAGAACGGCCGGGTGCGACGGAAGGCGCGGAAGGACAGCCGAGCGTCGTTGAGTGAGCGCGGGATCTCGAAGTGGTGAGCGGCCATGGCTAACCGCACGCGGACTGGGAGATACCGTCGGTCGATCCGAGCCCCCACGGCAGACCGACCACCGAGAGCTTCAGCTTCGGCAGCGTGATTGCGCCGGCGAGGTTGAGCCCGTACGTGTCGCCGTTGAGTCCGGCGACGTTGAGCTGTTGGGCGTAGAGGCCGAAGTTGCCGGCTGTCGGAGTCTGGCTGATGTCGACTCCGGCACTGGCCTCGACCGTGTCGGCGCTCTGGCCGAGATTGAGGCCGCTGATCAGGTTGCCGTAGCCGCTGAGGGCGTCGGCATTGATGTAGAGGTTGGTAGCGGTGATGGCGTTGGTCAGAGACGTGCCTGTCAGCGCGCCGGCCTTCTCATCGGGGCTGTCACCGACCGCGGTGCCTGCGTCGGAGCCGTCGGCGTCAATGGCACGGGTCGCGACGCCGTCGGGGACCGACGTCCCGCTGTACGTCGCCGGGATGGTGTCGCCGGCAGTGATCTTGAGGGCCAGCCCGCCGAGGATGTTGTCCTTGGCGATCGCGCACAGGCCCGCAAGTCGGGCGGACTTGATGCCCAGTTCGGCGACCCCCGCACCCGTGCCGTCCTGGCGTGTGGCACTGGTCAGGAAACCGGCCGCGGACTGGGCGTCGAGGTAGTTGGAGTAGAGCCGGAACTTGTTGTTGCCCGTGGTGAAGTTCACCGCGAGGACGTTCTGGCTCACCGCAGTGAACATGCCTGCCAGACCGAGGAGTCCGGCGACGACCGGAAGCAGGGCACGCTTGCGCGTGCCGCGGCGCCCGACGACCGAGAGGTCGAGCATCGTCTGGTGGCGCTCGGCGACGAGATCGCTGATCTCAGCCGCCTTGTCGCCGGCGCGGCCGATCAGAAGGTCGCGCAGGCCGGTGGCGAGTGAACCGCGTTGCGTCGAGCGTCGCTTGGCGGCGCCTCTGGTGCTCTTCATGGTGGTGCTCCCTCGAATGTGGAGCCTGACCCCCCGTCAGGCTCCGGTGGCGATCAGGCGACTGCGCGTCGCTGACCTCCGTCGCGCAACGCGGCCTTGACCGCCTTGCGCTGTGCCTTGCGCGCGTCCCGATCCGCAAACTTGGCGAGTTGCTTCGGTGAGAACGGCGCCCAGGCGAAGACCATGCCGGCACCGATGATCGACACGACGGTGCCGATGATCAGCCCCCCGAGGTTGGCCAGCGGCAGTGCCGCAACGGCCAGTGCCGTGGCCATGATCGCGGGGAAGTGGCGCTGCGACGGTAGGAACATGGCGACGCCGGCAGCCGCCAGGAGGCCGATGGTGATGAGCACCGGGACGATGCTGCGGACGCCGACGTTGGCATAGGCGGCGAAGCTGCTGCCGAAGACGGGGTTGCCGATCATGTAGGCGCCCCAAGCGAGCAGGATCGCGCCCCAGAACGGACGCGTGCGACGGAAGTGGGCGAAGCGCGCCCAGGCGCGTGACGTGAACGACTTCTTCGCGGGTGTCGCGGCGGAACTCTCGACCGAGTGGAGCATGTCAGTCATGGATGGGTCCTCAGAACGTGAAGGGTGGATGGTGTGGTGGGTGCCGAAGCGTCGAAGCGCCAAGGCACCCACCGGGTGCTCTCTGGAGAGCAGGACTGTCAGTCGGCGTGAACGCCGAGCGATAGGTTGTTCAGGCTCAGCGAGCCGAGTGTGATCGCGTACGCCGTCGAGTCGACGCCCGGGAGCACCTGCGAGCCGGCACCGCCGGACGCGGTGAGCGAGAAGGCGTCGGCCTTGTAACCGGTGTCCTCGTCCTGACCGTCAGTCGAGAAGCCCGCCTCGGACTGGGCCTGGCCCAGCTTCACGGTCGACAGCGTGGCGCCGTCGGTGTCGAGTGTTGCAGCGTTGAGCGCGACGTCGCCGAGGTCGATGTCGGTGTCGGTCGAGCCGATGCTCAGGTGGACGCTGAGGCCGGGGACGATCTGGACGGTGGGCGTCTGGACGTCGAGGCCGTCGGCATGCGAGCCAGCGGCCTCGGCGTAGATGGTCTCCTTGGCACTGTCGGCAGTGCCGACATCGGTTGCACCGGCGCGGACCTTGAGGCTCGACGCGGTGAGGTCGGTTTGCAGTTGGAACCCGTCCGTCGACGACAGCACCGCGCCCACCATGCCGGACATCACTGCGAAGCCCATGCCTGCTGAAGCCACGGCGGCGGGGATGGTGATGGCAGCGAAACGAGTAAGGCGGGTACGACCCTCGCCCTCGATCTTCTTCATTGAATTTGCTCCCTCGTAAGCGCCTCTCCCTCAAGAGGCGATCTAGTGCCACCCGCACAAACGACCGAAGTACGAGATACACGTGTGACGGGTAACACCGTGTCGCAGGTCACACGTTACCGTCAAGTAGCTAACGGCAAAGTCCTCAGACAGGGCGTTGGCCGGTCGACTGTTCGGTCCTCGCCCGGTCGCTACAGTTCCGGCGTGATCACGAGGCATCAACGCGGCTCGGCGGCCGGAATCGTCAGCGGAGTACTGGTTGTGCTTGTTCTCGTCGTCCTGCTTGTCGTCGTCATCGGACTGACGTTCTCTGTAACGGTCAGCGGAGACAGCATGCAGCCCACGCTGCACCCGAAGGATCGGCTCGAAGTCGACCTCCTGCACCGCAAGGATGTCGATCGTTTCGACCTCGTCGAAGCGGTCGAGCCGGGCGAGGCGAAGTTCGGCGGCGGAACCGACATCGTGAAGCGCGTGATCGGCCTGCCCGGCGACCAGGTGTCCATCCAGGGCGGGGCAAAGCCGCGGGTGCTGATCAAGCCGGCCCGGACCGACGAGGTCTTCGAGGTCAGCAACCCCACCTGGCCGTCGCAGATTGGCAGCAGCACCTCGTCGTGCTGCACCGCCACCGGTACGGCGTCGCCCGAGCGGGCATGGAAGACGGTGCCGCCGAACTCCTACTGGCTGCTCGGGGACAACTGGGGCGGCTCGACAGACTCGCGGGTCTTCGGGTTCGTCAAGGAGAGCGCGATCAAGGCCAAGCTCAGCTTCCGGATCCTGCCCAAGGACCGCTTCGGGAAGCTCACCACCGACGCGAAGCTGGTGCCGGCGCAGTAATGAGAAGGAACCCCTCGCGCAAGAAGTGACTTGCGAGTAACCTCCGACCCCGGAGTTAGCGTGTCACGCGTCACACCAACCGTGGGGCGGGGCGCAGGGGGAGAGAGCGTAGGCAATGGGGGAGTTCTTCTCCGACATCAACTGGGTGCACTTCTGGTCGGTCCCGATCTTCACCGCTGTCATCGGCTGGCTGATCAACTGGACCGGCCTGTGGATGCTCTTCCAGCCGATCCACCTGCACGGTTTCCGGATCAAGGGGCTCAAGGAGCTCGCCGGGTCGCTGCCCTACAAGATTCAGGAGATCCCCGGGATCCTGCACGGAACCCTCGGCTGGCAGGGGATCGTGCCAGCTCGCGCGGCGAAGATGGGCTCGATCGCGGTCGACCGCGCGCTCTCACAGATGGCCAGCGCGAAGGACTTCTACGACCACCTCGAGCCCGAGGTCATCGCCGCGCACATCGTCGACGTCTTCACGCCCGAGGTCCCGGCGCTCGTCGAGGAGATCATGTGGCGCGAGCACCCGCGGCTGTGGAAGGACCTGCCCCGCGGCGTACGGGCAACCATCATCGAGCGCGTCCAGGGCCAGCTCCCGACCATCGTCAAGCGGGTCACCGACGAGATCGGCGACCACATCGAGCAGATCCTCGACCCGAAGGTCATGGTCATCGACAACTTCGAGAGGCACCCCGAGATCGTGGTGCGGATCTTCAAGGACTTCGGTGCCCGCGAGCTGCGGATGATGATCATCTTCGGCTTCATCTTCGGCTTCGTGCTCGGCATCCCGGTCGCGTTCGTCGACCAGCTCTTCGGCCAGTGGTGGCTTCTCCCGCTGATGGGGATCGTCGTCGGATGGGCGACCAACAAGCTGGGCATGTGGTTGATCTTCGAGCCCGCAGACCCTTGGAAAATAGGGCCTTTCAAGATCCAGGCGCTCTTCGCGCGGCGCCAGTGGGAGGCCTCCGATGTCTATGGCAAGCACATCGCGATGGACGTCATCACCCTCGAGCGGATCGGCGACCACCTGCTCAACGGGCCGTCGGGCGACCGCACCCGGCAGATGCTGGCCGAGGCCCTCGCGCCCGCGATCGAGAAGGCGATCGGACCCGCCTCTGGTGCAGTCCGCGTCGCCGTCGGCGCGCGGAGGTTCGATGCCATCCGTACGTCGGTGGCGGAGACCGCCGTCGACTACACGCTGACCCCCTTCAAGGACGCGGCGTTCTCAGAGGCCCAGTCCCACAAGATCCGCAGCCTCATCGCCGAACGATGCCGTCAGCTTCCGGCTCCGGTGTTCGTCGAGATGATGCGGGCCGCGATCATCGAGGACGAGTGGCTCCTCTACGCGCACGGCGCGATCATGGGCTTCGTCGGTGGACTCGTCCACCTCTGGATCTTTGGAGTGGGATGAGCATCGCGAGCAATGCAAGGCCTGTTGTACGTCGACGACGCGGCCCTCTTCGCGGGGCACTCGCCAGTCTCCCCGGAGTCGCGCGGATCGGGGCCGAGACCATCGTGCACACCACGACCTGGTCCGCGACGCAGTACGCGAAGGGTGTCGTCCGGGTGGCCCGTTCGGTCGTGGACCCTGACGCAGCGGCGAGTCTCGCCGACGACCTCGCCATGGCGGCGGACTCGATGCTGGAGGTCACGCGGGTCGTGACACGGGGTGGTCCCTTGCTCAGCGCCGTGGGGAAGCTCGCCGTCCCGGCCCTCGAGTCGGTCCGGGACACGCTCGAGGCCAGTGGCACGCAGGGCAAGGAGAGCGAGGAGGAGCGACTGCGTCGCTCCGGCACCGAGCTGCTCCGCCGCAGCCGGGACGTGTGGAGTGACGAGGCGCGCCACCCGGCGTACGAGTCGATCCTGCGCGAGTTGGCACCCGACGAGGCGCGGATCCTGCTGTTGATGCTCAAGCAGGGCCCTCAGCCTTCGGTGGACGTCCGGGCCGCCGGCGTACGCGGCCGCATGCAGCCCGAGGTCGTCGCCCGAGGACTCACGATGATCGGCTCGTGGGCGAGCGTGCGCTTTCCCGAGTCGATCCCGTCGTACCTCAACAACCTCACCCGCCTGGGGTTGATCTGGCAGTCGCCCGAGCCGCTCAAGGACCTGCTCCGCTACCAGGTCGTCGAGGCCCAGCCCGACGTGCTCGAGGCCAAGCGCTCCGTGAGGCGTGCTGCGACGGTGCGCCGCTCGATCCACCTGACGCCGTTCGGCCAGGACTTCGCCCGGATCTGCTTCGCGACGGCGGAGGAGTCGGACGCCGACCTCTTCCCTGGCCACGCGGCTCCGCCCGAGGCGGCGACCATCGAACCCATGGACGACTGAGACTCCTGTCACAGTAACTTCGAAACGCTGTTAGGGTCCGGGCAGGGAGGGACGACCGAAAGGCTGTCTTGCGTGGACTGGCTCATCAACGAGCTGACGAAGTGGGCGGACCAGGTGCACTGGGTCGCCTTCGCGACGATCCCGCTCTTCACCGGCGTCATCGGCTGGCTGATCAACTGGTCGGGCCTGTGGATGCTCTTCAACCCGACGTATTTCAAGGGCGTCGCCGTGCCCGGCATGCGCGAGCTCGTCGGGCTGCTGCCGCGCAAGGTTCAGGAGGTGCCGGGCCTGCTCCAGGGCGGTCTCGGCTGGCAGGGCATCATCCCCGCGCGCGCGGCCAAGATGGGCTCGATCGCGGTCGACAAGGCGATCGCCAAGCTCGGCACGCCGTCGGACTTCTACCAACAGCTCGAGCCGGACAAGATCGCCGAGCACATCATCTCGACGTTCGGCCCGGAGGTTCCCGAGCTGGTCGACCAGGTGATGCGTCAGGAGCATCCCCGGCTGTGGCGGGACCTGCCGCCAGCAGTGCGTGCCGGCATCGTGGCCCGCGTCCAGGCCCAGCTGCCGGGGATCGTCTCCCATGTCACCGACGAGATCGGTGAGCACATCGATCAGCTGTTGGACCCCAAGTACATGGTGATCGAGCACTTCCGTACCCACCCGGCGCTCGTCGTGCGCATCTTCCGTGACTTCGGACAGCGCGAGCTCAACCTCATGGTCGCCTTCGGCTTCATCTTCGGCTTCCTGCTCGGCATCCCGGTCGCGATCGTCGACTCCGTCTTCCACCACTGGTGGGTGTTGCCGGTGCTCGGCGTGGTCGTCGGGTGGGTCACCAACGCGCTCGGCATGTGGCTCATCTTCGAGCCGCCCGCGCCGCGCCGTGTGCTCGGTGTGAAGGTGCAGGGTCTCTTCCCTCGGCGTCAGTCCGAGGCGGCCGAGGTCTACGCGCGGATCATCGCGGACGACGTCATCACGCTCGAGCGGATCGGTGACCACCTGCTCAACGGCCCGCGCGGCGATGCCACCCACAAGCTGCTCGGCGACGCGCTGCGCCCGGCGATCGACCAGGCGGCCGGGCCGATCCGCGGCGCCGTCCGGGTCGCCGTCGGGACCGAGCGGTTCGACTCGATCCGGGAGTCGGTCACGAAGCAGGCTGTCGGTCGCACGCTCGAGCCCTTCCAGGACCTCGCGTTCTCACGGAAGCAGGCCGAGCGGATCCAGGCGCTGGTCGCGGTGCGGACCCGCGAGCTCCACCCCGCCGAGTTCGTCGACATGATGCGCTCGGCGATCAAGGAGGACGAGTGGATGCTCTATGCGCACGGCGCCATCATGGGACTCGCAGGCGGCTTCCTGCACTACGTCATCTTCAGCTTCTTCGAGTGAGTCTTTGAGTGAGTCTTCGAGTGATCGCGAGCACCCATGTCTGACCTGACGCCCCGACGCTCCCGCCTCGGTGGTGGGCTCTCCGTTGTGCCCGGCCTGGCCCGGGTCGGTGCGGGTGCCTATGTCAACGCCCTCGGGTGGGGCGCGCGCACCGCGTTGCGCGGCGGAGCCCGCGTCGCTCGTGCCGCGACCGATCCGGTGGAGGCGGCCGAGCTCGTTCGCGGTGTGCTGCGTACCGCGGAGGTCCTGCGCGACACCGCCGTGGCCGTGGCCAACGGCGTGCCCGTGGGCACAGCGATCACGTCGGCGGGGGAGTCCTTGTCCGAGGCGGCTTCACCGGCCCCCGTCGTCGGGGAGATCACCGCTCGCTCCCTGCGTGAGCGCGGTGCGGACCTGCTCGAGCGCTCCCGTGACGTCTGGTCCACCGACGAGGGACACCCCGCCTTCGCGCGGATCCTGGAGGAGCTGGCGCCGGACGAGGCCCGGGTCCTGCTGTTGCTGCTCCGCGGCGGGCCGCAGCCGTCGGTCGACGTACGCACGGGCGGGCCGCTCGGTGTGATGTCGTCGCAGCTGATCGCACCGGGCCTGTCGATGATCGGCATGCGCGCGGGCGTGCGGCGTGCCGACCACGTGCCGTCCTACCTCAACAACCTCTTCCGCCTCGGCCTGATCTGGTTCAGCAAGGAGCCGATCGCCGACGCCGAGGACTACCAGGTCGTCGAGGCGCAGCCTGACGTCCTGGCGGCGCTCCACTCGGTGAAGTTCGCGAAGGTCGTACGTCGGTCCATCCACCTCACGCCCTTCGGTGAGGAGTTCTGCCGTGCCTGCCTGGTCTCCGAGCGCCAGGCCGCGACGGAGGAGTACCCCGAGCACGCCGACCCCGACGACGGCGACGCGACGGTGCCGCCCACGGTCTGACCGCGTCGCGGAGGTCAGCGGTCAGCGGGCGAGGGCCGTCGACTCCTGGTGCTGCTCGGCGCGGACGGCCTCGACGAGGTCGTCGATGATCCGTTCGCCTGTGCCGTGGACCTCCGATGCCTCCGGGAGAGCCGTGGCTGCCGGGCGGACCGAGTCGAGGAACGCCGTGAGCTCCGTCGGGCCCGTGGCCCTCGGAAGGTCGGCGGTGAAGCCCTCAGGATCGTTGATCAGGATGCCTCCGGGCGGGACGGTCAGCAGCGTCGGGCGGTTGAGGACGGCGTACTCGGCGACGAGGGAGCTGACGTCACTGATGAGGGCGTCGGCAGCAAGCATCGCGGGCGCGGGATCGGGTGACTCGTCGAGGACGACGTTGCCGAGGGTGCGGCAGAGCTCACGGAAGCGGGCGGCAGAGGCTGCGCCCTTCGGCGTGCTCTCGAGCTCCGGCATCAGTCGTGGGTGCGGCCGCACGATCAGGCCCTCCTGTGGCCAGCGCACCGCCCGCTCGAGCAGGAGGGGCGCGAACGTCGCGAAGGTGAAGGTTCCGTCCGCGTCCGGGAAGTGGGGGTTCCAGAGCGTGATGGTCCTGCGCCCGACCCGGCGGCGCAGGCGCTTGGCCTCCTGCTGTGCCGTGCGGCTGCTGAGCAGTCTCTCCTGCTTGGCGTAACCGAGGAACCGGATCCGCTGCCGTGCCTCGTCCGGCTCGTCGTCCGCGAGGGAGCGGAACATCTCGGCCTGCCCGGCGCTGGGAGCGTAGATCCGCCAGGCGGCGTGGTGGAACGGCAGGTCGAAGAGCATCCGCCTGATCTCCGGGCTGCCGTGCAGCGCGAGGGCGTACGGCGACAGCACCACGCGACTTCCCGCCGACACGAGCTCGTGACCCAAGCCGCCGGGCTCCATCCAGTCGCCGAGATAGGGGTCGTGGAAGACCAGCACGTCGAGCATGCCGATCTGCTCCCGCAGCCAGCCCTCATCCCGGAGCCTGACCGTGCCGAGGAGGCGGGCGATCGTCGCGCGCTCGTGCGACTGGAAGTACGACGGACTGTCGACGAGCACGACCTCGGCCTCGACGTCCACATGGGCCCGTGCCGCCTGCACGAGCGTCTCGAAGGCGCCCCACAACTGGACGCGGGTCAGGATGAAGGCGACCCGGACCGGTCGCTCGAGGGTGCTCACGCCGGGACCATCGGCCCGGCCACGTCCGTCCTGAGGACGGACGCCGGACGTTACTGGCCGAGCAGGCCGCCGATGACCGAACCCAGTAGGTCACCACTCTGGGATGCCGCTGCTGTCGGCGAGGATGAGCTGCTCGGAGTGGCAGCGGCGGAACCACTGGCTGTGGCGCTGGGCTTCGTCGTGGAGGGGGTGGTCACGTCGTCGGCCCGGTGCTTGGCCGGCGCCTTGTGTGAGGTGCGGGTCTCCGTGGCCTGGCCGGTTGCGCGATGCTTCGGTGCGGTGAGCGCCGCGGCGGTGTCCGCGATGGTCGGAGTCGCCTCGGTGGTCGTCGTCTGCGTGGTGGCCGACGGCGAAGCGTCGAACGCCGCCGGGCTGATCACGACGGCCTGCTGTGGAGCGCCCGGGGTGATCGTGGCAGCGGGGGTCGGCGTACCGCCGGCCTGGGGGTCCTGGGCGGCGTCCACGCCGACGCGTGCAGTGAGCGCGAGCGCACTGGTCGTCGCGCTCGCCGCCACCAGTACGCCGACGGGGATGACCCGCAGCACGCGCTGGCGCTCGAACGGCCACCGAGGCATGAACGCAGCGCGGCCGGCGCTGTGCTTGCCGGGCCGCGCGACCGCCTGCTCGGTGTGAATGACGTGGGACATCTCGGGACTCCTCGCACCAAGGTGGGATTGATCGGTCTAGACCACCTGAGCACAGTTTGCGTGCGGTGCCCAAATCCGCACAAGCGCCGGGATTGTTCAGAGTTGAGTGGAATGGACTCAACTTTGGATGTGTTCCATCCTGTGACCGGCGCACTTCCCACGCCGCCGGCCCGAGACAGGAGAGCATCACACCCATGAGTCAGTTCGGTCTGGACAAGTTCACCAACCGCAGCCGCGAGGCGATCGAGGCTGCCCAGCTCGCTGCGACGACGGCGGGCAACTCCACCATCGAGCCGATCCACCTGCTCGTCGCCCTCCTCCTCCAGGAGGACGGCACGGCGGCGTCGCTCGTCGCCAAGGCGGGCGTGGACCCGTCCGTGCTGGTCAAGGCCGCCGCCGCCGACCGCGACACCCTGACGAAGGTCTCCGGGGCCACCGCTCAGGCGCCCTCCGCCTCCGGTGCGCTGACCCGGGTGCTGGCCTCGTCGATCGAGCTCGCCGGCTCGATGAAGGACGAGTTCGTCACGACCGAGCACCTGCTCATCGCGCTGGCCACGATCGAGTCGAGCGCCCGCAAGGTGCTCAACTCGGAGGGGCTCACGCACGACAACCTCACCATCGCGCTCACCCAGACCCGCGGCAACCGCCGCGTCACCTCTGCGGACGCCGAGTCGAGCTTCGAGGCCCTCGAGAAGTACGCCGTCGACCTCACCGAGCGCGCGGAGGAGGGCCGGCTCGACCCGGTCATCGGCCGCGACGCCGAGATCCGCCGCGTGATCCAAGTGCTGTCGCGGCGGACCAAGAACAACCCCGTCCTCATCGGGGACCCCGGTGTCGGCAAGACGGCCGTCGTCGAGGGCCTCGCCCAGCGCATCGTCGACGGCGACGTGCCCGACTCCCTGAAGGGCCGGCGCGTGCTGGCCCTGGACCTCATGAGCATGGTCGCCGGCGCGAAGTACCGCGGCGAGTTCGAGGAGCGGCTCAAGGCCGTCCTCGACGAGATCAAGGGCGCCGAGGGCCAGGTCATCACCTTCATCGACGAGCTCCACACCGTCGTCGGCGCAGGCGCCGGCGGCGACTCCCAGATGGACGCCGGCAACATGCTCAAGCCGATGCTGGCCCGCGGCGAGCTGCACATGATCGGTGCGACCACGCTGGACGAGTACAGGGAGTCGATCGAGAAGGACCCTGCGCTCGAGCGCCGCTTCCAGCAGGTCTTCGTCGGTGAGCCGTCCGTCGAGGACACGATCCAGATCCTGCGCGGCATCCAGGAGAAGTACGAGGCACACCACGGCGTGCGGATCACCGACGCCGCGCTGATCGCCGCCGCCTCCCTCTCCGACCGCTACATCACCGGACGCCAGCTGCCGGACAAGGCGATCGACCTCATCGACGAGGCCGCCTCGCGCCTCCGCATGGAGATCGAGAGCTCTCCGGAGGAGATCGACCAGCTCCGCCGTGCCGTCGACCGGCTCAAGATGGAGCAGTTCGCGCTCGAGCGTGAGTCGGACGAGGCCTCGGTCGAGCGGCTCGCCGCGCTGCGCGAGGACCTCGCCAACAAGGAGGAGGAGCTCCGCGGGCTCGAGGCCCGCTGGGAGGCCGAGAAGGCCTCGCTCGAGGGCGAGGGCGAGCTGCGCAAGCAGATCGACGCCCTGCGCGTCGACCTCGACCGCCTCACCCGCGAGTCCATGCTCGCCCCCGAGGGTGAGGAGAAGTGGGCGCTGCTCAACCGGCGCTACGAGACCGAGACGCAGATCAAGGGTCTCGAGGCGCGCATCGAGGCGGCCAAGTCCACTGACTCCGAGCTCCCTGCGGGCGAGAAGCTCGTCGGCGAGGAGGTCGGCCCCGAGCAGATCGCCGAGGTCGTCGAGGCCTGGACCGGCATCCCGACGGGCCGGATGCTCGAGGGCGAGACCGCCAAGCTCCTGCGCATGGAGGACGTCATCGGGGAGCGCCTCATCGGGCAGTCGTCGGCGGTGAAGGCAGTGGCGGACGCCGTACGTCGCTCGCGGGCCGGCATCTCCGACCCGAACCGGCCGACGGGATCCTTCCTCTTCCTCGGCCCCACCGGTACCGGTAAGACCGAGCTCGCCAAGTCGCTCGCCGACTTCCTCTTCGACGACGAGCGGGCGATCGTCCGGATCGACATGTCGGAGTACTCGGAGAAGCACAGCGTCGCCCGTCTCGTCGGTGCCCCTCCCGGCTACGTCGGCTACGACGAGGGTGGCCAGCTCACCGAGGCCGTACGCCGACGCCCGTACTCCGTCGTGCTCCTCGACGAGGTCGAGAAGGCGCACCCCGAGGTCTTCGACATCCTGCTGCAGGTGCTCGACGACGGCCGGCTCACTGACGGTCAGGGCCGCACGGTGGACTTCCGGAACACGATCCTGATCCTCACGTCCAACCTCGGCTCGCAGTTCCTCATCGACCCGCTGCTCGAGGAGACCGTGAAGCACGAGTCCGTCATGGCGGCGGTGCGGGCGAACTTCAAGCCGGAGTTCCTCAACCGGCTCGACGAGATCGTCATGTTCGACGCCCTCTCGAAGGACGAGCTCACCCGGATCGTCGACATCCAGCTCGCGGCGCTCGAGCGTCGGCTCTCGGCCCGCCGGATCTCGATCACCGTCACGCCCGCCGCCAAGACCTGGCTCGCGGAGACGGGCTACGACCCGGCGTACGGCGCCCGCCCGCTGCGCCGCCTGATCCAGTCCGCCATCGGCGACCCGCTCGCCCGGCTGCTGATCGGTGGCGACGTCAAGGACGGCGAGAGCGTCACCGTCGACGCCGGCGCGGACGGCCTCGTCCTGACGACATCCTGACGACCTGACGCCGCTGGACCACAAGAACCCCACCGAGGTGGGGTTCTTGTGCCTTCCGGGTGCGGTCGGACCGCAATCTGCCCACCTGGGTGGGGAAGTGGTCGGCCTGTGGATTGGCTCCGGCGGCGAGAGGCGTTCCGGGGCACACTCCCAGCATGACTCTCGAGGCGATCACCACCCTCGACACCCGCGTCCCGTTCACCCGCGCAGATGCGCTGAAGGCAGGGATCACCGCCTCGCAGCTGCGCTCGTCGGCGTACGTCGCCATGCACCAGGGCATCTATGTCGCGAGCGACGTGGAGGTGACGCCCAGGATCAGGGCGTTGGCCGCGTTACAGGGGTTCCCGGCGGGCGCCTTCGCCTCCCATGCCACCGCCGGTCGGCTGTGGGAACTTCCACTGCCGACTCTGCCCGACGAGCACGTGACGGTGGCTGACCGCAAGCATCGTCGGCGACGGCCCGGGATCGTCTGCCACTCCCCTCGTCGCGCGGTGATCGGCACCAAGGGCGAGGTTCCGTGCACCAGCTCGGCGCAGACGTTCGTCGACCTCGCCGACCAGCTGAGTCTCGTGGACCTCGTGGTCGTCGGTGATCATCTCGTCCGTAAGGGGATCTGCAAGGTCCGCCAGCTCGTCGAGGCGGCAGCGAGGGCGACGGGCTCGAGTGCCGAGCACGCCCGGCTGGCCGCCTCACTCGTCCGTCCCAAGGTCGACTCCCCGATGGAGAGCCGGCTCCGCCTCCTTCTCGTCCTTGCCGGCCTGCCCGAGCCCGACGTCAATCCGCTGGTCAGTACCGATGGCGGCCTGACGATGCGCAAGTACGACCTGTGCTGGTTGAAGGCCAGATTCATCGTCGAGTACGACGGCCGACACCACATCGAGCGCGTCGAGCAGTGGGAGTCCGATCTGACACGGCGGGAGGCGATTGACGACGACGGGTGGCGGATCATCGTCGTGACCGCTGACGGGATCTACAAGAACCCCGGCGAGACGGTGGCGAAGGTCCACCGGCTGTTGCGCGAGCGTCGCGTGCCGGGCACTCCCGTCATGACTGACCCCGGATGGCAACGCCACTTCCCGGGACGCTCCTGAGTCGCAAGAACCCCACCGACGTGGGATTCCGGTCGTCTCCGGCGCCGGCTGGGGCGCAACTTTCCCACCTGGGTGGGGAAGTGGCGACGCCGATGGCCCCGGGGGTGTCAGTGACCGGCGACGGCAGCTGCCTCGGGCGTCGCATCGGCGCCGGCGTAGCCGGCATGCTTGGGCCGCTCGTAGAAGAGCACCGCGATCAGGCCGACCACGAAGAGCCCGGCCGGCAGCATCATCGCCTGGGACATCGAGCTGGCGAATGGGTCCGCGAGCTTCGCGGGCAGCGAACCGCCACCGGTCTCCGGCGAGAAGCCGGTCGGCAGATGGTGCGCCTCGAGCCGGGCGTCCATGAGGACGGCGATGGCGGCCGAGCCGATGACGGAGCCGACCTGGCGCGTGGCGTTGTAGACGCCGGAGCCGGCACCGGCGAGCTGCATCGGCAGGTTGCGCGTCGCGGTCGCCGCCGTGGGGGCCCAGATGAACGCGTTGCCGACACCGATGACCACCATCGACAGGCAGATCAGCACGAGGCTGGAGTCGGGGTCGAGCTGCAGCGCGAGCGTCCCCATGCCGATGAAGCTGGCGGCGAATCCGAAGGACATGATCGCGCGCGGGTGCAGCCGGTCGGTCAGCCCACCGACGAACTTCGCGAGGATGATCGACATCACCGCCATCGGGAACATCAGCAGCGCCGACTGGGTCGGGCTGTAGCCCCGGACGACCTGCGCATAGAGCATCAGCGGGTAACCCATCGAGGCACCGACGCCGCCCATGACGGTGATCGCCACGTTGGAGACCGAGAAGTTCTTGTCGGTGAAGAGCCCCAGCGGCACCAGCGGCTCGCGCCTGTTGCGGGCCTGCCACAGCACGAAGAGGCACATCAGCAGCACGCCGCCGACGATCATCCCGATGATCCAGCCGGCCCAGTGCTTGTCGTGACCCTCCTGGATGCCGAAGGCGATCAGGAAGAGGCCGATGCCCGACAGCGCCACGCCGAGCCAGTCGAAGGAGTGCTCGTGGGTCTCCAGCGCGGGCACCAGGCGCCACGCCAGGACGAAGCCCACGATCCCGACCGGGATGTTGACGAAGAAGATCCATTCCCAGCCGAGCCAGTCGACGAGCACGCCGCCGAGGATCGGGCCGACCACCATGGCCACGCCGGCGGTCGCACCCCAGACCGCCATGGCCTTGCCACGCTCGGCCGGCGCGAAGATGCGCGTGATGATCGCCATCGTCTGCGGCGTGATCATCGAGGCGCCGAGCCCCTGCACGACGCGGGCGATGATGAGCATCTCGATCGAGCCCGTCAGGCCACACCAGAGCGAGGCGAGCGTGAAGACCACGAGACCGGCGAGGTAGAGGTACTTCGAGCCGAAGCGGTCACCGAGTCTGCCGGTGATCAGCACGGGCACGGCGTACGCCAGCATGTAGGCGCTCGAGACCCACACGACCTGGTTCACGCTGGCGTCCAGCTTCTCCATGATCGTCGGCACGGCGACCGTCACGATGGTGAGGTCGACCAAGATCATGAAAAAGCCCAGGACGAGCGCGAAGAGGGCAGGCCAAGGCCGGATGTTCTGGGTCACGGAAACATCCAACACCAATGCACCGACAATAGATTCCATGACCTCTCACCAGGACCTCATGGCCGGCCCGCCGCCCACCCTGCTCCCCGTCGACCCCGCCGCGGAGGAGATCGCTGCCGGGACCGACCCGGTCGACGTCGTACGACGTCATCCGGCCTCCCCCGCGGCTTGGGCCGCGCTCGCCGCCGCAGCCAAGGAGCAGGGCGTCGACGAGGTGACCGTCTACGCCTACGCCCGAGTCGGCTACCACCGCAGCCTCGACATGCTCCGCCGCAACGGCTGGAAGGGTCACGGCCCGGTCCCGTGGGAGCACAAGCCCAACCGCGGCTTCCTCTCCTGCCTCGCCCTGCTGTCGCTGGCGGCTGAGGCCATCGGCGAGACCGACGAGGCCCAGCGCACCGCGGAGTTCCTCAAGGACTCCAGCCTTGAGGCCTACGCCGAACTGCTCAGCTGAAAGACGAAGGACCCCGCCGAGGCGGGGTCCTTCTCAGTTCAGATGGCTCAGCCGATGGTCTTGCCGGCCGAACCGAGGTGCTGGGTGGCCTCGACGACGCGAGCGGCCATGTTCGCCTCGGCGACCTTGCCCCAGGTGCGCGGGTCGTAGGACTTCTTGTCACCGACCTCGCCGTCCACCTTCAGGACCTTGTCGTAGTTCGACAGCATGTAGCCGGCGATCGGGCGGGTGAAGGCGTACTGCGTGTCCGTGTCGATGTTCATCTTCACCACGCCGTAGGAGACCGCGGCGGCGATCTCCTCCTCCGACGAGCCGGAGCCGCCGTGGAAGACCAGGTTGAACGGCTTGGAGCCCTCGGCGAGGCCGAGCTTGGCGACGACCGCCTCCTGCGCGTTCTTGAGGATCTCCGGGCGCAGCTTGACGTTGCCCGGCTTGTAGACACCGTGCACGTTGCCGAAGGTGAGCGCCGTCAGGTAGACGCCGTCCTCACCGAGGCCGAGCTTCTCGACGGTGGCGAGGGCGTCCTCAGGGGTGGAGTAGAGCTTCTCGTCGATCGCACCGACGATGCCGTCCTCCTCACCACCGACGACACCGATCTCGACCTCGAGGACGACCCGCGCAGCCTTCGCCTTGGCCAGCAGCTCCTCGGCGATCTCGAGGTTCTCGTCGAGGGGGACGGCCGAGCCGTCCCACATGTGCGACTGGAAGAGTGGCTCCTCGCCGCGTCCCACCCGCTCCGCCGACAGGTCCAGCAGCGGACGGACGAAGCCGTCGAGCTTGTCCTTGGGGCAGTGGTCGGTGTGGAGCGCGATGTTGACGTCGTACTTCTTCGCGACCTCGCGGGCGTACGCCGCGAAGGCGACCGAGCCGCTGACCATGTCCTTGATCGTCGGGCCGGAGAGGTACTCCGCGCCGCCGGTCGAGACCTGGACGATGCCGTCGGAGCCGGCCTCGGCGAAGCCGGCGAGCGCTGCGTTGAGCGTCTGCGAGGACGTCACGTTGATCGCGGGGAAGGCGAAACCCTTCTCCTTGGCTGCCGCCAGCATCTCGGCGTACTTCTCTGGGGTCGCGATAGGCATGGGGCGGAGACTACCCACGCCATGTAGCAGCCGAGTGAATGTCTGCGTGCTGAACGATCCAACTGTGCATGGCGATGGCAGCGGCCGCGGAGGCGTTGATCGAGCGGGTCGAGCCGAACTGGGCGATCGAGAAGGTCCCGTCCACGACCTCGCGGGCCGATTCGGAGAGGCCGGGGCCCTCCTGCCCGAAGAGGAAGCAGACGTCCCGCGGGATCGCCATCGTCTCCAGGTGCTCCGAGCCCGGCAGGTTGTCGATGCCGAGCAGACGTACGTCGCGCTCGTGCAGATAGGCGGCCAGGTCGGCGACCGAGGCGTGATGCCGGATGTGCTGGTACCGGTCGGTGACCATCGCGCCGCGACGGTTCCACCGGCGGTTGCCGACGATGTGGACCTCGGCGGCGAGGAAGGCGTTCGCGGTCCGCACGATCGTGCCGATGTTGAAGTCGTGCTGCCAGTTCTCGATGGCGACATGGAACGCATGGCGGCGCAGGTCGAGGTCAGCGACGATCGCCTCGAGCGTCCAGTAGCGGTAGCGGTCGACCACGTTGCGCCGATCGCCCGCCTCGAGGAGGGTCGGGTCCCACTGCGGACCGGTCGGCCACGACGTACGACCGCCCGGCCACGGGCCGACGCCGACCTCCGGCTGCCCGTGCGGCATCGGGTCGTACGGCGCCCGCGAGTCCTCCTCGCCCTCTGATTCCATCGGGATGAACGGTAGTCACCCTCCGTTCAGGCGACGGCGGATAGGGTTGGTCCGTGCACGACCTCATCGCCGCAGCGGCGACCCAGCTGGCGCCACTGCTCTCGGTGCACGACTTCACGCAGTGGCTCAGCCCCGACTTCCTGCTCGGCAAGTTCGGTGCGGCCCTCTTCTGGGTCGGCATCGTCGTGCTCTTCGTCGAGTGTGGTCTCTTCTTCCCGTTCCTGCCGGGTGACACCCTGCTCTTCGCGATGGGCCTCTTCATCGCCGAGGGCAAGGTCGAGATCATCCCGGGCGGCCACTTCACCAACCTGGTCTTCGCACTGATCGTCTACGTCATCGCCGCGTTCGCGGGCAACGTCGTGGGCTACGAGATCGGGGCCCGGATCGGCCCGCGGATCTATCACCGCGACGGCAGGATCATCAAGCGGAAGTACCTCGACCAGACCTCGGACTTCTTCGAGAAGCATGGCTCGCCGGCCTTGGTGGCGGGACGGTTCGTACCCTTCGTCCGGACCTACATCACGCTGGTCGCCGGCGTGACGCGGATGGACCGGCGCAAGTTCTTCGTGTGGAGCGCGCTGGGCGCGGCCTTCTGGGTCGTCTCGATCACGCTGGTGGGCTACGTCCTCGGTAAGACCTTCCCCTCGCTCGGCAAGTACATCGACCTGCTGACCTACGGCCTGCTCGCCGTGACGGTGGTCGTGCTGGGCATCGAGTTGCTGCGCAAGCGCCACGAGGACGACCCGGGTCTGCCGGCGGCGTACCGGGACGAGATCGGCGCCGACGACGACAAGGCTGCTGACCACAGCCGGTGAGCGGCCTCTGAGCGAAGCTCAGGACTGCGCGACGGCGTCCAGCTCAGCCTTGGTGAGCACAGGCCGGATCTCGAGGTCGACATCGCGCAGCGACTCACCCGTGACGGGGGAGCGGTCGATCGCGCAGACGACGGTGTCGATGACCGCGCCGGCCGGGCGGAGCTCGTTGACCGCGTCGCGGACCGCGCCGCCTGAGGTGATGACGTCCTCGATGAGCGTGACCCGCTTGCCGTCGAAGGAGGGCCCCTCGGCGAGCTTCGCGGTGCCGTACTCCTTGGCCTTCTTGCGGATGAAGAGCACCGGGATCCCCGTCTTCGCGCTGACGATCGTGGCGATCGGGACGCCACCGAGCTCCAGGCCGCCGAGGAGCTCGGTGCCCTCGGGAAGCAGCTCGACCATGCGGGTCGCGATCCGGTCCAGCAGCCGAGGGTCGGACTCGAAGAGGTACTTGTCGAAGTAGGTGTCGCTCACCTGGCCCGAGCGGAGCGTGAAGGTGCCGTGCAGGCGGGCGACGGCGTCGATGTCTGCGGCAAGTGTCGGGTCGAGATCGGGATCGGTCACGGTGACTAGGTTATGGCCATGGTGGCTTCCCGGTTGAGCGGCATCCCGCCCACCGTCTTCGGCGAGATGTCGGCCCTCGCGATGCGCACCGGTGCGATCAACCTGGGCCAGGGCTTTCCCGACGTCGACGGCCCGAGCGAGGTGCTGGATGCGGTGGAGCGTGCCCTCCGCTCCGGCAGTGCCAACCAGTACCCACCGGCCCGCGGCATTCCCGCCCTGAGGTCTGCGATCGCCGCCCACCAGGAGCGCCACTACGGCCTCGCGCTCGATCCCGACACGGAGGTCGTCGTCACCACCGGCGCGACCGAGGCGATCGCCGCCGCCCTCCTCGGCCTCGTCGAGCCGGGGGACGAGGTCGTCGTCCTCGAGCCGTTCTACGACAGCTACCCCGCCGTGCTGCAGATGGCCGGCGGCGTACGTCGACCGGTGACGCTGCACGCTCCCGACTTCCGTCTCGACGTGGACGCACTGCGTGCCGCGGTCACCGACCGCACCCGGTTCGTGCTGCTCAACACCCCGCACAACCCGACCGGAGCCGTGCTGACCCGCGGTGAACTGACGGCCGTGGCCGACCTGGCGATCGAGCACGACCTGGTCGTGATCAGCGACGAGGTCTACGAGCACCTGACGTATGGCGAGGCGACGCACGTGCCGATCGCGACGCTGCCCGGCATGCGGGAGCGGACGCTCACGATCTCCAGCATCGGCAAGTCCTTCTCCTTCACAGGCTGGAAGATCGGCTGGGCCAGCGGCCCCGCTCATCTGGTCGACGCGGTCAACAGCGCCAAGCAGTGGCTGACGTTCGTCTCCGGAGGACCGTTGCAGCCGGCGGCGGCGTACGCCCTCGATGAGTGCGACGCCTGGCCTCGCGCGCTCGCCGCCGACCTCCGTGAGCGACGCGACCTGCTCGTCGACGGCCTCAACCGGGTCGGCCTGTCGACGCGCTCGCCGGAGGGCACCTACTTCGCCATCAGTGACGTGAGCGGACTGGGCTGGCGCGACGGGCTCGAGCTCTGCCGCGCGCTGCCCGAGCGGGCTGGCGTGGTGGCCATCCCCCTGCAGGTCTTCTACGACTCCACGGCCGGCGACCAGCTGATCCGCTGGGCCTTCTGCAAGCGTCCCGAGGTGCTGGGCGAGGCGTTGGAGAGGCTCGCTGGCGCGGATCTGAGGTGTGGTCAGCGACAATGACCGGGTGACCCCAGCTCGACCCCGCCAGATCACGATCGCCGCGTGGCTCATCATCGCCGGCTCGATCTTCACCGTCCTCACCATCGCCGAGCAGTTCCAGAGCCTCGGCTCGATGCAGATGGACGACGCCATCGAGCGTACGCTGGGCCGGCCGCCGTTCGACACGCTGGACGTGAGCGTCGACCAGATCGAGTCGATGATGCGTGTCCTCGGGATGGTCGCGGCGGCGTGCGCGACGGCCGCGGCGATCCTCGGCTGGCAGGTCCTCCAGCACCGCTCGACCACCGCGCGGCTGTGGCTCTCGATCCTCGCGCTCCCGCTCCTCGTCGCGGGATTCGCCAGCGGCGGCTTCACCTCCACGATGGTCGTCGTGGCGACGGTGATGCTCTGGCTGCAGCCTGCCCGCGACTGGCTCGCCGGGACGTGGAAGCCCGCCCCCGCTCCCGCCGAAAGGGCGGTCCCTCACCTCCGAGAGGGGACTTCCTCGCCGCAAGCTCCTGCCCATTCGGACGTGAGCGAGCGCCCTTTCGGCGAGAAGGCGGGCCCGGAGAGGCCGACGGCGCTGCTGAGTGCGGTGATCCTGACGTGGATCTTCTCCCTCCTCGCGGCGGCCGGATTCGTGCTCGCCGCGGGCGTCCTGATCGCCGACCCGGGTTGGGTGATCGACCAGCTCGAGCGGACCAACCCTGACCTGATGGCTCAGGAGGGCATGACCGAGCGCCTCATCCAGGTGATCTTCGTGCTGATGTCAGGCGTGGTCTTGGCGTGGTCGATCAGCGCCTGTGTGCTGGCCTTCCTGGTGCTCCGCCGCGTCGCCTGGGCGCGCATCGTCCTCATGGTCTGCGCCGGCTGCGCGGGGCTCGTCCTCATCGTCGGCGCGGTCGCCAACCCGCTGCTGATCGCGCCGCTCGTCGCCTCGGCCGTCACGATCGGGCTGCTCGCCCGCCGCGACGTGGCCGACTACCTCAGGCGCTGAGCAGGTTCCTGACAGTCCCGTCGCCCAGGGCGAGGAAGAGGGTCGGGAGACGCGGGCCGCGCTCGGCGGCGACGAGCAGGTCGTAGAGCAGCGCGAAGAAGGCCTTCTGGTCGGCCTTCACCTCGTCGGTCGGCTGGTCCTCGAGTGCGAAGCCGCGGGCGAGCTTGGGTACGCCGTAGATGACGGTCGTCAGCTCCTCCAGCGTGTACGTCTCCGGCAGGTGCTCGAGCAGGAGTGAGATCCACTCCGACTCCTGCGGCGTCAGCTCCTGGAGGCGTGAGGCGGGCGAGAGCCGCACGGTGGTGCGGTCCTCGGCGGGGACGTACTCAGACATCCACGCCATCGCGCGGCGCAGTCGCGGCTCGAGGTCATCGGCTGACGTCACGGAGTAACCGGAACCTGCGACCACCGACGTGATCACGTCGACGTTGCCCGCGGTCACGTCGGCGACCGACGACAGCAGGCGGAAGGGCGTGACGACGGCGGGCGTCGGCAGCGTGCCCGCGGCAGCCGTGGAGGAGGCGCGCTCCCACGCGAGCACAGCCGCGTCCCGCTTCTCCGGATTCGCAGCCTTGCGAGTGAGCGAGTCCCACTCGTCGTACAGCCGCACGACCTCGGGACCGAAGTCGATGTTGAAGGCCTGCTTGGGCTGCCGGCGCACGTAGAGCCAGCGCACCATCGGCGCCTCGAGGATCTTGAGCGCGTCCGCCGGGATCGGAACCCCGCCCGCGGACGACGACATCTTCTGCCGGCCGGCGAAGCCGACGAAGGCATAGGCGACGTACGACGGCGCCTTACCGTCGAAGATCTCGGCGACGAGCTCCTTGCCGACGGTGTAGGACGAGCCGGGGGTGGAGTGGTCCAGGCCACCGGGTTCGAAGTTGACGCCCTCGTAGGCCCACCGCATCGGCCAGTCGACCTTCCAGACCAGCTTGCCCTCGAACTGCGTGCGGACGTTGGTCACGTGGGACTCACCGCACGAGTCGCAGGTGTAGGCCAGATCGGTCGTCTCGTCGTCGTACGCCGTGATGGTGGTGGTGTCCTTGCCGCAGCCGCGGCAGTAGGGCTTGTAGGGGAAGCGCGCGAAGTCACCTGCGCCAGCCGACTCCTCGTCGGCGGTGACGGAGTCAGCCAGCGCCTCGGCCTCCTGTTCGGACTCGGCAGCCACAGGCTTGGTCCGGTAGCGGGACAGCACGTCCTCGATCCGGTCGCGGTGGGCGATCGCGTGCAGCACCTGGTCGACGTACGCGCCGGCCTGGTAGCGCTCGGTCTGGGAGATCTCCTCCATCTCGACACCCATCTCCGCAAGGGCGTCACGGAGGGGAGCCTTGAAGTGATCCGACCAGTTGGCGTGGCACTCCCACGGATCGGGGACGGCGGTGAGCGGCTTGCCGATGTGCTCGACCCACTCGGCGGGCACGCCCGCGGGCACCTTGCGGTAGCGGTCGTAGTCGTCCCAGCTGTGCAGGTGCCGCACCTCGACGCCACGACGGCGGAGCTCCTCGGCGACGAAGTGCGGGGTGAGGAACTCGCGCAGGTTGCCGAGGTGGATCGGACCGCTCGGAGAGGCTCCGGAGGCCACGGTCACCGGCTTACCCTCGCCGGCGTGGCGGATGGCGTCGTCGGCGGCGCGGGTGACCCAGTCGATCGGGTCCTTCTGAGGAGCGGCAGGCATGGGCGCAAGGCTATCGAGAGCCCCGGGAAGGCCACGATTCAGTAACGTGCCGCCCATGGCCATGCGGTCGTCCCAGACGCTTCTCACAGCGCTCGGCTTCTCGCGCCCGGTCGCCCATCTCTACGAGCGCATCCTGATGATGGACGGCCGCCCGGTGGTGGAGGTCGCAGGCAGCTTCGACCTGACGGTCGACCAGGTCACCGAGCGGCTCGGGCCGCTGCTCGAGGCCGACGTCGTCGCGGTCTCCGACGGACGCCTGCTCGTCCGCCCGCCTGCCGAGGTGGTGGGGAGACTGCTCCAGACCGCGGCCGCCAATGCCACCCTGGCCAGTCAGCGGCTCCAGGAGATCGCGGGCGCGCTTCCGCACCTGGCGGGCGTGCAGGGGCTCGAGCCCGCCGACGAGGCCGAGCCGATCGACGGTGAGGTCCAGTCCGGGCCGGACGGCCCCATGATCGCGCGGACCATCATCCGACAGAGCAGCGGGGACCTGCTCTGGCTGCGGCCCGACCAGTGGAAGCTCCCGTGGGAGGACGAGATGTCCGCCGCCGTGGCGCAGGCGATCCGCGACGGACGTCAGTGTCGCGCGCTCTATCCGGTCCGGGTGCTGGTCGAGGCGCCGGACGTCGTACGCCACCGGCAGTCGATCGGCGAGGAGATCCGCCTCCTGCCCGAGCTGCCGACGCGGATGATCGTGCTGGGCACCTCGCACCTGCTGCTGCCCGAGCCGCTCGGCTACGAGAACACGCCGCGCTCGATCATCCGCCAGCGCGGGCTGATCGAGCTCGCCACGCTCTACTTCGACGCCCTCTGGGCCGAGGCCACTCCGGTCGCCGATGAGCCGGCGGCCGACCCCGACGAGCTCCGCCGCTTCCTCCTCGCCGAGCTGGCCCGTGGGGCCCAGGACGAGCAGATCGCACGGCGCCTGGGCATCAGCCTGCGCACCGTCCGGCGCCGTGTCGCCGAGGTGATGGACGAGCTGGGCGCGCAGTCGCGCTTCCAGGCGGGCGTCGAGGCCGCTCGCCGCGGCTGGCTCTAGATGGGCATCTCCGGGAGTTCGCCGGTAAGGTGCCGTCAGTGCCAGCTATCGCGATCATCGGTGCCCAATGGGGCGACGAGGGCAAGGGCAAGGCGACCGACCTGCTCGGTTCGTCCGTCGACTACGTGGTCAAGTTCAACGGCGGCAACAACGCCGGCCACACCGTGGTCATCCCGCAGCCTGACGGGTCCACGGAGAAGTTCGCCCTCCACCTGCTGCCGTCCGGCATCCTGACGCCCGGCTGCACGCCGGTCATCGGCAACGGAGTCGTGGTCGACCTCAAGGTCCTCTTCGAGGAGATCGACGGCCTCGAGGCCCGGGGCATCGACACCTCCGACCTCAAGCTGTCGGCCAACGCGCACGTCATCGCGCCCTACAACCGCGAGATCGACAAGGTGACCGAGCGGTTCCTCGGCTCGCGTCGCATCGGCACGACCGGTCGCGGTATCGGGCCGACGTACGCCGACAAGATGAACCGCATCGGCATCCGCGTCCAGGACCTCTTCGACGCCTCCATCCTGCGCGGCAAGGTCGAGGGCGCCCTCGAGCTCAAGAACCAGATCCTCACCAAGGTCTACAACCGCCGCGGCTTCACGGTCGACGCCATCGTCGAGGACCTTCTCTCGTACGCCGACCGGGTGCGGCCCTACGTCTGCGACACCGCTCTGCTCCTGCATGACGCGCTCGTCGCCGACAAGACGGTGCTCCTCGAGGCCGGTCAGGCGACGCTGCTCGACGTCGACCACGGCACCTACCCGTTCGTCACGTCCTCGTCGGCCACCGCCGGCGGTGCCTCGACCGGCTCCGGCATCGCACCGGCCCGGATCAACCAGGTCATCGGCATCGTCAAGGCCTACACGACCCGCGTCGGTGAGGGCCCGTTCCCGACCGAGCTGCATGACGACAAGGGCGAGTTCCTGCGCAAGGCGGGCTGGGAGTACGGCACCACCACCGGCCGCCCGCGCCGCTGCGGCTGGTACGACTCCGTCGTCGCCCGCTACGCCGCCCGGATCAACGGCGTCACCGACTTCGTGCTGACGAAGCTCGACTGCCTCACGGGCCTGGAGGAGGTCCCGATCTGCGTCGCCTACGAGGTCGACGGTGTCCACCACGACGAGATGCCCGTCAACCAGAGCGACTTCCACCACGCCGTGCCGGTCTACGAGTACCTCCCCGGCTGGTTCGAGGACATCTCCGGCGCCCGGTCCTTCGACGACCTGCCCGAGAACGCGAAGGCCTACGTCGAGCGCTGCGAGGAGCTCTCCGGCTCCCGCATCTCCGTCATCGGCGTCGGCCCCGGCCGGCACGAGACCGTCGTCCGCCACCCCCTGATCTGAGGGCCCGTGAAGATCCTCGTCATCGGCACCGGCGGCCGTGAGCACGCGCTCGCCCTCAAGCTCCAGCGCGACGGCCACGAGGTCCACGCCGCGCCCGGCAACCCCGGTATCGGGGAGGTCGCCACGCTGCACGCCGTCGACCCGATGAACCCGGTCGGCGTCGCCGAGCTGGCTCGGTCGATCCGGGCCGAGCTGGTCGTGGTCGGGCCCGAGGCGCCACTCGTGGCCGGTGTCGCCGACGCCGTCCGTGACGCCGGTGTCCGTGTCTTCGGACCGGGCCGGGAGGCCGCGCGGCTCGAAGGCTCCAAGGCTTTCAGCAAGTCCGTGATGGAGGCGGCGGGCGTGCCGACCGCCCGCGCGATCGTCGCCCGCTCGCGCGAGGAGGCGGCTGCCGCGCTGGACGAGCTCGGGGCGCCGTACGTCGTCAAGGATGACGCGCTCGCCGCCGGCAAGGGCGTCGTGGTGACCAACGACCGCGACGAGGCGCTCGCCCACGCCGACACCTGTGACCGCGTGGTGATCGAGGAGTTCCTCGCCGGCCCCGAGGTCTCGCTCTTCGTGCTCTGCGACGGCTCGACCGGACGGCCGCTGCAGCCGGCGCAGGACTTCAAGCGGATCTTCGACGGCGGCCGTGGTGCCAACACCGGCGGTATGGGCTCCTACTCGCCGCTGCCGTGGGCCGACCCGACGCTGGCCGACGTGGTGATGGAGCAGGTCGTCCAGCCCACGCTCGACGAGATGGCCCGCCGTGGCGCGCCGTTCGTGGGCTGTCTCTATGTGGGCCTCGCCCTGACCGACAAGGGGCCGCGCGTCATCGAGTTCAACGTGCGCTTCGGAGACCCGGACATCCAGCCCGTGCTGGCGCTCCTGGAGTCCGACCTCGGTGAGCTGCTGCTCGCTGCCGCGACCGGGCGCCTCGCCGACGTACCCGCGCCCACGTTCGCCTCCGGTGCCGCGGTCACGGTCGTGCTCGCCTCCGCCGGCTATCCCGAGTCGTCCTCGAGCGGTGACGTGATCCAGGGCGTGGACCGCGCCGCGGCGATCCGCAACGTCGATGTGATCCACGCCGGCACGAAGCTCGTCGACCACTCACACGCCGATGAGCCCGACCACTGGCATCTCGTCACCGCGGGTGGCCGGGTCCTCGCCGTACGCGCCACCGGCTACGACATCGACGACGCCCGTGCCCGGGCCTACCAGGCGGCGGACCTGATCACCTTCCCCGGACTGCAGAGGCGCTCGGACATCGCCGCCGAGCCGCTCGGAGTCGTGGAAGGTGCAGCGGTTCTGGGAGACTGACCGTCGTGCCGAACAACACCGTGCCCAACGTTCTCGCCGGTCGCTATGCCTCGGAGGAGCTCGCGCAGATCTGGAGCCCCGAGCACAAGATCGTGCTCGAGCGGCAGCTCTGGATCGCGGTGCTCAAGGCGCAGCGGGATCTGGGGATCGACGTCCCCGACGGTGTGATCGAGGCCTACGAGGCCGTCGTCTCGCAGGTGGACCTCGCGTCCATCGCCGCCCGCGAGAAGGTCACCCGCCACGACGTGAAGGCCCGCATCGAGGAGTTCTCGTCGCTGGCCGGGCATGAGCACATCCACAAGGGCATGACCTCGCGCGACCTCACCGAGAACGTCGAGCAGCTCCAGATCCTCTCCTCGCTCCAGCTCGTGCGCGGTCGTGCCGTCGCCGCGCTGGCCCGTCTCGCGCGCCTCGCCGTCGAGCACGAGACCACCGTCATGGCCGGCCGCTCCCACAACGTCGCCGCCCAGGCCACGACGCTCGGCAAGCGCTTCGCGACCGTCGCCGACGAGATGCTCGTCGCCTTCCAGCGACTCGAGGAGCTCATCGCGCGCTACCCGCTGCGTGGCATCAAGGGCCCGATGGGCACCGCGCAGGACATGCTCGACCTCCTGGACGGTGACGCCGACAAGCTCGCCGCGCTCGAGACCTCGGTCGCCAAGCACCTGGGCTTCGAGCACGTCTTCACCTCGGTCGGTCAGGTCTACCCCCGATCGCTCGACTTCGACGTCGTCGCCGCCCTCGTCCAGCTCGTCAGTGGGCCGTCCAACCTGACGACCACGATCCGCTTGATGGCCGGCAACGAGATCGTGACCGAGGGCTTCAAGGAGGGTCAGGTCGGCTCCTCGGCGATGCCGCACAAGATGAACTCCCGCTCCTCCGAGCGCGTCAACGGTCTCGCCGTGGTGCTCCGTGGCCACCTGTCGATGATCAGCGAGCTCGCCGGTGACCAGTGGAACGAGGGCGACGTCTCCGACTCCGTCGTACGCCGCGTGGCCCTGCCCGACGCCTTCTTCGCGACCGACGGGCTCTTCGAGACGTTCCTGACGATCCTCGACGAGTTCGGTGCCTTCCCGGCGGTGATCCAGCGCGAGCTCGACCGTTATCTGCCGTTCCTCGCCACCACGAAGGTCCTCATGGCCGCCGTGAAGCAGGGCGTCGGACGCGAGGTCGGGCACGAGGCGATCAAGGAGGCCGCCGTCGGCACCGCCCTCGACATGCGCAAGGGCCAGGCTCAGAACGACGTCTTCGAGCGCCTCGCCGCCGACGGCCGCCTCGGGCTGTCCCTCGACGAGCTGCATGCGCTGGTGAAGGAGCCGATCGAGTTCACCGGCGCCGCCGTCGCCCAGGTGCAGCTGGTCGCCTACCAGGTCGAGGAGGTGGCCGCGCGCTACCCCGACGCGGCGACGTACACACCCGGCGACATCCTCTAGACCGGATCGAGGCTCAGCCGCGCGAGCGACGCAGGTCGCGCACCGCCATCGTGAGCGAGGCGGCGAGCAGCACGAGACCGACGCCCATCGCGAGCCGGAGCGCGGCGGCCGACGAGACATGGGCCGCGCCGAGCGAGAAGGTCGTCATCACCAGCGCGGAGCCCACCGAGGCGCCGATGCGCTGGCTCGTCTGCACCGCACCGCCTGCGGCACCGCCCATGCGGGGCGGGACGTCGGCGAGCGTCAGCGTCATGTTCGGGGAGACCACGGCGCCGCTGCCGAGCCCGGCGACCACCAGCGCGGCCACCAGCAGCACGACGTCGACTGTGCCGTGCCCGGGGGCCAGCAACGCCACGAGGCCCATGCCGATGAGCATCACGGAGAGTGCGGCGACCGTCACCCGGCGGCCGATGACGCTGACCGCCCGGCCCGAGAGCGAGGCGGAGAGGGCGGCCGCCGCGGCATTGGGTGCGAGCAGCAGGCCGGTCTGGAGCGGGCTCAACCCACGCTCGTCCTGCAGGAAGAACGACAGCACGAGGATGAGGCCGGTGTAGCCGGTGAAGTACAGCCCGCCGATGACCAGGCCGCTGGCGTAGCCCGAGACCCGACGCAGCAGTGCGATGTCGAGCAGCGGCGCACGACCCGAGCGGACCGTACGTCGCTCCCACCGGATGAAGGCAGTGGCGAAGACAGGGGCGAGGAGCAGCAGGAGCAGCCGGAGGTCGGCGCCGGTCTCCAGGCTCACCACCGGGTAGAGCACCGTCAGTACCAGCAGGCCGAGCAGCAGCGCCCCGACGACGTCGATGCTGGACCCCCCACTGCGCACGCTGCGTTGCGGGATCAGACGAGCGACGAGCACGAGCGCGACCAGGCCGATCGGCACGTTGATCAGGAACAGGTAGCGCCACCCGTGCTCCTCCCCGGCCACAGCAAGGATCAGGCCACCGAGCACCGGCCCGATCGCCGAGGAGGCAGAGACGGTGAGGCCGAAGAAGCCGAAGGCCCGGGCCCGCTCCGGGCCGCGGAAGAGATGCTGGATGAGGCCCGAGTTCTGTGGGGTGAGCAGGCCCGCCGTCGCTCCCTGCGCCAGCCGAGCGGCGATGAGGACGGTGATGTTCGGCGCGAGCCCCACAGCCGCGCTCGTCGCGATGAAGCCGACCAGCCCGACCAGCATCAGGCGTCGCCGGCCATAGGCGTCACCCAGGCGTCCGCCGGCCACCAGCGTGAGGCCGAAGGCGAGGGTGTAACCGGAGACCACCCACTGCACCGTCCCGGTCGAGACGTGGAGCCCCCGCTGCATCGAGGGCAGCGCCAGGTTGACCACGGAGACGTCGAGGAGCGCCATGAAGCCGATCACCAGCGAGACGGTCAGTGCACGCCAGCGCCGCGGGTTGGGCACGTAGTCGTCCGGCATCGCCGCGAGCCTACGGGGCCGGTGTGGAGGGCCTGACGCGTAGGGTCTGGGAACCATGGCGGCTGAGGCAACGGGTGACGGGGCCGGACACCTCGTGATCACAGTCGCGGCCGTCGTCTTCCGCGACGGTGCGGGCCGCCTGCTCTCGGTCCGCAAGCGGGGGACCAGTCGCTTCATGCTCCCCGGCGGCAAGCTCGAGCCCGGCGAGGCGCCGGTCGACACCGCGGTCCGCGAGATCGCGGAGGAGCTCGGCCTTCGGTTGTACGCCGACCGGCTGGTCGTCCTCGGCGAGTTCGAGTCCGACGCGGCCAATGAGCCGGGCCATCTTCTGCGCAGCACCGTCTTCACCTGGCCCGACGTGATCGCCCATGACGCACCTCAGGTCGCGGCCGAGATCGAGGAGCTTCGCTGGGCGACCCTCGAGGAGCTCGAGTCCGATCCGCGCACGGCACCGATGACCGCCCTCAACGTGATCCCACTGCTCCGCTGAACGTTCCTCTAGGTAGGCAGCGAAACGCGCGCATCCCTAGCGGAGTTCCACGAGGGAAGTGAGCATCTGCCCGCCTACCTAGGTGAACGTACGTCGGCGTCCGCCCCGCCCCGCGACGGCTAGGCTCGGGCACATGGCAGTCGTGAAGATCAACGCGATCAAGGTCCCCGAAGGCGCTGGCGCCGAGCTCGAGAAGCGTTTCGCCGCGCGAGCCGGCACGGTCGAGAAGTCCCCGGGCTTCCTCGGCTTCCAGCTCCTGCGCCCCACGGCCGGCGACGAGCGCTACTTCGTCGTCACGCAGTGGGAGTCCGAGGAGGCCTTCGCCGCCTGGCGTGACGGGTCGGCCGCCGCCGCCCATGCGGCGCCCGAGGGTGAGGCCCCGCGCAAGCCTGTCGCGACCGGAGCGGACCTGCTCGAGTTCGAGGTCGTCCTCGACGTCAAGCCTGCCTGAGTCACGGCACGGACTTGATCCGGTAGACCATCAGCGCACCCACGACGGCGAGCACTCCGGCCATGCCGAAGAGCCAGCCGTATCCGCCGACGGTGATCAGGCCGACGGCGACGAGCGGGCCGAAGGCCTGCGGACCGACGGAGCCGATGTTCATGATGCCGAGGTCCTTGGCGCGATCGGCCGCATCGGGAAGCACGGCGGTGATGAGCGCCTGGTCGACCGCCATGAACATCCCGTAGCCCGCACCGGTCAGGGCCGAGGTCACGACCGCGGTCCCCATCGAGGGCCAGAAGGCCAGGAGGAAACCGGCGACGGCCTGCAGCACCACGGCCAGCGCGACGAAGAACCGACGACGGCCGGTCCGGTCGGAGAGCAGGCCGCCGGCGTACGTCGCCGTGAGGGTGAAGACGAGGTAGACCAGCGTCAGGACGATCAAGGACTGGTTGGCATCGGACTCCGACTGCCCGAGTCCGTCCTTGAGGAAGAAGAAGAGCTCCGTCGTGCCGAGTGCGTTCGACGTGTTGACCAGCAGGCGGCCGCCGAAGCCCCACGCGAAGTCGGGATGCGTGCGCGGTGAGATCCACAGTCCGGCCGCGACCGCCCGCCACGACAGCGACGAGCCCGACGGCAGGGGCGAGAGGTCGCGGTGACGCAGGAGGTACGGCAGCGCAAAGGCCAGCAGGAGCAGTGCCGTCACGAGGTAGCGCGGAGACGTCGACAACCCAGACACGATCACCAGCCCGACGATGATGCCGACCGCCTGCGGACCGTAGATCGCCGCAGAGACCAGTCCTCGTTGGGATTCGGGCACCTCGTCGGCGATCACCGCGGTCAGGCCCGCGTTGATCATCGTGTAACCGAGCGTCACCACGACCCACCCGGCGCCGAGCACCACCACGGAGCCGGCAGCACCACACAGCACCAGGCCGACGACGAAGACCGCGACACCGGCCGCAGTCCAGACATGACGCCGCCCGAGCCGCGACCGCGTCCTGTCACACAGGGCCCCGAAGACCGGCAGCGCGAAGATCGACACCAGTCCGCCGACACCGTTGATCAGCCCGAAGGCGAGCACCTTGTGCTCCGGCACCAGATCGGACAGCTGATCCGGCAGTGCCAGTTGGATCGGCACCAACCAGGCGAGCCAGACGCCCAGCCAGATCAGGCTGAAGAGCGTCGTCCAGCCACGCGTCACCGGGGCCCGAGGAGGCGTCACGACGGTGGTCATGGCGTCACCCTCCCACGGGCGGCGTAGGTTCGGCCGCATGACCGCGACACCCGTGCGATGGGGGATCCTCGCCACCGGCAAGATCGCCCACCAGTTCGCCGCCGACCTGCTCCTCGTCCCGGATGCGCGCCTTGTCGCGGTCGGCTCCCGGAGCCTGGAGAAGGCGCAGGCCTTCGCCGATCAGTACGCCGACCACGGCCCGGTGCGCGCCCACGGCTCCTACGAGGACCTGGTCAGCGACGAGGACGTCGACGTGGTCTACATCGCGACCCCGCATGCCCTCCATCTCGATGACACGAAGCTCGCGCTCGAGGCTGGCAAGCACGTCCTCTGCGAGAAGCCCCTCACCCTCCGGACATCTGACGCCGAGGAGCTCTTCGCCCTCGCGGCCAAGCAGGAACGCCTCCTCATGGAGGCGATGTGGACCGCCTGTCACCCGACGATCCATGCTCTGGCTGCCCGCCTGAAGAAGGGGGAGTTCGGCACCCCACGTCACCTCCACGCCGAGCTCGGCTTCGTCGTGCCGCCCGACCCGACGAGCCGGATGCTCGACCCCCGACTGGGCGCAGGAGCCCTGCTGGACATGGGGATCTACCCGTTGACCTTCGCGCACCTCATGCTCGGCGAGGCCGAGCAGCTCACCGGGCTCGCCGACGTGGTCCACACCGAGCACGGCGACTACGACAACAGCATCGTGATGACCGGCCGCTATCCGGGCGGCGCCCTCGCGACGATGGTCGCGAGCATGACCTCCTGGTCGAGCCGCCGCGCCGCGATCGCCACGGATCAGGGGAGGATCGACGTCGACGACTTCCACCACCCGAGCCGTGTCACCTTCACGCCGAACACCGCGAAGGCGGAGTGGACCGACCCCGATGACGCTGCCGGCGCTCCGGTCCTGATCGAGCCCGAGACTGCGGTGATCGGCCGCGGCTACGCCCACGAGGCGATCGAGGTCAACGCCTGCCTCCAGGCCGGAAGGACCGAGAGCAGCCAGGTACCCAGTCAGCAGACGCTGACGATCATGCGACAGATGGACGCGCTCCGTGAGGAGACCGGCATCGTCTATCCCGAGGCATGACGCCGCCGGCGTACCTCACGAAGGTCAGTGCTTGAGGATCCGGTCCAGGAACTGCTGCGTCCGCGGGTGTGACGGGTTGTCCAGCACCTCTTCCGGAGCGCCGGACTCGACGACCACGCCGCCGTCGAAGAAGACCACGTGGCTGGCAACCTGACGGGCGAAGCCGAGCTCGTGCGTGACGATGACCATCGTCCAGCCCTCGGCGGCGAGGCCGCGGATGACCGAGAGGACCTCGCCCACGAGCTCGGGGTCGAGTGAGGACGTCGGCTCGTCGAAGAGGATCAGTCGCGGCTTGAGCGCGAGCGCCCGCACGATGCCGACGCGCTGCTGCTGACCGCCGGAGAGCTCGTGCGGGTAGGCGTCCTCCTTGCCGACCAGTCCGACGCGAGCGAGCAGCTCGCGAGCCGCCGCCTCGGCAACAGGACGAGGAACCTTCTGCACCTGCACGGGGCCTTCGATGACGTTCTCGAGCACCGTCTTGTGGGCGAAGAGCTGGTGCTGCTGGAAGACCATCGCCGACTGGTCGCGCAGCCGGAAGCGGACGGCATCGGGCAGCGGATGGGAGAAGTCGATCTCGACGACGCCCGGCACCCGCACCACGCCGGCGTCGGGCGTCTCGAGCCCGTTGAGCGAGCGGAGCACCGTGGTCTTGCCCGAGCCTGACGGGCCGAGCAGCACGACGACCTCGCCGCGGTGGACGGTCAGGTCGATGCCCTTGAGCACCTCGTTGTCGCCGAAGCGCTTGTGCAGGCCACGGGCCTCGAGCACGACCTCACGGCCGACGGCGGGGGACTCAGATTGCGACTCCACGCTCCAGCCTCCTCTCCAGCTTGTCCTGCCCGAAGGACAGGAGGGTGCAGATCACCCAGTAGACGACGGCGGCCTCGGAGTAGAGCAGGAGGAACTCGCTCGTCGAGTAGGCGATCTTCTGTGCCTCCCTCGTCAGCTCGGTCACCAGGACGATGGCCGCGAGCGAGGTGTCCTTGACGAGCGAGATGAAGGTGTTCGACAGCGGCGGCACCGCCACCCGCATCGCCTGGGGCAGCACGATCCGGGTCAGGGTCTGGGTGGAGCTCAGGCCGATGGTGTACGCCGCCTCCCGCTGTCCCTTGGGAACCGAGAGGATCGCCGCGCGGATCACCTCGGCCGCATACCCGCCGACGTTCAGCGAGAACGCGATGATCGCGCTGGGCCACGGTGAGAGGGTCAGCCCTAGGTTGGGCAGACCGAAGAAGATGATGAAGAGCTGCACCAGCAGGGGAGTGCCCCGGATGATCGAGACGTAGGTCCGGCCGAGCCACTGCAGCAGTCGGTTCTTCGAGATCCGCATCAGCGCGATCCCGAGGGCGATCGCCAGCCCGAGGGCGAACGAGATCAGCGACAGCGGGATGGTCCCGAGCAGCGCTCCTCGCACGATCGGCCACAGCGAGTGGAGGACGAGGTGGCTCTTGCTCTCCACCTCCACCTCCCTCGCGAGGCCGGCGACCGCCAGGTGGATCACTTCGAGATGTCCTCGCCGAAGTACTTCTCGCCGATCGACGCCAGGGTGCCGTCAGACTTCAGAGCGTCGAGCGCCGTGTTGATCTTCTCGAGGTCCGCCTCCTTGCCCTTGCGCAGCAGGAAGGCCTGCTCCATCGTCTCCGGCGACGTGGCGACGATCTTGATGTTCGCGTCGGGGTTCTTCTTCAGGTAGTCCAGCACGGCGAGCTTGTCGTTGACCGCGAGGTCGACACGGCCGGTCGCGATCGCGTCGGCGGCCAGCGCCCACTCGTTGACCGGCTGGATCTTGGCGCCGGCCTTCTTGGCCTCGTCGGCCCAGTTGCTGGTCAGCGACTGTGCGGCCGTATGGCCCTTGATGTCGTCGAAGGACGTGATGTCGGTGTTGTCCTTGGCCACGACGAGGACACCGGTCGAGACGGAGTACGGCGTCGACATCAGGTACTTCGCCGTGCGGTCGTCGTTGATCGTCACCTCGTTGGCGACGGCGTCGAAGCGGCCGGCGTCGATGCCGGCGAAGATCGAATCCCACTGGGTCTGCTTGAAGGTGAACGTCAGGCCCGCCTTCTTGGCGACGGCCTTGGCCACGTCGATGTCGTAGCCGGTGAGCTTGCCGTTCTCCTGGTAGGAGAACGGGGCGTAGGTGCCTTCGGTCGCAACGACGAGCTTGCTGCTGCCGGAGCCTGCCTTGTCGTCGTCGCCACCCTTCGCGACCAACCAGATCACGAGGGCGGCGAGGATCACGACGATGACGCCGCCGATGATCCACGGCGTCTTCGACCGGGACGAGCCGGCGTTGCCGCCGGGGGTGTTGGAGAGGACGGTGTCGGACATGGGCTGTGCTCCTCGTTGAGTCAGATCCGGGTCATGAAGGCGACCCGGAGGATGTCCACCAGTCTCGTGGACAATTCGGCGATCTCAGGAATCGAGACGTCGCAGCAGCTGGTCGAGCTTGGCCTCCAGTCGTGCGATGTCGGCCTGCGTGGCGCTCTCGTACTCCGGCTTGAGCGTGGCGACGAGGGAGCCGCCGGGCTCGATGGTCAGCTCCTTCACCTCCTCGACCTTGTTGGCTCCTTGGCGCCGCAGTGCCGCGTCGACGTCGGCTCGCCGCAGACCCTCATCGGCCATCCCGCGGTCGTCCCACTCGCCGTCGCGCACCAGCGTCGTCGGCGTACCCTCGAAAAGGCGGGCGATCCGGTTGTGTCGGCGGATGAGTCGTACGACGACGGAGTTCGCTGCGACGAGTACGACGGCGCCGATCGCCCCGCCGAGGAAGGAGTTGTCCGGGCCGATGATCGCGTTCTGCACGACGTTGGAGAGCAGCAGCATGACGACCAGGTCGAAGGTGTTGATCTGCGCCAGATCGCGCTTCCCGACCAGCCGCAGGATGATCACGAGCACGGCGTAGACGAGCACGGTCCGGAGCACCTTGTCGGCCAGTGACACCTGGACGTGCATGAGGTCGTTCCACATGCGGCCAACTCTGGCACCGCCCGACGGCCGATAGTCTGAGGCTCGTGCTCAACATCCCGGAAGCCCCGGCCATCGCAGGCGCCACGCATCTCCACTCCGGCAAGGTCCGCGACCTCTACGAGATCACCGACGGTCCGCACACCGGCGAGCTGCTCATGGTGGCCAGCGACCGGATCAGCGCGTTCGACCACGTCCTCGAGAGCACCATCCCTGACAAGGGCGAGATCCTCACGCGGATGAGCCTGTGGTGGTTCGAGCAGCTGGAGCCGCTGGTCGCCAACCACGTCATCTCGACCGACGTCCCGGCCGAGGTCGCAGGTCGCGCGCTGATCGTGCAGAAGCTCCAGATGTTCCCGGTCGAGTGCGTCGCCCGCGGTTACCTCACGGGCTCGGGCCTGATCGACTACGACCAGACCGGAGAGGTGTGCGGGGTCCCGCTCCCGCACGGTCTCGTCGACGGCAGTCGCCTGCCCAAGCCGATCTTCACGCCGGCCACGAAGGCCGAGCTCGGCGACCATGACGAGAACGTCTCCTACGAGGCCGTCGCCAAGCAGATCGGCCCAGATGATGCGTCGATGCTCCGTGAACTCACGCTCGACGTCTACGCACGCGCCGACGAGATCGCCCGCGGCGTCGGCCTGATCCTCGCCGACACGAAGTTCGAGTTCGGCGTGCGCCACGACGACCTCGGAACCCGGACGATCGTGCTCGCCGACGAGGTCCTCACCCCTGACTCCTCGCGTTACTGGAGTCTCGATGAGTGGGTGCCGGGCGGCACGCAGCCGTCGTACGACAAGCAGATCGTCCGAAACTGGCTGCTCTCGCCGGAGTCGGGCTGGGACAAGGGCAGCGACGCGCCGCCCCCCGCGCTGCCCAGCGAAATCATCGAGCGCACCCGCGCGCGGTACGTCGAGGCCTACGAGCGCCTCACCGGCACAACGTTCTGATCGAACCGCGCCTGATCGCACCACCTGATCGAGTCACGATCTATCTGCGACGCCTGTCTCAGACAGGGGCGGTATGTTGTGGCTCACACCACCCATGACGTGTTGGAGGACACCCGTGCCGTCGTACAACCTTGCCTCGCTCCTCGAGGACTCCGCCGCCAAGTATCCCGAACGCACCGCGCTCGTGATGGGCGAGACCCGGATCAGCTACCCGCAGCTCAACGGGGCGGCCAACCAGGTCGCGAACCTGCTGGTCGAGCGTGGCCTCCAGCCCGGTGACAAGGTGGCGCTGATCAGCCCGAACCTGCCGTACTTCACCGTCATCTACAACGGCATCCTCAAGGCGGGTGGCGTGGTGGTCCCGCTCAACGTGCTGCTCAAGTCGCGCGAGTTCGCCTACCACTACGACGACGCAGACGTCCGGTTCGTCTTCGCCTTCCAGGGAACGCCGGAGTTGGCGATCGGCGCGGAGGCGCATCTGGCCTTCCAGCAGACCGACTCCGTCGAGCACTTCTTCCTCGTCACCGCCGACCCTGCAGCCCCGAGCCCGATCGAGGGGGCCGAGACGTTCGGTGCGGCCGTCGCCGGCAAGGCGCCGACCTTCGAGACCGTCCAGACCGACGAGGACGACACCGTCGTGATCCTCTACACGTCGGGCACGACCGGCCAGCCGAAGGGTGCCGAGCTGCGCCACCGCAACCTGCGCGACAACGCGCTCGTCGGCACGGAGCTCTTCGGCGCCGACGCCGAGCGTCCCGACACCTACCTCGCGGTGCTGCCGCTCTTCCACACGTTCGGCCAGACCGTCATCCAGAACAGTGGCCTCGCGTTCGGCGGCACGATCGTCTTCCTGCCGCGCTTCGAGCCGGCCGCCGCGATCGCGACCCTGCTCAAGGAAAAGGTGACGTTCTTCGCGGGGGTCCCGACGATGTACTGGGGCCTACTGGGCGCGCTCGACGAGACGGTCGACGTCGCCGAGATCGCCCGGAACCTCCGTGTCGCGGCCGCCGGTGGCTCCGCGCTGCCGGTCGAGATCCACCGCGAGTTCGAGAAGCGCTTCGGCGTGATCATCCAGGAGGGTTACGGCCTCTCCGAGACCTCGCCCGTCGCCGCGTTCAGCCCGGCCGGCCAGCCGGTCCGCGCCGGCTCGATCGGCCAGGAGATCCCCGGCGTCCAGCTCAAGCTGATCGACCCGGCGAGCTGGGACGAGATCGAGTGGTCGCCCGACGCGATCGGCGAGATCGCGGTCAAGGGCAACAACGTCTTCAAGGGCTACTACAACCGTCCCGAGGCCACGGCCGAGGTGCTGCACGAGGACGGCTGGTTCCGCACCGGCGACCT
Source organism: Nocardioides sp. Kera G14 (assembly GCF_020715565.1). NCBI lineage: Bacteria > Bacillati > Actinomycetota > Actinomycetes > Propionibacteriales > Nocardioidaceae > Nocardioides > Nocardioides sp. Kera G14. Next base: position 2,859,994 of record NZ_CP085839.1, on the reverse strand, counting down.
CGCCAAGCGCGACGAGGACGGCTGGTACTACATCGTCGACCGGGCCAAGGAGATGATCATCCGCGGTGGCTTCAACGTCTACCCGCGTGAGATCGAGGAGGTCCTCCTGACCCACCCGGCGATCTCGCTGGCCGCCGTGATCGGCGTGCCCCACGAGTCCCACGGCGAGGAGGTCAAGGCCGTCGTCGTACTCAAGCCGGGTGCCTCGGCCACGCCCGAGGAGCTCGTCGAGTGGTCGAAGCAGAACATGGCGGCGTACAAGTACCCGCGCATCGTCGAGATCGTCCCCGCCCTGCCGATGACGGCGACCGGGAAGATCCTCAAGCGCGAGCTGAAGTAGCCGGCAGCACCGCCGGACCCCGGGCGCCTCAGGCGAAGGGGTTCGGCAGTGCCCCCGGCAGGCCGGCCAGCAGCTCGCGCGCCTGGGCGGCCACCTTGTGCTCCACGAGCACCTCGTACTTGGTCGCCACCACCTGGGTGACCGACGAGAAGTCGCGCTGCCCGCGCGTCGCCGCGTAGCCGACGAGCGCCCAGATCAGCCCGAAGAGTGCACCGAAGACCATGGTGCCGAGGATCTGCCCGAGCACGCTGCCGCTCGTGAACATCGTGAAGAGGATGCCGATGAAGAGGCCGAGCCAGAGTCCGGAGAAGGCGCCGGCGAGCGCGACCTTCCCGGTCGTGAGGCGACCCGTGATCCGTTCGAGCTGCTTGAGGTCGGTGCCGACGATCATGCAGTTCTCGACGGGAAAGTGGTGGTCGGAGAGGTGGTCCACCGTCTTCTGGGCCGCGGCGTAGTCGTCGTACACGGCCAGGGACTGGGGGAACTGGAGCTTGAACTGCGCAGCGGCGAGCGCTTGCACCTGTGGATTGCTCATGGTCCCCAGTGTGCCCGGTAGGATCACGCCGTGCCTCGCGTCGTAGTTGATGTCATGCCCAAGCCGGAGATCCTCGACCCCCAGGGCAAGGCCGTGCTCGGTGCGCTGCCGCGTCTGGGCTTCACGGGCGTGGAGTCGGTCCGCCAGGGCAAGCGCTTCGAGCTCGAGGTCGAGTCCGCCGACGATGCGACGCTCGCCAAGGTCAACGAGCTCGCCGAGACCTTCCTGGCCAACACGGTGATCGAGAACTTCACCGTGCGGATCGAAGGCTGATCCCCATGCGTGTCGGTGTCATCACCTTCCCGGGCACGCTCGACGACGTCGATGCCGCCCGCGCCGTCCGGCTGACGGGCAACGAGCCCGTGAAACTGTGGCACGGCGACCACGACCTGCAGGACGTCGACGCCGTCATCCTGCCCGGCGGCTTCTCGTACGGCGACTACCTCCGCTGCGGTGCGATCAGCCGCTTCGCGCCGATCATGACGGAGGTCATCGCGTCGGCGAACGCGGGGATGCCGGTGCTCGGCATCTGCAACGGCTTCCAGATCCTCGTCGAGTCCCACCTCCTGCCCGGCGGGCTCCTGATGAACGAGTCCCTCAAGTTCGTCTGCCGTGACCAGACCCTGCGGATCGAGAACACCTCGACCGCTTGGACGTCGGCGTACGAGAAGGATCAGGAGATCGTCGTCCCCCTCAAGAACGGCGAGGGCCAGTACGTCGCCGACTCCGAGACGGTCGCCCGCCTCGAGGGCGAGGGCCTCGTCGTCGCGCGCTACCTCGGCTACAACCCGAACGGCTCGGTGAACGACATCGCCGGCATCACCAACGAGCGCGGCAACGTCGTCGGCCTGATGCCCCACCCCGAGCACGCGGTCGAGGCCCTGACCGGCTCCGGCACCGACGGCGCCGGGTTCTTCACGAGCATCTTGGAGTCGGTCCTTTCCTGATCTGTGTAGCTCCAGGGTCACCAGGTGACTCTGGCCCTACACGGTCGGCGGTCGGATCGCGCAGGTCGGGCCGCACGACGTCGGGACGGTCCGCCACCCGCGTGCCCAGAGCGCCCTGGCCAGGAGGCGAGCAGTCTCGCAGGACTGGACCATGACTTGGGTCCACCTCAGCCGGAGGACCGTCCCACCCTCGGCGACGTCGGCGAGGTCGCGGCCCGCGTCACGGTTCCCTGCCGTCCATGACTCGTGGTTGAGGCGGCCGTCGAGTTCGACGACTAGCCCGAACTCCTCGTAGTCGAGGTCCCTCCTCTCCGCGCCATCGCGGCGGACCGCTTGCCGAGTCGGAGTGGGAAGGCCGTGCGGCCGTTCCACCCGATTCAGGAAGCCGTGTTCGAGCACGGACTCCGTCCCGCCCTCGATGTCATCGAGCAAGGCGAGGACGAGGCGCCGTCGGGGGACTCGGGGATGTCGTTCGAGAGCGCGTCGCACTGCCGCCGCGGTGGTTCCGAACCGCCCGACCGTATCGGCAAGCATTCCCACCATCTCGGTCTCGTCGCGGGCCGCGGCCAGTCTGATGGCCAGATCGTCCTCGAGCGTGAGACGCGGTGGGCTCGTGTTGACCCGGATCATGGTGTTCAGGCCTGCCACTCGGTGGACGGTCACACCACTCGGAGGCGTCAACGAGCGGGCACGGTCGATTGCGACATGCACGGTTGTCGCCCCAGCGGGGACGCCGGTGAGCGATTCCAAGCAGAGTGCCGCGGGCTCGGCCCAGAGCACAGCTGCCCATGCGCGTTGTTCCGGCGAGAGAGGTCCGGTGTGGTCGACGTAGACGCGCGGATACACGCGGACCAGATCCCGTCGACGTACGGCTCGACGAACTTCGGATCGGGTCCAGCCGCCGCCGAGGAGCTGTGCCCACGTGAGCACGCCGGACTGCCGGGTGCGCTCGAACTCGAGCTGTTGCTTGAAGATCGGGACGAGCTCTGGCTCCATGGTCGAACCTCACCAAAGGTCGGGAGGCGCGACAACCCGCGTGCGAGGAGCCTGTGGACAACCGATCTGTGTAGCGGCGGGGTCACCAGGTGACGCTGGCGCTACACGGTGCAACTGGAGTGGTTGGTGCACCGGACTCAGCGACGACCGGCCGCGAGGGCCTTCCACTGCACCGGGCCGAAGTCACCGCGCGAGACCCCCGCGCGCTTGCGCCACGCCTTGACCGCGGCGAGGGTGCGGCTGTCGAAGGAGCCCGTCACCGCCAGACGCACGGTCGGTGCCGAGGCGTTGAGGGCGCGCTGCAGGTCGCGGACGCGGGTGCCGGTGGACTTCGCGGTGAGCGTCACCTTCGGGCCCTTGGCGAGCAGCCACATCCACTGCGTGGTCGTCCACCGTGCGTTGGCGGCGAGATGGTGCTGCGTGCGCCAGAGCCGCACGAACGCCTGGACTTTCGCGCTGTACGTCGGGCCGACCGGGCCACGGTACTTCGTCCGCTCGCGCAGCAGGCAGGTCAGTGCCCTCACCGCTGCGGCCCGCGGGGTGAACGTCGACGTGGGCCGCCGCAGTTGCTGGTACGTCGACAGGTCGACCTTCACGCCACCGGAGACGAACGTGCAGTGCTTCTCCGGTGCCACGGCCACAGAGGCCGAGGACGCTGCAGTCGACTTGGAGGTTGCGGTCGGCTTCGCCACTGCGGGCTTCGGCGCGGCGGTCGGGGTGGTGAGCTTGAGGTAGTTGCGGTCGATGTTGATCGTCACGCCGCCGTACGTCTCGTTGTGCCCGCCCTGGAACTGCTTGACGCGGTTGCCCTGCCAGCCCGCATCCGAGATGTAGTCGGTGGCGCTGGTGTTGGCCTTGCCGTCGTACCGCGCGAGCCAGAGGACGTCGGGGAGCGTGATCCCGGCGGTGTGGGCCACGCGCGCGGCCTCGACCATCTTGATGCCGGAGCCGGCGCTGGAGTAGAAGCCGGCGCGGTAGCCGAGGGCCTTCACGCGAGCCGACCAGGCGGAGACGAAGCGGAGTGCGGACTCGCGGCAGGCGGTGTTCGTGTAGGTGAAGCCCTCGAGGTCGTAGAAGAGGGTGCTGCCCGGCACGATGCCGATCGCCTTGGCCTCGGCGATGCCCTTCGTGGCCTCGGCCGTGCCCTGCGCGATCGCCGCGGCATAGCCCTTGGTGCTGGACGGGTTGATCGTGACGTCGCCCTTGTAGCGGGGGAAGCGACCGTTGCACGAGGCCTGCGGGCCGAAGTCGATGGGCAGCAGGTGCCAGCCCTTGGCGAGCTGTGTCGCGACCCAGGTGGGGGTGAGGTAGGTCTGCGTGCGGCAGCCGCGCTCGTTGCCGGTGACGTAGATGCCCACTGCGCGGAAGGGGCTCTTCGCGAGCCACGTGTCCATGGAGGACTGGCGCGGTGCCTGGCACTGGTCGAAGCCGAGCCCTGTGTAGACGCCCGGTGTGATCGGGTTGCCGGCAGTGGGCTGGGCGCGGTCGTGGTCGAGCACCTTCGGCAGCGCGAGCAGGGCGACCATGAGCGCCAGCATGGTGGCGGCGATCAGCGGCGTCCGAGGGCTGCGGACCCCGCGGAGCAGCGGGGCGAGGCGCGGTGACATGACATGACTTTAACCTCAGAAGTCACACAGGTCACAGGCCCGCGAGAGTGCGGGACCTGTGACCTGGGTGTGGCCTCGGGCGGTCGCCCGCTGGGGTCAGGCGGCGTCCGGGACGGCCGCCGGTCGACGTACGACCAGGGTGAGGGCCGACAGGCAGCCCAGCCCAGCCAGGATGGCTGCCGTCCAGAAGCCCGCGCGGGCTCCGTGGACGAAGCCGCTCTCGCCAAGGCTCGCGTGCGCGGCGAAGACGCTGGTCACGATGGCGAACCCGATGGCGCCACCGAGCTGCTGCATCGTCTGCAGCAGGCCCGAGGCCGAGCCGGCGTGCTCGGGCTCGACGCCGCGGAGCACGGTCGCGGTGACCGGCATGAACGACAGCCCGATGCCGATGCCACCGACAAGGAGCGACGGCATCACGAACCAGTAGCCGGCATGCGTGCCCAGGGTCGCGAGATGGGCGAAGGCGAGGACGAGGAGGGCCACGCCGGTGGCCATCAGCCGTCCTGCACCGAAGCGCGCGACCAGGCGAGGCATCACGCGGGAGAGGGTGAAGATCGACAGTGGCCAGGGGAGGAAGCCCAGGCCCGCCTGCAGCGCGGAGAGGCCGATCTGGTCCTCGAGGAACTGGACGGTGAGATAGAACATGCCCAGCATCGAGCCGAACATCGCTGCCGCGGTCACGAGGGCCGCCACCCGCGCCTGGTTGCGCAGCAGGCCGAGGCGCAGCAGCGGGTGTGGGTGGCGCTGCTCGGTGAGGACCAGGCCCGTGAAGAGCAGGATCGAGATGACGATCAGCCCGATGGTGCGGGCGTCGCCCCAGCCCCAGTCGGGGGCGTTGACCAGCGCGTAGACCAAGGAGACCGCGCCGCCCGTGGCGGTGATGGCACCGACGAGGTCGAACTTCCCGTGGCGGCGCGGGGTCTCCGCGACGAGCCGGGAGACGCCGAGGATCACCGCGATGCCGATCGGCACGTTGACGAAGAGCGTCCAGCGCCACGAGATGGCCTCGGTGAGGACGCCGCCGAGGATGAGGCCGAGACCGCCGCCACCCGAGGAGACGGCAGCGAAGGCGGAGAGTGCCCGGTTGCGGGCGGCCTCGTCGGGAGCGTTCGTGGTGATCAGTGCGAGCACGCTCGGGGCGGCCAGTGCGGCGCCGACGCCCTGCAGGGCCCGGGCCGCGACCAGCATGGTCGGGTCAGCGGCAAGCCCGCCGACGAACGAGAAGACGGTGAAGACGGCGACGCCGGTGAGGAAGATCCGGCGACGGCCGAGCACGTCGCCGAGTCGGCCGCCGAGGAGCAGCAGGCCGCCGAAGGCGAGGGTGTAGGCGTTGAGCACCCACGAGAGGGACGCCGGGCCGAAGCCGAGGGTGGCGATGTGCGGGAGCGCGACGTTCACGATGGTGGCGTCGAGGACGATCATGAGCTGCGCGAGCAGCACGATGTAGAGGCCGAGGGGCGACTGGGTGCGGGGTGCCGCGGTCGCCGTGGAGGCAGGGGGCATGGAGGTGGTGGTCATGAGGGATGTCCTGTTCTGGCGCGCCGTGCGTCCATGAGTTGCATGAGCGCCGCGCCGACGTAGACTGATGTGGAGAGATGCTCCGGTTAGAACTATATGGAGACGGTCTCCGCTTTGCAACGGTGCTGGAGGAACCCATGACTGTGAGCGCTGACACGCAGGCGCCTCGTCCGCTGCGCGCCGACGCGCAGCGCAACCGCGACAAGATCATCGAGGCGGGTCGCACGCTCATCCGCGAGAAGGGCATCGACGCCACCTCGATGGACGAGATCGCGAAGGCGGCCGGCGTCGGCGCAGGCACGCTCTACCGGCACTTCAAGACCAAGGACGAGCTCTATGAGGCCGCCACGGCCCGGTGGGCCGAGACGGTCAACGGTGCGGCCGACGCGGCGCTGGCGATCGAGGGCACCGACCGTGATCGCCTGATCGCCTGGCTCCGGTCGTACGTCGACTTCCTGACCGCCCACAAGGGCGCGGCATGGCGCATCACCGCCGCGATGGGTGACGAGGAGTCGCCGTACGCGATGAAGTGCCGGACCTACCTCCACGCCAACGAGCGCGTCATCGAGGGCCTCGGCAGCCTGCGCTCGGACGTCGATGCGATGGAGCTGGTGCGACTCGTCGGCGGGATCGCCGCGGTCGTCGACAACAGCGAGCTCAGCGAGGATGCGGTGCGTCCGCTGATCGCCGTGCTCGCAGACGGTCTGCTCAAGTAACTCTCTGAGCCTGCGCGCCGGTAGATTGACGGCCGTGACCTCGGCTCAGATCGCTGCCCTCGACACCGTCTCCGTCGCCGCCGGTGACCCTGACAAGGCACTGCCGTGGGCAGAGCTGGGGCTGAAGGAGGACGAGTACGCCAGGATCCGCGAGATCCTCGGCCGTCGTCCCACCGGCGCCGAGCTCGCGATGTACTCGGTGATGTGGTCCGAGCACTGCTCCTACAAGTCCTCCAAGGTGCACCTCAAGCAGTTCGGTGAGGTGCCGCAGGAGACCCCCGCCGGCCCGCTGCTCGCGGGTATCGGCGAGAACGCCGGCGTGATCGACATCGGTGACGGCTACGCCGTGACCTTCAAGGTCGAGTCGCACAACCACCCGTCGTACGTCGAGCCCTACCAGGGCGCCGCGACCGGCGTGGGCGGCATCGTCCGCGACATCCTCGCCATGGGCGCGCGGCCGGTCGCGGTCATGGATCCGTTGAGGTTCGGGCCGTTGGATGAGCCGGACACGCACCGCGTGCTGCCCGGGATCGTCGCCGGAGTCGGCGGTTACGGCAACTGCCTCGGCCTGCCGAACATCGGCGGCGAGGTCGTCTTCGACTCGACCTATCTCGGCAATCCGCTGGTCAATGCGCTGGCCGTCGGCGTACTGAGGCACGAGGACCTGCACCTGGCCAAGGCCTCCGGCGCAGGCAACCTCGTCATCATGTACGGCGCCCGGACGGGTGGCGACGGCATCGGCGGTGCCTCCATCCTCGCGAGTGTCGAGTTCGACGAGGACGGCCCCGCGAAGCGCCCGTCGGTGCAGGTCGGCGACCCGTTCATGGAGAAGCTGCTCATCGAGTGCACGCTCGAGCTCTTCGCGAGCGGCATCGTGCGCGGCATCCAGGACTTCGGCGCCGCTGGCATCTCGTGCGCCACCTCGGAGCTGGCCGCGGCCGGTGACGGCGGCATGCACGTGCACCTCGAGCGGGTGCCGCTGCGCGACTCGACGCTGACTCCCGAGGAGATCCTCATGAGCGAGTCGCAGGAGCGGATGATGGCGGTCATCGCGCCGGAGGACGAGGCGACCTTCTACGCCATCTGCGCGAAGTGGGACGTCGAGGCCGCGACCATCGGTGAGGTGACCGAGGACGGCCGGCTGGTGATCGACCACCACGGCGAGACGATCGTCGACGTCGACCCGCGGACCGTCGCCCACGAGGGCCCCGTCTACGAGCGTCCCTTCGCGCGCCCCGAGTGGCAGGACGCGCTGCAGGCCGATGCGGCCGAGGCCCTGGCTCGCCCCTCGACGACTGAGGAGCTCCGCGCCACTTGGCTGCAGCTCGTGGCCTCGCCGAACCTGTGTGACAAGACGTGGATCACCCAGCAGTACGACCACTACGTCCGCGGCAACACCATCCTCTCCAAGGGTGCCGAGGCCGGCATGATCCGGATCGCGGAGGACTCCACGGTCGGCGTCGCCCTCTCGACCGATGGCAACGGCCGCTTCGCGAAGCTCGACCCCTACCGCGGCGCGCAGCTCGCGCTCGCGGAGTCCTACCGCAACGTCGCCACGGTCGGGGCGACGCCGCTCGCCATCTCGGACTGCCTCAACTTCGGCTCGCCCGAGGACCCCGACGTGATGTGGCAGTTCGCCGAGGCGTGCCGCGGCCTGAAGGACGCCTGCCTCGCGCTGGGCGTCCCGGTCACCGGCGGCAACGTCTCGCTCTACAACCAGACGGGCGACGTGGCGATCCTGCCCACGCCGGTCGTCGCCACGCTCGGCCGCATCGATGACGTGACCCGTCGCATCCCGTCGGCCTTCGTGGCCGAGGGAGAGCGGATCTTCGTGCTCGGAGAGACCCGCGAGGAGCTCTCGGGCTCGGAGTGGGCGCACGTCGTCCACGGCCACCTCGGCGGGTTGCCGCCACGCGTGGACCTCGCCGCCGAGCAGCGCAACGCCTCGCTGTTGCGTGACGCCCGCGACCTGATCACCTCCGCCCACGACCTCTCCGACGGCGGCCTCGCCCAGGCGTTGGCCGAGGCCAGCTTCGGCCGGGGCGTCGGCGCCGAGATCGGGGTCTTCGAGGACCCGTTCCTCGCCCTGTTCAGCGAGAGCGCCGGCCGGATCATGGTGACCACGCACCTGCACGACGGCGAGGCCTTCCTCCGCGCCGCCTCCGCTGCTGGTGTGGCGGTCACCGAGATCGGCATCACCGCGGGCGAGACGCTCACGCTCGAGGGCCAGTTCGAGATCCCCGTCGCCGAGCTCAAGCAGGCCTGGCAGGCCACCCTGCCTCAGGCCCTCGACGGCGACACCACCGTCGTCGCGATCCAGCACTGACCCCCGCGCTTTTAACTGCTGGTCAACGGTCGCTCCTGACGGTTTCCGGGACCGGTTGACCAGCAGTTAAGCGAGCGGTCGTGCCAGACACGTCACGTCAGTCCCAAACCGGACCGTCGTGCGTGTCCGACGAACAGCCAGGGCGCGGCACTCCACAACCCGGCGCGGAGGCTGGTCGCACTACTCCCCGACGGTGCGAGCCTCCCCGTCGTGCATCCAACAGCCCTCCATCCGAGCCGCGGCGTCTGGATCCAGCCGCCGCCGTACGTCGACCCGCAGCCGTTAACTGCTGGTCAATCGGCCTCGGGGAAGCGCCCGAGACGGTCTTCACCAGCAGTTAAGTCAGTGGAGCAGGCCACGGCGTTGGCGGTCATGCGTGCCTGGCAACCGGTGCTGCCCGAGGGCGCCGCGTTCACCGGGTTGTCAGCCGCCCAGGCGCATGGGCTGTGGACGCCCCGCCTGCCGACCGACATGCCAGTCATGACTGCCTTGGCCCGTCGCCAGTATGAGACCACTCCGGTTCGCGACGGACTCCTGGTCATTCGCCATCCTGTGGCGCCGGCCTCAGTGGATGTGGACGGTGTCCGGATCGTCACGATCGGGGAGACGTTGGTCTGTTGTTGCCGCTACCTCGGTCTGCTCGACGCGGTGATCCTGATCGACGCTGCCCTCCACTTCGAGCTGTGCACGAGGGCGGAGTTGGAGGGGATCGGCCGCCGGAAGCGTCGCGGCGTGGTCCGCTTCCGCGAGGCGTTGGCCCTTGCGGACGCGAGATCGGAGTCACCGTGGGAGACGAGGCTGCGGTTGCTGCATGTCTCGGCAGGCCTGAGCGTCACGCCCCAGGTCGAGATCCTCGACGAGTTCGGCCGGTTCGTTGCCCGAGCGGATCTTGTGGTCGACGCGACCGGGCAGATCCAGGAGTACGACGGCGCACAGCACCGCGCTGCCGAGGTACAGCGGAAGGACCTGGTGCGCGACCGGCAGCTTGCGGACCTCGATCGTCCGCGGCGGGCCTATGTCTCGAGGGATCTGCTCGACTCCCCGCAGGAGGTCCTGCGGCCGATCGAGGCGGTGCTGGGTCGGAGTCTCGATCCCTGGCCGTGGGTCCATCTCCTGACCGCAAGCCTTCACCGAGGAGCCGGGCGCCGGGAGTTCGAGCGAAAGTTGGGCCTCGGGCCGCTCGCGTGGGCTTAACTGCTGGTCAACGAGCCCTCGAGAGGGCCTCGGGCGAGCGTTGACCAGCAGTTAAGTGAGGGGTGGCGACGAGGAGGGTCACTCCTGGCCGATGTTGACCATCCACGGGATGCCGTACTGGTCCACGAGCTGGCCGAAGATGTCACCCCAGACCTGCTTCTCCAGCGTCATGTGCACGGTGCCGTCGGCGGCGAGTGCGTCCCAGTAGCCGCGGAGCTCCGCCTCGTCGGCGAGTGGGCCGGAGAGCGAGATGGTGATGTTGGAGCCGGGCGTGGTCGTCATGCCCGGCGGGGTGTCGGAGGCGAAGAGCGTGTAGCCGCTCGGCGTGACGAGCGAGGCGTGCATGACGAGGGTCGCGGTCTCGTCCTCGGCGCCCATGTCGCCGAAGGTGAAGACGTTGAGCTCGCCGCCGAAGATGGACTTGTAGAACTCCATCGCGTCGCGCGCGGTGTTGGTGAAGGAGAGGTACGGGTTCAGTTTCGTGGCCATGCCACCGAACCTAGGCCGCCATCCTTTCGACGCGCCAGACCGCCGGCCGCGGCACCGACCTCACGGAGGTCGACAGGGTGGGGATGAGGGCGACCCCGACGAGCAGCAGCGCCATCACCAGCACCGAGTCCCGTCCGCCGAAGTGCGTCAACAGCCCACCGGCAACCAGGGGCGCGAGCGGCATCGCGGACATCGAGACGAACTGCATCGCCGACCGCGTCCGCCCGAGCAGCTCGCGTGGCGTGATCGCGGTCCGGTAGGCACCGATCCCGGCATTGCCGGCGGGGTTCACCAGCAGCACCAGCACGAGCATGGCCCCGACGACGATCGGCGAGTTCCAGAAGGCCAGCGGCACGAGCAGCGGCACCGAGAACCACGCGAGCACGACGGAGAGCATCCCCGTCGGGATCCGCTCGATCAGCCACGGCGCGATGACCGCACCGAGGATGCCGGCGACCCCCGCCGCAACCTCGACGAGCGCGATGGTCGCAGGCGCCGTCCCGGCCTGCACGAGACGGAGGATCGCCAGCAGGGCAACGGCGTTGGCGACCAGGTTCATCAGCGGCGCCCACACCATGAGGACGCGGAAGAACGGCGTCGACCAGCTGAAGCGCAGCCCCTCGGCGACGTCCTGCAGCGGCCCCGAGGTTCCTGTGGCGAGGCCCGGCAGGGGAGTCCGCAGCCGGTGCAGCAGCACCCACATGAAGGCGTAGGAGAGCGCGTCGGCGAGGAACGGCAGCCACCGGGCGACGCCGTAGAGCACCCCTCCGATCGGACCGCCGAGCAGGGAGGCGATGTGCTCGCGCGCCTGCATCTGGCTGTACGCCGTCGGCAACTCCTCATCGCTGACGAGCGATCGGATCGCCGAGGACTCAGCGGGCTCGAACAGGCCGGTCGCCACGCCCGCCGCCAGTGCGGCGACGAGCAGGTGCGGCGTGGTGAGGTGACCCGAGACTCCTGCGACGGTCACCGAGGCGTACGCCGCAAAGCCCAGCAGGGTGGAGGTCCGCATCAGCCGTGCGCGATCGAGGCGGTCGGCCCAGAGACCACCGGGCAGCAGCATGCCGACGATGCCGAGGAGATGGACCGCCTCCACGCTCGCCGCCCAGAAGGCGCTGCCGGTCAGCGCGAAACCGATGATCGGGAAGACGAAGCTGCTCATCCGCGCCCCGAGCTCGGAGACCGTCTGCCCGATCCAGAGCACGCTGAAGTCGTGGTTGCGAGCGAGCTCCCGGAAACCGGCCATATCCCGCACCATAGGTTGCGCAAGAGATGTTGCGCAATACAGCGTGCGGATTCCTTTAGGATGAGTCCTGTGACGACGTACGACGACCCGCGCATCCTCCGCGCGATCGCGCACCCGACCCGCAACCGCATCCTCGCGGAGCTCGGTGCAGCCGGGACGAGTCGCGCCGCCGACCTCGCGCAGGCCCTCGACATCCCCGCCAACCAGGCCAGCTTCCACCTCCGGCAACTGGCGAAGTACGGACTCGTCGAGGAGGCCCCTGAGGAGGCGCGCGACAGGCGCGACCGGGTCTGGCGCCTGGCCGACGAGTCCGGCATCAGCTTCCGCACGAAGGACGTGCTCAGCCAGCCTGGCGGTGCGGCTGCGGTGGAGGTCTTCCGCCGCAGCGCGAGTGCCCGTGGTCACATGCTGGTCGAGTCGGCCTACGCGGACACCGAGGAGAAGGACGTCGAGCGGGTCATCACGGAGGAGGCCGTCCGGCTCACCGTCGAGGAGATGATGACGATGACCCGCGAGCTCGCCGACCTCGTGGAGGCGTGGCGGCGCCGGGCCCGCGAGACGGACGCCGAGCGGTCGACGTACTCCGTCTACCAGCTCATCCAGCCCTATCCCGATGTCCTGGCGGACGTCCCGGAGCCGACGCGCGTCCAGGGCTTCAGCACGCCGGAGTGAGGTGAATGGATCCCGCACCCAGGGGTGCCCGGATCATTCACCCCAGCGTCCTCAGGAGCCGAGGTTGCGCAGCAGCAGCGCTTCGGCGAGCAGCACCCGCTCGAACTCCGCGAGGTGCAGGCCCTCGTTCGGGCCGTGGGCACGGGTGTCGGGGTCCTCGACGCCGGTGACGAGGACCGACGCCTCTGGGAACGCCTCGAGGAACTCCGCGATGAACGGGATCGAGCCGCCGACGCCCATGTCGATCGGGGCCGTGCCGTCCCAGGCCTCGGTGAAGGCGGAGCGCGCGGCGTCGTACGCTGGCCCCTCGGCCTTCAGCGCGATCGGCTCGCCCGCGTCGACGACGGTGGTGGAGAGCGAGGCGCCCCACGGCAGGTGCTTCTCCAGATGGGCCTGGAGCGCAGCCACCGCGTTGGCCGACGTGTCGCCCGGCGCGATCCGGATCGTCACGCGGGCTCGTGCGGAGGGGACGAGCGTGTTGGACGCACCAGCGACCTTCGGGGCGTCGAGGCCGGTGACCGTGATGGCCGGCTGGGTCCACATCCGCTCGACCGCCGAGCCGGTGCCGATCCACTCCAGGCCGGGCAGCGCACCGGACTCCGCCCGCAGCCGCTCCTCGGGATAGTCGACCGGCGCGGCCGGGCCCGACACGAGCCCGGAGACGGCGGGCGAGCCGTCCTCGTTCCACAGCGAATTGAGGAGTCGGACGAGAGCCATGAGGCCGTCGGGCGCGAGACCGCCCCACATGCCGGAGTGCACGGCGTGGTCCAGGGTGGAGACCGAGACATCGACGCGGATCAGGCCACGGAGCGAGGTGGTGAGGGCGGGCACGCCGATGTCCCAGTTGCCGGAGTCGGCGATCACGATGACGTCGGCGCGCAGCTCCTCCTGGTACTGCGCGAGCAGCTGGGGGAGTGTCGCCGAGGCGACCTCCTCCTCGCCCTCGATGAAGAGCCGCACGGTCACGGGCAGGTCGTCACCCAGGACCCGCAGTGCAGCGACGTGGGTGAGGACGCCTGCCTTGTCGTCGGCGGCACCGCGGCCGTAGAGCCGCCCGTCGCGCTCGGTCGGCTCGAAGGGGGCGGAGTCCCAGTCGGCCGGGTCGTTCTCCGGCTGGACGTCGTGGTGGGCGTAGAGCAGCACCGTCGGGGCGCCGGCGGGGCCCTGCTTGGAGCCGATGATTGCCGGCGGGGCGCCGTCGAAGGCACGCACGATCCGGGCCTCCACACCCTCGGCGCGGAAGAGCTCGAGGGTGGCTGAGGCCGACTTCTCGACCTCGGTCAGCCGCTCGGGGTCGGCTGAGACGGACTGGATCCGCACCAGCGCCTTGAGGTCCTCGAGGACTCCCGGCAGAGCGGCCTGGATGCGGGACTTCAGCTCGTCGGTGCTCAGCATGCGGACAAGCCTAGTCAGGCCACATGGCAGGCTTGACGGGTGCCTGCCCGCCTCAAGCCCGCCGATCCGGGGGCCGTCACGGAGGCCCTCACCCGCTTCCGCGCCGACGCTGCGGAGAGGGCCGATCTCAAGCTGCTGACCAAGCACTTCCTCGCCCTCCTCGAGTCCCGCGCACCCGGCCGTAGCGTCGAGGTCCGCGTCCCCCCGTACGCCGCCATCCAGTGCATCGAGGGGGTCAGGCACACGCGTGGCACCCCTCCGGCGGTCATCGAGACCGATGCGATCACGTGGATCCGCGTTGCCACCGGCGAGCTGGACTGGTCCGACACCGGCCCCGCGGTGCGGGCCAGCGGTGAGCGCACCGACCTGTCGGCGTACCTGCCCCTGAGCTGAGTCCGCGGGTGAATGGTTCCGGCAGCCATCGCTGCCGGAACCATTCACCCGCGGGCTCAGGGCGCGAGCGGCAGGTTGATCCGCACGGTGGTGCCCACGCCGAGCTCGGAGGCGAGCATCACCCGGCCGCCGTGACGCGCGGCGATGCGCGAGGCGATCGGCAGGCCGAGCCCGGAGCCAGGCAGGCCCAGGGCGTTGCCGCCTCGGTGGAACTCGTCGAAGACACGCGACTGGTCCTCGACCGGAATCCCGATGCCGGTGTCGCGGATCGTGATCTCGGCCTCCGCCGCACCGCGGGCGACGGTGACGGCCGCCGAACCGGCAGGAGTGAAGCGCACGGCGTTGGAGACGACGTTGAGCAGCATCCGGGTCAACTCGGACTCGTCGCCGCTCACCAGGGGATCGACGCCGTGCACGCGCACGGTCAGGGCGAGCCCGTCGCGCTCGGCCATCGGGGCGATCAGGTCGACGGCCCGCCGCGCGACGGAGGTGAGGTTGACCGTCTCGACCTCGCGCGAACGCCGAGGGTCGGTGACGCGGGAGAAGAAGAGCAGATCGTCGACGAGCTGGTTCATCTCCTGCACGTCCTGGTCGATGCCGGAGACCTCGTCGGCATCCGGCGTGACCGGGAGCGTCTCGAGCTGGCTCTGGATCCGGCCGAGCGGTGCGCGGAGCATCGTCGTCACCGTGCTCACCAGCTGGTCCTGATAGGCGTCGATCGCCTGTAGTTCGGCGACGAACTTCGCCTGCTGATCGAGTGTCCGCCGGGTGAGGATGACGAGGCCGAGGTCGGCCCCCAGGGCGGTCGCCCCCTGCAGCTCGGTCTCGCTCCACTCGTGGGCGCCCGCGCGTCGGCTGATCACGAGAGTGCCGAGGAGCTCCTCACCGGCGCCGATGGGGACGAGCAGGACCGAGCCCACCCCGCCCCGTTCGAACCAGCTCAGGATCAGCGCCTCGACGTCGCCGCCGAAGCCCGCTGCGGCTACGGTCGCCGGGCTGATGACCTGCACCTCCCCGCGCGCCCAGGCAGCTCGCCCGCGGGCCGTCAGGTGGTCGAGGGCCGCCGGCACGTCGATCGCCGCGGCATGGGTCGTGGCGATCCGCCACCCGCCGTCCGCCCTCACGCTGTGCACGAAGACCTCGTCCGCCTCGTAGGCCTCCGCGACCTGGCTCAGCACCCGCGGCCACTCCGCATCCAGGTCGTCAGCGTTGGCGAGGGCCCGTACGGCGGCGCGGCTGTTGTCCGACACCCGGATCTGCCGCAGGTCGTCCCGTAGGCCCAACGAGACGCGGATGGCCGTCCCGGCCTGGGCGGCGTATCGGCGGACCAGGTCGACCTGGGCGGGGGTCGGCGTTCCGGCAGGCATCACGGCGGTGAGCATGCCGACCGTCTCGTGCGACTCGTCCCACAGCGGGAGCTCGAGCGGGCGAAGCCCGAGCCCGTCGTCGGGCGGATCACCCGCCGTGGCCATCACGACCATGCGGTCGCCGTCGCGCAGGCTGATGACGCACTGCTGGAAACCGAGCAGTTCCGCCACCGCATCCGCGGTGAACTGGAGGAACGGCAGCAGTCCGGTGTGGACCTTCAGCAGCGGATGCCGGTCAACCATCGAGCTGCCCGTCGGGGTGGGTGTCATCGGGATGCGTGTACAGCGGCAGCCCGACCCGGAAGGTGCTGCCGACGCCGACCTCCGACTCGACCTCGATCGTGCCGCCGATCCGGCGGACGATGCGTGCCGCGATCGTCAGCCCGAGACCGGTGCCGGGGCGATCACGCGCGTTGGTCCCGCGGAAGAACTCGTGGAAGAGCCGCCTCTGGTCCTCGGCCGGGATGCCGATCCCGGTGTCGCGCACGGTGAACTCGGCCGAGTCGGCCTCGGTCCGCAGCGTGACCTCGACCAGACCACCGGTGTCGGTGTACTTCACCGCGTTGCTGATCAGGTTGACCACCAGCCGGTCGAGCGAGCCGGTGTCCCCGGCCACCAGCACCGGCGCGGAGGGCGTCCTGACGCGCAGCCGCAGGCCCTGCCCGCGCGGGTTCACGAGGTAGCACGCCTCGCGCACCATCAGGCCGAGGTCGTTCGGCCGGGAGAGGGCGTGCTCACCGGAGGCCTGGGTGAGGGTGGTCAGGTCATCGACGATCCGGGCCATCCGCTGGCTCGCCGCCTGCATCCGCGTCACCGCGGAGTCGGCCTCGGGGGGCTCGAGCCCGCCCATCTCGAGCAGCTCGAGGTTACCGCCGATGATCGTCAGCGGGTTCTTCAGCTCGTGCGCGACCGTCCGGACCAGTGTCGAGCGGAGCATGTCGAGCTCACCGAGCTCCCGGGCGAGCATCTGCTGCTCCTGCGCGAGGTGGGCGTTGATCAGCACCCGGCCGAGATCGCGACAGATCTCCTGCAGCGCGACCTGCTCGACCTCCGACCACAGCTGCGTGCGACTGTCCCGGATCAGCGTGATCTGCCCGAGCGACTCGTCCCCGACCCCGATCGGCGCCGCCATGAACGACCCGGCGCCCATCGCGTCGAGATAGCCCTGGATCCGCTCCCACACCTCCGCCGGTACGTCGCCGGCCCGCTGCTCCGCGGAGACGACCAGTGTCTGCTGGAGCTCCCACAGCATCCGCCCGGTCTCCTCGGAGCGCTGCGCGACCAACTGGTGGGGGATCGGGGCGATCCGCCCGTGGTTCAGGAACGTCACCGGACCGCCGTCACGGTCGTGGATGGTGATCCACACGGCGGTGAGGTCGAAGAGGCGCATCAGTCGCCCCGACAGCGACTCGAAGTCGTCCTCGAGCGGAGCGCTGACGGTCGCCTCGTTGACCAGCACCCGCGCGGCCTGCGCGAGACGCGCCTGCTCGGTGTGCCGGCGGCGCTCGATGGCCGCCACGATCGCCCGGCTCGCCTGCTCCGCATAGCGGTTGAGCAGGTCCCGCGTCGCCTGCCCCGGACGCCGCCCGTCGAGCGGAAGGTCGAGGCTGAGGGTGCCGATCGGTGTGCCGGCGTCGTCGTACAGAAGGGCGAGCAGGACGTCGAGCGGGTGCCAGGCTTCGGGGTCCGGGCTGGCGTCGATCGGAGGGATCCACCCCCAGTCCTCACCTCCCTCGGTCTCCGCGCCCGAGACGAACGTGAAGCGGCCCCACTGCTCGCCGCCGCGGAGCGCGTCCAGCACGGTGGTGAAGGGCGTCCGCAGCGTCCGGATCTCGCCCTCCTCCTCGGGAGTCGCACCGCCGACGGCGGCCGCGTGCAGGGCGCCGTCCTCGCGCAGCACCGAGACGACGGCCATCCCGAAGCCGGCGAACTCGATCAGCCCGTCGACGAAGACCTTGAGCGACATCCGGGTCAGCTCGTCCGGCCAGGAGGACGTCGCAGGCGGGGTGACGTAGGGCGTGGCCGGGAGACGCGGCAACAGGTCGGGCACGGGGCACCTTGGGGTTCGGTGGGTCTTGCCTGTGGAATCGGTGTATCCCGGCGGCGACCGTAGACTAATCGACGTGTGCGGCGTATTCGGCGTATGGGCGCCGGGCGAAGAGGTCTCCAAGCTGACGTACTTCGGGCTCTACAGCCTGCAGCACCGTGGTCAGGAGTCCGCTGGCATCGCGGTGAGCAACGGCCGACAGATCCTCGTCTACAAGGACATGGGCCTGGTCTCCCAGGTCTTCGACGAGACCACGCTGGACTCGCTCAAGGGCCACATGGCCGTGGGTCACGCGCGCTACTCCACCACCGGAGCCAGCACCTGGCAGAACGCCCAGCCGACCTTCCGCCCGAGCTCGCACGGCTCGATCGCGCTCGGCCACAACGGCAACATCGTCAACACGCACGAGCTGCGCGAGATGGTCGACCTGCTGCCCTCGCCCGCTGACGAGCTGGAGATGCAGCGCTCCAACGGAGCCGGCGCCGTTTCCACCAACGACACCAGCCTCCTCACCGAGCTCCTCGCGCACCACCCCGACGAGTCCGTCGAGGAGCGCGCGATGGCGCTGCTCCCGCAGATCCGCGGCGCCTACTGCCTCGTCTGGATGGACGAGGACACGCTGTACGCCGCCCGAGACCCCCACGGCATCCGGCCGCTCGTCCTCGGCCGACTCGACAACGGCTGGGTCGTCGCCTCCGAGGACGCCGCCCTCGCGACCATCGGTGCCAGCGTCGTCCGCGAGGTCGAGCCCGGCGAGCTGATCGTGATCAACTCCGACGGTCTGCGCTCGCGCAAGTTCGCCCAGCCCGACCGCAAGGGCTGCGTCTTCGAGTACGTCTACCTCGCCCGCCCCGACGCGGACATCGCCGGCCGCGGCGTCCACGAGGCCCGCGTCGAGATGGGCCGCCA
Source organism: Nocardioides sp. Kera G14 (assembly GCF_020715565.1). NCBI lineage: Bacteria > Bacillati > Actinomycetota > Actinomycetes > Propionibacteriales > Nocardioidaceae > Nocardioides > Nocardioides sp. Kera G14. Next base: position 2,841,297 of record NZ_CP085839.1, on the reverse strand, counting down.
GCTCGCCCGTGAGTTCCCGGTCGACGCCGACCTGGTCATCCCGGTCCCTGAGTCCGGCACCCCCGCCGCCACCGGGTACGCCGAGGAGTCCGGCATCCCGTTCGGGCAGGGCTTCGTCAAGAACTCGTACGTCGGCCGCACGTTCATCCAGCCCTCGCAGACCCTCCGCCAGCTGGGCATCCGACTCAAGCTCAACGCGCTCGAGCACATGATCCGCGGCAAGCGCATCGTCGTGGTCGACGACTCGATCGTCCGCGGCAACACCCAGCGTGCCCAGATCCGGATGCTGCGCGAGGCCGGTGCCGCCGAGGTCCACGTCCGGATCTCGTCACCTCCGGTGAAGTGGCCGTGCTTCTACGGGATCGACTTCGCCACCCGGGCCGAGCTGATCGCCAACGGCCTCGAGGTCGACGAGATCGCCTCCTCGATCGGCGCCGACTCGCTGGGCTACATCTCCCTGCAGGGCATGGTCGACTCGACCCGGCAGCCGAAGTCGTCGCTGTGTGCCGCCTGCTTCACCGGCGAGTACCCCGTCCCGCTGCCCGACGAGAGCCAGCTCGGCAAGCACCTGCTCGAGGTCTCGCTCCAGTCCCCGACGATGGGCAAGGCCCTTCCCGTCCTCAACAACCCGTGATCTCGATACGCGCTGCGCGCTACTCGATCGACGAAAGGCCCAGCCAGTGACGAATGCCTACGCCCAAGCCGGTGTCGACATCCACGCCGCGGATGCGGCGATCGAGATGTTCAAGGCGGCTGTCGCGAAGACCCGGCGGCCTGAGGTCATCGGCGGCCTGGGCGGCTTCGCCGGCCTCTTCGACGCCAGCGCGCTCAAGCGCTTTGACAAGCCGGTCCTGGCGACCAGCACCGACGGCGTCGGCACCAAGGTCGCGATCGCGCAGGCCCTCGACCTCCACGACACGATCGGCTTCGACCTGGTCGGCATGGTCGTCGACGACCTCGTCGTCTGCGGCGCCGAGCCGCTCTTCATGACCGACTACATCGCGACCGGCAAGGTCGTTCCCGAGACGATCACCGCCATCGTCACCGGCATCGCCGACGCCTGCGCCGAGGCCGGTGTGGCCCTCGTCGGCGGCGAGATCGCCGAGCACCCCGGCCTGCTCAAGCCGGGGGAGTACGACGTCGCCGGCGCGACGACCGGTGTGGTCGAGGCCGACGGCATGCTCGGCCCCGACAAGGTGCAGTCGGGCGACGTCGTGATCGCGATGGCCTCCAGCGGCCTGCACTCCAACGGCTACAGCCTCGTGCGGCACGTCCTGCTGACCAACGCGCAGATCCCGCTCGACAAGCACATCGACGAGCTCGGCCGGACCCTCGGCGAGGAGCTCCTCGTGCCGACCCGGCTCTACACCAAGCCCTCGCTCCGCCTGGCTCGCGAGACGGCCACGCACGCGATGAGCCACGTCACCGGTGGCGGCCTGGCCAACAACCTCGAGCGCGTCCTGCCGACGTCCGTGAGCGTCACCATCGACCGCTCCACCTGGACCCCGGGTGCGATCTTCGACCTCGTCCGCCGCACCGGCGACGTGCCGCAGCCGGACATCGAGGCGACGCTCAACATGGGTGTCGGCATGGTCGCGCTGACCGCGCCCGAGGCGGTCGAGCAGGCGCTCGGCGTACTCAAGGAGAGCGGTATCGACGCCTGGGTCGCGGGCGAGGTCACGACGGCCTCGAACGGCCTCGAGGGCCGCGTGACGCTCACCGGCCAGCACGCCGGCTGGTAGTTCTTTGTGATGTAGAACACGTTCGAGCGTTACTTTCGCCAGAGGCGAACACAGATTCGGACGTCGGTGTGCGTTGGTGGCATCCGAACAGGTACCGTGGGCCTCACGAAAATACTGTGATCGTCCGGGAGCCTGTGGCCCCGGCCTACGTGCGAGGGGGCTGACCCTATGGGGCGCGGCCGAGCGAAAGCCAAGCAGACGAAGGTCGCACGCGACCTCAAGTACCGCACTCAGGACACCGACTTCGGTGCCTTGGCGCGCGAGTTGCACGGCGGAAGTGAGCATCCTGTAGAGAGCGAGCAGGACGTCGACTACGGCGTCTGGTCGGATTACTCGGAGGACTCGCGCGACTGAGGTGGCTCGCGGACGTGCGCGGAACGTTCCGTCACACGTCTGTTGCAGAACCTTCACGCGGTCGTCGTGAATTTCCTTCGCCGGGATGGTTTGCATTCGGGTCGACATTGGTAGGGTCGTTCATGCAACAGGTGCAGTTCCGTCGTTTGGCGAAGGCAGCATGAGTTGTGAGGCTGCCGAAGCTGGCAGTCTCTCGCCCAAACGAAGGAGAACAGAGCACATGGCTCAGGGCACCGTTAAGTGGTTCAACGCTGAGAAGGGCTTCGGCTTCATTGCGCAGGAGGACGGCGGCGACGACGTCTTCGTGCACTACTCGGCCATCCAGACCAATGGCTACAAGTCCCTCGACGAGAACCAGAAGGTCGAGTTCGACGTCACGCAGGGCCCGAAGGGTCCGCAGGCGGAGAACGTTCGCGCCCTCTGATCTCATCTGAGACGACGAAGGCCGGTGTCCCCACGGGGGCACCGGCCTTTGGCATTTCCTCCTGTTGTCCCTCCGTTCGGTGTTTGCGCACCGTCGGAATGGGGTAGACAGGTCCCCGTGACCGAGTCGTTCGACTCCTCGCTCGAGGACACTGAGTTGATGCATGAGGTGGAGCTCACCACCAACCTGATCGTGGCCGCCTCAGAGACCGACGAGCACCTGTCCCAGAGCGAGATCGACGAGATCCTGGGGCTCGCGCGCTGACCTCAGCACGACGCCCACAACACGGGGCCGCTGGAGAGGTCGGACAGGACCGACTGGCCCTTCTTCGGCTTCAGGTCCATGGTGACGCGGGAGCCGTGCGCCTCGACCCGGCCGAGCGTGAAGCGGTCGCGGAAGCTGCCGCCCTGTCCGGGCGCATCCCCTGAGGCGAGCGTGGCACGGGCGTCGGCGTTGTGCTTGGCGACGTCGTCGTTCTCGAACTCCATCGAGACCCG